>NZ_CP014162.1:0-335556 GCF_001543205.1 Aerococcus urinaeequi
GTTAACCATTTGGCAATAGTAATTTTCAGTTCTGAATCAGATTCAAGAGAGAAGACATTTTGCACAGTCCCCTTACCAAATGTTTGGCTACCAACAACTGGTATACCTGCAGATTCTTGTAGGGCTGCAGCTAGGATTTCTGAAGCTGAAGCAGACCCTTCGTCTACTAATAAGACCACATCTTCATCAACTTGGAAGTCACCGTAATCAGCGTCTGATGCTTCATATACATAAGGATCCGCATCTTTTTCTTGGACTTGCATAATGGTATCCCCATCATTTAAGAACATATTGGCGATTTGTAGGGCAGAAGTTAATAAACCACCTGGATTACTGCGAACGTCTAGGACAAATTTCTCAGCTCCTTGTGATCTTAAATCTTCAATAGCTGCAACCAATTCGTCGTATGTTGGAGTCGAAAAACTAGTAATTTGAACATAACCAGTGTTATCTTGCCCTTCTAACATTTCATAATAAACGGTTTGAATTGGAACGGTATCTCTAGTGACGGTTACATCAAAAGTATCTTCACCACGTTGAATCGTTAAAACAACATCACTGCCTGCTTCACCGCGGATTAAAGCGACTGCTTCTGTGGCGGTATAACCTTGGATGGATTCACCGTTTACAGCTGTGATGATATCATTAGCCATTAAGCCGGCTTCCTCAGCAGGGGATCCTTTAATTGGGCTGACAATTTGAATGTAGTCGTCTTTTTCCATGATCTCAGCCCCGATACCTTCAAATGACCCTTCGATGGTCTCATCTAATTGTTGGGCTGATTGATCGGTTAAATACTGAGAATATGGGTCTTCAAGGACTTGCGTCATCCCAGAAATAGCCCCGTCAACAACCGCATCCCGGTCCACATCTTCTACGTAGTCTCCCACAATTGTAGAGAAGGCAGCTTGGATTTTTTGGATTTCACTGGTGGTTAGCGCCGTACCTGAGGACCCTGTAATAACACTTTGACCAGGTAAACGGCCAGTTAAGACGTAAGATGTCCCAACAAAAGTTCCCCCACCAACGATAAGGATGGTCAGGATATATACTAGCCAAGAAACCCCGCGTTTTTTAGGTTTTTGGTCATTACCCAGCTCATGTCCGTCTCGACCACTTGAATGGATTTCTTCCTCAGTAACTGCTATTTTATCTGATTCTTCATTGCTATTTTTATTATTTTTATTATTTTCTTTATTTTTTAAATCTTCATTTTCTGACATATGATTCACTACTTTCTGATAGACATGTTGGTTTCAAATATTTACCCAATATTTCCTCCTACACTTGGTATTTATCGGCGTAGGATTGCCAAACTTCATCAAATGTCGATACGTAGTCAGAATAGCGCTGGTTTAATTCAATATAATTGCTAATTGTTTCAAAATCGCTAGCTGATTTCGGAAAATCGCCATCTAAAAAGACCAGCTCAGCAAACTGCGCCTGCTGGTCACTATCTAGTAAATCGGCATTTCTAAATATTTGTACATAATGATAAAAGGACTGCGTAATCATCACTCTTTCTTATTGTTGACTATATTACTGGTTACCTTCCGTCTCTGTCTCGATTTGTTCCTCGATGTAGTTCAATGGCACATCCAGTAAGATGTTGATTTCATCGTTAGCTAAGTCAATGTCGCTGGCTCGAATAGCGAAATCCATGTCTTCAGACACTTGGTCCAATCGGATAATAATTTGCTCTTCACCGGATAACACTTGTAGCGGTAAATCTGTAGGTAAGGTCAATTGGAAGATAGCCAATACTGTTGAAGTTGGCAATTGTAAGCCCGCTAATTCAATATTGGTCACATCAATGGCGATATTCCCATCTTCCATGACTGATGGCTGCCCTTGCATGGTATAAGCCACTTTAGTCCCCAAAGCGTCTATCGTACCAGCAAATGACACTTGGTCATCCACCGTTAACTGATAAGGCACATCATCCCCACCGATCACTGCTGATACTAGTCGGTTGAAGGAAACAGTCGACAGGTTGGCTTCTGATGTGATCGTTTCATCACTCACTTCTTCTGTCGTTGCTGGTTCACCCACGCTGGCAGTTTCTTGATCAGCTGTTTGTATATACAGGTATAAAGCAATTACAGGTACCAAAATTGCCAATAGTAATAACCAAAAAGCCCACTTCCAAAGATTTAATGGTCTCTTCGTCTTAGTGTTATTTTGTTTAGCCAAATAACCTACTCCTTCTTCTAGTCCTCGTCCTCTTTTCGGTAGAATACAAATTTGCGTGGGTAGGCATTCTTCTCATCCACCACCCCTTCGATCACCTCGTAAGCTTCAAAGTCATCTAGGTTTGGGTCAAAATGGACATCCCCATCAAATTCATGGTTAATTGTTGTCACGCGTAATTCAGAAATATAAGGCCAAAATAGGCGGTAAATAGACTGGCCACCCATAATAATCACATCTTCTTTTTCAGCTAGCGCCAAGATGTTATCGATAGAATCGGTTAATTCAACATCCGTTTGGTCATAGTCTGATTCAAAAGGTGATTTCTGGCGGGTAATAATAATATTGTGACGGTTTGCTAATGGCTTATAATCCAAACCTGCGTATGTCTTACGCCCCATCACAACAGTCTTACCAACTGTTTGTTCTTTAAAGAACTTCAAGTCGTTTGGTAAGTGCCAAGGTAGTTTGCCACCTTTTCCAATTAAATGGTTGATATCTTGTGCCCAGATTGCAATTAACATAGTAATTCCTCCTTATCAACTTGTGACAGAAATAGGTCTTGATTGTTATCTATTATTATACCGCTACTGGTGCCTTAATTGCATCATGTGCTTTATAACCTTTAACTTTAATATCATCTTTTTCTAGATCAAAGATGGATTTACCTTCGCCACCAATTTCTAAAGTTGGTAGGTCAAGTGGTTGACGACTTAATTGTTCATTAACTTGGTCAAAATGGTTATTGTAAATATGCGCATCGCCAAAGGTATGAACATAGTCCCCAACCTCTAATCCTGCCTCACGTGCCAATAAATGTGTCAATAAAGCATAAGAGGCGATATTAAATGGTACACCTAGGAAGGCATCGCCAGAACGTTGGTAGAGTTGGCAAGATAACTTACCATCTTGAACGTAGAATTGACTCATTGTATGACAAGGTGGTAAAGCCATATCTGGCACATCTTCTGGGTTCCAAGCTGAAAGGATAATCCGACGTGAATCTGGGTTATGTTTCAATTGATCGATAATATTAGCAATTTGATCAATGGCATCACCCTCACGTGTCTCCCAATGACGCCATTGTTTACCGTAAACATTCCCTAATTCACCAAATTCTTTAGCGAAATCATCATCTTCTAAGACGCGTTGGCAAAATTCTTGTTTCACTTCTTGATAGATCTTTTTAAATTCTGGGTCAGCGTCAGCTCGTAAACCAAAGTCCGTCATATCTGGTCCTTGATAAGCATCAGATTCAACCCAACGCTTAAAGGCCCATTCATCCCAGATATGATTGTTATTTTCTAGTAAATAGCGGATATTGGTATCCCCTTTTAGGAACCATAACAATTCACTCTTGATTAAACCAAAAGGTACTTTTTTAGTCGTTAATAAAGGAAATCCTTCGCTTAAATCAAAGCGCATTTGGTAACCAAAAACTGATCTGGTACCTACACCCGTACGGTCGCTCTTATCTTGTCCATTATCTAAAATGTGCTGTAGAAAATCTAAGTATTGCTTTGCCAAACTCATTGCCCCCTAATTTAATTTGAATCAACTTCTTGTTTTTTATTTCATAATAAATTTTCTGATACTAATTTTCTAATGTAGATAGGTATTCCCAGTAGCTCATTTTTTCAAGCAAATCATTTTCTTTGCTATCTTTCTCTAATTGCAATTCGGATAGTTTGCCGTAATCATTTCCGTTTTCGTTCATTGCCTGGTCAATGTCTTCAATATCCATTTCTAATTGTTCAATTTCACTCTCAATAACGGCCCAATCTTTCTTCTCTTGCCAAGACATTCGCTTAGCTTTTGGTGACTCTTCTGTCACTGACTCAGTAGCTTGGTTGTTTGGCTTACTTTGACTGGACACTTTTTGCGATTGACTAGATTGATTTTTTGCTTGTTTCATTGCGTCTCTATAGTCATGGTAGTTACCATAGAATAATTGTACTGTATTGTCCAAGCTGTCCACAATGATAAGCTTCTCAACTACCTTGTCTAGGAAATACCGATCATGGGAAACGGTAATCACAGCTCCTTGGAAGGTCTCTAGGTAGTCTTCTAAGACAGATAAGGTATCAATATCTAAATCGTTTGTCGGTTCGTCTAAAAGTAAGACATTGGGTCTAGTCATCAATATCTTCAATAGGTACAGTCGTTTTCTTTCCCCACCTGATAGCGTGCCAATTAACATGCCATGCGATTCACGGGGGAACAAGAATTGCTCTAGCATTTGCGCTGCAGATGCTTGGGTCCCGTCATCATAAACGTACTCAGAAGCGATTTCCTGCACGTAGTTGATCACCCTTTTGTCTTCTGGTAGGTCAGTAGGGATTTGTTGGAAGTAGGCGATACGGACCGTTTCACCCGTTTTTACTTCACCTGAAAGTGGCGCTTGTATGCCAGCAATGGTGTTTAGGAAGGTCGTTTTACCAGCCCCATTATCCCCGATTATCCCGATACGCTCCTTATTCTGTAATAATAGATTGATATTGGTGATTAAGGGTTTATTTGGGTAACCTACCGTTAAGTTATCGAATTCAAGGACTTTATTACCCAACCGTTGAGTATCCAAGTCCACTGTCAATTCACTATCATCTGTTGTTTGGCTTACTTTTTCTTTCAAGTTTTCAAACCGATGAATGCGGGCTTGTTGTTTAGTGGTTCTAGCTTTAGCCCCTTTACGCATCCAAGCCAACTCACTCTTGTACAATTTCTTTTGTTTTGCCATAGTTGCTGCTTCAATTTCATGCTCAGACTGCAATTTTTCCAAATAAATTTGGTAATTACCCTCGTATTGCTTCAAGTCACCCCGGTCCAAAGCAAAGATATGTGTCGTGATTTGGTCTAAGAAGTACCGGTCATGGGTTACAACTAGGACTGATTTCTTGTAATTAGCAATGTAGTTTTCTAACCATTCCACCATTTCAAAATCCAAGTGGTTGGTAGGCTCGTCCATCAGTAACAAATCCGGTTCTTCAATCAAAACTTTAGCCAAACCGACCCGTTTCCGTTGGCCCCCAGACAAGACGTTCACTTCTTGGGTTAGGTCATGAATACCTAATTTAGATAAGATCGTTTGGATTGTCGTATCCAAAGTCCAAGCGTTTTGCGCATTCATTTCTTGCTCAATCTGCTGAAATCTCTTTTGTAATTGGCTATTTTCTGGTTCTAATTGCAAGTCTAAGGTAATTTCTTCATACCGACCAACTAATTGGACGATAGGACTTTCAGAGTGATAAACAGCCTCAAAAATCGTTTGGCTTTCATCTAGCTCTGGATCTTGAGTGACAATGCCCACTGTAAAGTCTTTTGGATGTTCGATCTGCCCTTGATCTAGGCTAGATTTCCCCGCAATAATATTTAATAAGGTGGTCTTACCTGAACCATTGGCCCCAACCAAACCAACGTGTTGCCCTTCTCTAATTAAAAAGGAAACATCATTTAATAGTTGTTTCATGCCATATGTTTTTGACCAATTTAACGCTTTATAATCTTTCATATATAACCTAGTCCTCTCCGTTCATTCTGTTTTATTTTACCATATAACAGAGGCTATTCAGAATGCTTTAGCAATTCTTATCTTTAAGGCTGACAAATAATGACTATCATTTTCCAAAATTGCAATAATCCGGTATAATAAACCAATTAAATCCTATTGGAGGTGACCACTCATGAATAACAAACGTCGTGTCTATGTATACAACGGGTCCTCAGGTTTAGGCTGTCTCGGTCTGATTCTGGTCTTAGCCCTACTCATTTTCCTATTCATATTCTTCACGAAATTATTTATCCAACTCTTCCCGACATTATTATTGATTCTGTCAATCATCTTACTAGTCAGCAGTATCTATAACTTATGGCAATGGCGGAAAAAGGACAAGCATGCACAAGCTGGCGGCTTTATCGAAGTTGATGGCGTCATCGAACCCATCGAAGCGCCAGATAATCAAGCAAAAGACTACCATACACAAAGAATTTTCACATCAATTGCCGGTATCATCATAGCCCTATTACTAATGAAATACCTATAGTATGGGCTGGACCGGATTCCTTCTAAATAACATTGTCTCTGTTATTCCATGTAACTTACACGGTTTAGTCATGTTCTAGCCTACGGACCAGTTGCTGGCTTTGCCGCATCCGTGACCTTTCTTATCATCGGGGCCTTCCTATACTTTTTGATCTTTAGGCATTACGGCGACCTATTCGTCCAAGCTTTTATTCCTGATCGAGTTTACCAAAAATCTGTTCTGGCCTTCTCTAAACCACTGCCTACATTCATCTATTTTGCAGGTGCTACAGGTTTGGGAAATGTCTTGATTAATTGGCTACCTACTATAATGTAGTTGAAATCTTTCAAAATAAACCTTAAAAAACGTTCGTGAAAATCTCACGAACGTTTTTTATATTACTTGTTATTTATTTAAAATTTGCATGAATTGTTGACCGGTAATGGTTTCTTCCTGAATTAAGTATTCAGACAGCTCATCCAATTTTTCGCGGTTATTCATCAAGATTTCGCCGGCTTCTTGATGGGCACGTTTGATCAATTCAATGACTTCTTGATCTGCTTTTTCAGCGGTACCACCGGATACCTGACTCTGTGTATTGTCAGACAAGTAACGGTTGGTACGACTTTCCAATTGCATCATGCCGAAAGTATCCGACATCCCGTATTGAGTGACCATAGAACGGGCAATTTTCGTCATTTTTTCAATATCATTTGAAGCCCCGGTAGTGATTTCACCAAAGACCACTTCTTCAGCGGCACGTCCACCTGCAAGGGTCATCAATTGATTGTACAACTCTTGTTTGGTGTAAAGTGATTTCTCTCCCGTTTCAACCTGCATGGTATACCCAAGGGCACCTGACGTACGCGGTATAATCGTAATCTTCTCAACTGGCGCTGAACCAGATTGTTGGGCCGCAACAAGGGTGTGACCAATTTCGTGGTAAGAAACGACGCGACGTTCTTCTGGCGATAAGATATCGTTCTTCTTGATTTGACCAGCTAAGACAACATCTACCGATTCATCCAAGTCAATTTGGCTAATTTCCTTGTGCTTGTTACGAACGGCACGCAGCCCCGCTTCGTTAATGATATTGGCTAGGTCTGCTCCGGATGCCCCAGCAGTCGCACGGGCAATGTAACGGTAATCGATATTTTGACCCATCTTATATTCTTTAGCGTGGACACGAAGAATTTCTTCACGGCCTTTTAAGTCAGGAAATTCCATAGACACTTGACGGTCAAAACGGCCAGGACGTAACAAGGCTTTATCTAATGATTCAGGGCGGTTAGTTGCAGCTAGGATGATAACACCCTTGTCGCCTTCGAACCCATCCATTTCAGTAAGCAACTGGTTTAAAGTCTGCTCACGTTCGTCATTGGTTGAATAAGGATTGTCACGAGATTTACCAATAGTATCAATCTCATCAATGAATACGATACATGGCGCTTTATCGTTGGCTTGTTTAAAGAGGTCACGCACTTTAGCTGCCCCTCGTCCAACAAACATCTCAACAAATTCAGAACCTGCGATAGAGAAGAATGGGACACCAGCTTCACCAGCAACGGCTTTGGCCATCAAAGTTTTACCTGTCCCAGGAGGACCTACTAGTAAGACACCACGCGGTGCTTGGGCACCGATTTCTTGGTATTTCTTCGGTTCCTTCAAGTAATCTACCACTTCAACCAAAGACTCTTTGGCTTCATCTTGACCAGCCACATCTTTAAAGTTTCGTGAATTATCTGATTTCACATAAATTTTGGCATCTGATTTACCAAAGTTCATGCCACCAAAGCCACCACCACCTGAAAGGTCAATCTTAGAATCAGAACTACCTGTCATCTTCTGCATTAGTTTACGCATTAACCAATAAATCACAGCAAACGGTAAAATAAAGGTCAGTAAGAATGAGATAAATGGTGACGTTGGTTGATAGATTTCCGTTTGGTAAGTCACATTGTTCGATTCCAAACGGTTAACTAAATCAGGATCATCCACCTTACCAGTGGTATATACTTGCATTTCGCCGTCCGTTTCAGCGGTCCAAGTTAAATCATATTGATTAATTTCAACACTTTCTACCTGGCCAGCATCTACTTGGCTCACAAATGAAGAATAAGGAACTTCTTCTACCTGCATCCCAGTAATGGCTGGGAATAATAAATTCAAACCAAGGATTACCAATATTATCCACCAGAAGGCATTCATAAAGTTGAAATAACCACCACCATTAGGTGAGTTCCCAAAATTAAACCCTTTCTTCCGATTTTTATTCTGTTTTCTATTTTTGCTCATATATTCACTCCTACTCATTTTGTCAAAAATATATAAGTTATTTAGACCTGACATCCTTGTCAGATTCTACACTCCTTAACTACAAATATATTATAACCTATCCAAAGTCAAATTTGGTCAAAGTAAACTTGCTTTCACAAAAAAAGCCATATTCATGGCTTTTCTTCACATAATATTCATAATTGGACTGGCGCTTTATTTGATAAAATCTTGGTATAAACGTGATTCTTGAATCCCTTGGTTATTGGCATACTTCCCAGATGAATATAAATCGTATTCACCGTTAATTGTATGGTAGTAAATCTGGCAAATTTCAACATTTGGATAGATGCGAATTGGTTGTAAACAATGCATCTCTAAGGTCCAGTAACCTGAAAAACCAACATCACCGAATCCCGCAGTTACATGGATATATAAACCTAAACGACCAATTGATGAACGGCCTTCAAGCATGGGTACATATTTATCCGTTTCAGTATATTCCACTGTACGGCCTAAATACAATTTGCCTGGTTCTAATAAATATCCTTCTTCAGGAATTTGAATCGATTTCAAGGTTGGTTTTTTCTTCATATCCAACACATCATCTTCGTAATAAGCCAATTCATTTGAGAGTCTCAAGTTATAAGAATTGGGATTAACCTGACTTTCATTAAATGGCGTTATTTTAATGCCAGTTCCTTGCTCCTCAGCAATTTTCTTCCCTGATAAAATCATACACTCACCCTTTGTTCACTATTTTATTTCATTATACCCTTAATTCTTTAAAAAGAAAGACAGTGTATGATAAAGCTTTTTAAAATGCTAAGTGAACAATTATTATTTTATCAAATGAGCTATCTTAAGTTTATTAGAAAAAGGAATTTGAGCACTCAAGCATCTTATATAAAAAACTAAAAGCTAGAACAATAAATGTTCCAGCTTTTAGCTTAGCTTATTTTAAGTATTCTTTAATAGCTTCTTTGAATAAATCTATTTTACTTAAATAGTCTTCAACAGAAACATACTCATTAAGTTGATGTGGTAAATTTTCTTCACCTGGACCATAAATAACTAAGTCAAAGTCTTTATCCATACTTGCAAAGGCTTCAGCATCAGTTACAGGTGAAATACCACCAGGTTTCACGTCGTCAGCTGTTAATTTATCAAAAATTTGTACCAGACTTGAATCTTTTGCCTTTTCTACGGCATTATCATCTACATCATAAGTAATTGATAGATTGTAATCCTCTTTTTGATTTAATTCGTCTAGAATATTATCAATCACTTTCTTCACTTCTGCGTTTGGAAATTCTGGTATAGTTCGAATATTACCTTCAATCGTAGCACGTGCAGGTATTGAATTGACTTGGTCACCACCGTTAATAACCGTAACCGATGCAGCAACGCGGCCTAATTCACTATTTTCATATTCATTTACTACTTTATCCATAGCCTCATTAAAATGCAAAACAAAATCAGCAATGTGGTTGATTGCGTTAATTCCCTCAGCAGGCATTGAAGAGTGCGCAGATTTACCTTTAGCCGTTACTGTAAAGTTCATAGACCCTTTATGGGTGTATGCAATAATAGAACTTGAAGGTTCAGCAATGATTAGACCATCAATATCATCGGCATAGCCTTCTTTAACCAATTGTTTTGATCCTATATGGCCAATTTCCTCACCCACCGTAGCTAGAAAACGAATACGACCGTTTAAATCTGTGCCTTCCTCTTTTAACTCACACATAGCGATTGCTAAAGCAGCTAGGCCTGATTTCATGTCGGTAGTACCACGACCATATAATTTATCTCCATCAATTTCTCCTGAAAATGGTGGAAAGTCCCATTCAGATTCGTCACCAGCTTCAACAACGTCCATATGTCCGGAAACAGCGAGTAATTTCCCATCTTGATTGGTGCCGAATTCGGCAACTAAATTATTACGGCCCTTTGCATATTCAACTTGCTAACTCTCAATATCATATTTTGCAAACAGATCTGCAAGGTAATCTGCAACTTCTTTTTCATGTGCATTTACCGATTTAATTTTGACGATATCTTGTAAGATTTTAATTCTTTGTGCTTTTTCCAAAATAAAACCTCCTATTGTTTAACCACATTTCCAATAACATATATAGTATAATCCTAAATATTGGTAAAGACAATTTAGAGCCTTCTGTAAGTAATTATCCAATAGGCGTGATGCTAGCAGAAATTATTCTGAGATAACTAATAGCGATTTAATGGCCTTACGTTCGTCCATTGCTGCATAAGCGGCCTGTACGTCATCTAACTCAAATGCCATATTGAATACCTTACCTGGATTAATTCGTCCTTCTAAAACAGCATCGAGGAGGACAGCACGATCATGAGTGGTTACTGCAGCACGACCACCTCGAAGACCGATATTTTTCCAGAATAATTTGTTGGTATCTAACTCATCGATATGGGGAACGCCTACTCGACCAACGACTGCACCTGGACGAGCTAATTGTACAGCAGTTTCTACAGCTAGTTGCGAACCAACACATTCTAAAACAGCGTCAGCGCCTTCGCCAGTTAATGCGATAACACGTTGAATACCCTCATCACCACGCTCAGCGACAATATCTGTTGCGCCGAATTCTATCGCTAATTCCTGACGATCTTTATGACGACTCATAATAATAATACGTTCTGCTCCTAATAACTTAGCACCGATAACACCACATAATCCAACTGCACCGTCTCCAACAACCACTACTGTATCTCCTGGTTTTACTTCAGCTGTAAATGCTGCATGATAACCTGTAGCCATTACATCCGCAAGAGTTGTGAACGATTTCAGCATATCAGCAGAATAATCTCCAGGTTGCCCAGGTATTTTAACTAAGCCCCAGTCAGCCGATACGTAGCGTAGGTATTCAGCTTGAAAACCTAATGCGCCACCTGTGAAAGTAGCACAGTCACCGTCAAATCCAGCTTTACAAGCTGCACAGTGTCCGCAACCATTCGTAAAAGGTACAATAACAAAATCACCTTTTTGGATATTTTTAACTGCCGATCCTACTTCTTCTACAATACCGATGGCTTCATGTCCAGTCTGGCTTCCTTTAGTTTTATCTGAAATACCACGATACCACCATAAATCTGACCCACAAACACAAGCTCTTACTACTCGAATAATCGCATCGTGTGGTGCTTGAATTTGAGGTTTCGCCATATCTGTAACACTCATATTTCCTGGCTCATTAAAAATTGCTGCTTTCATTTATTTACGCCCTTTCTTTTCTTAAAATTATTCTCCGTAGTAAAAGGTTGCCGTTGCACCACCGTCAATTAAGAAATCTGATCCTGTGATAAAAGCACCCTCGCTTCCCATCAAAATTGCTGCTAGATTTGCAACTTCATCTGCCGTACCTGGACGGCCAGCAGGACTTTTAGCAAACATGTCTTTATAAAAATCTCCACGAGGCCCATTAAATTCATCAACTGCCAAGGGGGTGACGATGATCCCCGGTGAGATAGCATTTATGCGTGCACCCTTTTTCCCCCACCTAACGGCTTCAGCCATCACGCGTTTACCATTTCCTCGTTTAGCCAATTGATAGGCATGTAGCGAATCATCAATATTTATAGGATTTAAAATATCTAAATCAAGTAACTGGTCTACCGGTGTCATCGCTAGAAGACGATCTTCTTCTGTAGTTAATGCTGGCATCCGATAACCAGATTGGCTAGAAATTGTTACCCCAGCACCTCCTACTTTGATAACTTTCCCTATCTCCTCTAGCAAAACAGCAGTCCCATATAAATCAACCTTGAGTACAGTTTCGATAGATGCTTGACTAGGAGAGACACCTGCGGCATTGATGAATAAGCTAATTTCGCCATAACTTTGCCCTTTTTTAATAAAACTAAGGATAGAAGTTTTATCTGCAATATTAATTTCAGTGGCAACTACATCAAAGCCAGCCCCTTCTAATGTATCAGCGATTGCAATCGCATTATCAAAGTTTTTATCTCCAATTAGAATTTTATGATTAAATCCAATCCGCCGAGCAATTGCCATACCTAATTGTCCAGCACCTACTAATAGTAATACATCTTTCACTAAAAACCTCCTTTGATCAAGTGTTCTTTTTGTGCCATGAGATGAGACGAGCTAGTATTATGTATCTCATTTCAGATATCAATATACACCCTAGAGTGCACTTTAAGGCAAGTATAGGGGCAAATGAATATAAAAAAACGAAGAATGTGCATTGCAACATTCTTCGTTTAGCCTAGTTTATCGTTTATTCTTCGCCCATATCTAAGATGGCTAAGAAAGCTTCTTGTGGTACTTCAACAGAACCAATAGCTTTCATACGTTTTTTACCTTCTTTTTGTTTCTTTAATAGTTTCTGACGGCGTGTAACGTCACCACCATACAACTTAGCCGTAACGTCTTTACGTAAGGCTTTAATATTTGTACGGGCAATAATTTTATGGCCAATCGCTGCTTGAATTGGTACCTCAAATTGTTGTCTTGGGATAACGTCTTTCAACTTGCTAACTAAAGCACGACCGCGGCTTTCAGCGAAATCTCTATGTACAATAATTGACAAAGCATCGACAACGTCACCGTTTAATAAGACATCTAATTTCACTAAGTTAGATTTTTGGTAGCCACCTAATTCATAATCTAAGGAAGCGTAACCTTTAGTATTTGATTTCAATTGGTCAAAGAAGTCAAATACAATCTCAGATAATGGCAATTCATATTTAACATCAACACGAATATCATCCAAATAGTCCATAGTGATGAAGTTTCCACGTTTACGTTGGGCTAATTCCATTACGGCACCAACATATTCTTGCGGAACCATGATATTAGCTTTTACAATAGGTTCTTCAATAGATTCAACATAAGTTGGATCTGGCATTTCAGATGGGTTAGCAACTTCAACCATTGTACCGTCTGTTTTATACACATGGTAAATTACCGATGGTGTTGTCGCAATCAAGTCAATATTGAATTCACGTTCAATACGCTCTTGGATAACGTCCATATGTAACATACCTAAGAAACCACAGCGGTAACCAAAACCTAAAGCTTGAGAAGATTCCGCTTCGAATTCTAATGAAGCATCGTTTAATTGTAATTTTTCCAAGGCTTCACGCAAGTCAACATAGTCTGAAGAATCCACTGGATATAAACCACAATAGACCATTGGGTTCATTTGTTTGTATTCAGCTAATGGTTCGGTTGCAGGATTTGTCGCTAAAGTGACCGTATCCCCAACTCGTGTATCTTGGATAGTCTTAATAGATGCTGTGATATAACCTACATCCCCGGCCATCAAGTAGTCACGCGGAATTGGTTTTGGTGACAAGATCCCAACTTCAGTGACATCAAACGTTTTCCCATTTGACATGATTTGAATTCGGTCACCATTACGGATAACACCATTTTCCACCCGGACACTCAAAACAACCCCACGGTAGGCATCGTATACAGAATCAAAAATCAAAGCTTGTACAGGTGCTTCAATTTCACCAGTTGGTGCAGGTACTTTCTCAACGATTTGTTCTAATAACTCATTGATACCAATGTTAGCTTTAGCTGAAGCCAATACAGCATCGGAAGCGTCTAAACCAATCACGTCTTCGATTTCTTGTTTCACTTTTTCTGGATCAGCTGCTGGTAAGTCAATCTTATTGATTACTGGTACAATTTCTAAATCATTTTCAACAGCTAGGTATACGTTAGCAAGTGTTTGGGCTTCGATCCCTTGTGCTGCATCCACAACTAATACGGCCCCTTCACAGGCTGCCAAAGAACGTGAAACTTCGTATGAAAAGTCTACGTGTCCTGGTGTATCAATTAAATGGAAAATATAAGTTTCCCCATCGTTCGCTTTATATTCTAACTCGATGGCATTCAACTTAATCGTGATACCACGTTCTTGTTCAAGATCCATAGAATCTAACATTTGTTCATGCATCTCGCGATCAGAAACCGTCCCTGTATTTTGTAGGATGCGGTCCGCTAAAGTAGATTTACCATGATCAATGTGCGCGATGATGGAAAAATTTCTGATTTTTTCTTGTCTGTCTTTCATTTCTTGGATATTCATTTCCCATCCCCCTCTTATGTTCAGCAATTATCATTATAGCAAAATTACCCTACCACCACAACATTTTGCCCACTTTAAGATCAACAAGTCCATCTGTAGTAATAGGCAAATGCTAAATTGAATGTGTCAGCTATTTTTCAAATTAAAATCAGTTTAAAAGTATGGCATCCTAGCCTCAATAAAGATTCCTTATCAATTAATATAGTGACTGAATTCAAATCCATGGAATTGGAAGACACTAATGCAATGGTTCTTGATGCCTTTGGCGAATATCTAGAAAAAGTGAAGGGATTGGAGCCAAAAAGTGTCCGCAAGCACCAAGATAGAGTAAATACTTTCATACAGACATATTTGCGATAGTATGTCTTAACTACACCTGTTGATGCGACAGATAAATTTGATATTGTCGAGGAGTGTTGAGTAATTTTATCGTTACAAAATATACCGCAAGTTTTAAGGCGGCTTTTTCTTCTTATAAAACAGCCCTGAAAACACTACTATACCTTCTTAAATTATGTTGATGAAATTTCGATGACCAATTGAAAGTAGCCAAGAAAGCCATCACTATTGGCGACGGCGACAGTTTCTATGAACTAGGCAATATGGGGTTCACTTTCTTGTTTTAAGCCTTAAAATTAAACCCTCCTAACCGAATAAATGAAAAATAGTAGCACCAGTCATATCGACTAGTGCTACTATTTTTCATTTATTAAGAAAATGCGTCTTTCAATTTATCAAAGAATCCTCTATCTTCTTCACTCACTTCGTCATTTGAAGCTTTAGCGAAGGCTCTCAATGAAGCTTTTTGTTCTTCATTCAGATTCTTAGGTGTAACCACCTTAACAACCACTGTTTGGTCACCGTTTGAATTACCATTTAATTTAGGTGCACCCTTTCCGCGTAGACGGAATTTCGTACCTGTTTGTGTACCAGCTGGCACTTTCATCGATACTTTACCGTGAACAGTTGGGACTTCAATTTCAGCACCTAAAGCCGCTTGGGCAAAGTTAATTGGTAAGACATAGCGGATTTCTGCCCCTTCACGTTCGAATATATCAGATCGTTTTACACGGAAAACAACATATAAGCTTCCTGCTGGTCCATTATTTTTACCAGCATTACCTTGTCCGTTTAGACGCATGCTTTGACCATCTTCTACCCCAGCTGGTACATTAACTTTCACTTTATGTGTTTCAGTTTCACGTCCAGCACCGTGGCAGTGGTGGCAAGCTTGGTCGAATACTTTCCCTTTACCTGAACATTCATGACAGACAGATTGAGAAACCACACGACCTAATGGTGTTTGTTGGTAAACTTTTTCAACACCAGAACCAGAACATGTTGGACAGGTATGGACCGCTGTACCTGGTTCAGCACCAGATCCTTCACATACTGTACAGTCTACTTCACGACGGTAAGAAATAGTTTCTTCAGTTCCGAAAATAGCTTCTTCAAATTCTAGGTCCATGTTGTATTGTAAGTCATCACCTTGTTGCGGTGCGTTAGGGTTAGCCGTACGGCCGCCTCCACCGAAGCCACCACCGAAACCGCTGAAGCCACCGCCTCCGCCACCAAAGAATTGCTCAAAGATGTCTTCAAAGCCAGAGCCGCCGTAAGATTGGTAACTACCACCACCAAATCCGCCGCCTCCACCGAAGCCACCGTCAGTAGCTGCGTGACCGTATTGGTCATAGGCTGCACGTTTTTGCTCATCACTTAAGACTTCGTATGCGTCAGAAATTTCTTTAAATTTGTCTTCCGCATCCGCTTCTTTGTTGATATCTGGATGATATTTTTTTGATAATTTTCGATAGGCTTTCTTTATTTCATCCTTACTGGCGGTCTTTGACACGCCAAGGACTTCATAGTAGTCTCTTTTTTCAGCCACACTGTACTCCCCCTTGAATCATGCGTTATGCAGTCCATCATAACATAAGAAACCCCGCCCTCATAGAAGACAGGGTTTGAAACTTATGGATTATTTATCGTCGTTAACTTCCTCGAAGTCAGCGTCTACATCGCCATCATTGTCTGAAGAGTCGTCTGCGCCTTCTTGACCTTCAGCTTCTTGCGCTGCTTGTTCGTACAATTTAACAGTTAAAGCTTGAATTTTTTCATTTAATTCATCTTTTTTAGCTGTCATTGCTTCAACATCGTCAGCTTCTTGCGCTGCTTTCAATTCATCTTTAAGCGCGTTAGCTTCGTCAAGTTCAGCTTGATCAACTTTACCTTCTAACTCACCAGTTGTTTTTTCAACTTGGAAGATTAATTGGTCAACTTCGTTTTTAAGATCTGCTGCTTCTTTACGTTTTTTATCTTCTTCAGCATTCGCTTCAGCATCTTTCATCATACGATCGATTTCGTCGTCTGATAAACCTGAGTTAGATTGGATGGTAATTTGTTGCTCTTTACCAGTACCTTTGTCAGTCGCTTTAACATTTACGATACCGTTTTTGTCGATATCAAATGTTACTTCGATTTGAGGTACACCACGTGGTGCTGCAGGAATATCTGTTAATTGGAAACGACCTAATGTCTTGTTATCTGCAGCCATTGGACGTTCACCTTGTAATACATGTACATCTACAGCAGGTTGGTTATCAGCAGCTGTTGAGAATACTTGTGATTTAGATGTTGGGATAGTAGTGTTACGGTCAATTAATTTCGTGAACACGCCGCCCATTGTTTCGATACCTAATGATAATGGTGTTACATCAAGTAATACGACGTCAGTAACGTCACCTGAGATAACCCCACCTTGGATTGCAGCACCCATAGCTACTACTTCATCAGGGTTAACTGAACGGTTAGGCTCTTTACCAGTTTCAGCTTTAACCATGTCGATAACAGCTGGGATACGAGTAGAACCACCAACTAAGATAACTTGGTCAATGTCAGATTTAGATAAACCAGCATCAGATAAAGCATTTTGAACTGGTTTCTTAGTACGTTGTACCAAGTCGTAAGTTAATTCATCAAATTTCGCACGTGTTAAAGTAACTTCTAAGTGAAGTGGACCTTCAGCACCAGCAGTAATAAATGGTAATGAAATTTGTGTAGAAGTTACACCAGATAAGTCTTTTTTAGCTTTTTCAGCAGCATCTTTTAGACGTTGCATAGCCATTTTGTCAGAAGAAAGGTCAATACCATTTTCTGATTTGAATTCAGCGATTAAGTGATTAACAATTGCGTTATCGAAGTCGTCCCCACCTAAGTTGTTGTCACCTGAAGTAGATAATACTTCAAATACGCCATCACCTAATTCAAGGATAGATACGTCAAATGTACCACCACCAAGGTCAAATACCAATACTTTTTCATCTGCATCTACTTTATCTAAACCATACGCTAATGCAGCGGCTGTTGGTTCGTTCACAATACGGTCAACTTCTAAACCAGCGATTTTACCGGCATCTTTAGTTGCTTGACGTTGTGCATCATTAAAGTACGCAGGTACAGTAATAACTGCGTTTGTAACTTTTTCACCTAAATAGTCTTCTGCATAACCTTTTAAGTATTGTAAGATCATTGCTGAAACTTCTTGTGGTGTATATTTTTTGTCTTCAATTTCTACAGTAAAGTTGTCTTCACCAATGTGACGTTTGATTGAAGCAATTGCGTTCGGGTTAGTTACCATTGAACGTTTTGCTACTTCACCAACTTGTCGTTCACCATTTTTGAATGAAACAACTGAAGGTGTTGTACGGTTACCTTCTGGGTTAGCAATGATTTTAGGTTCTCCACCTTCTAATACAGAAACTGCAGAGTTAGTAGTACCTAAGTCAATTCCGATAATTTTTGCCATAATAAACATGTCTCCTTTTTAATAATCTATCAATTTGAATGAATATATTTTTACCTATTAGCTATGTTAGCTGATCTATTGTGCGATAGTAACCATCGCAGGTCGTAGAACCCGATCTTTTAATACATACCCTTTTTGGAAAACAGCAACCACTTCCTCAGCTTGCTGACCTTCTTCAGCTGGTACAGCACTTACAGATTGGTGGAAGTTTGGATCAAAAGTTTCTCCTTTAGGATCAATTACTTCAATACCTTCCTCTGCTAAGGCTTGTAATAAGCTCGCGTGTACCATTTCAATACCCTTCACTAATTGCTGAGATGACTCATCATTCTGTGCCAATTCTAAAGCACGTTCTAGGTTATCGATTGCTGGTAGAATACCTTTAGCTAAGTTTTGTGACCGATATTTAGAAGCTGATTCTCGTTCAGTTTGATTACGACGGTGCATGTTTTGAATTTCAGCAGACAGACGCATAATTTGGTCTTCCTTGGCTGATAAATCTGCTTGAAGAGAAGCTAATTCGCTATCTTCCGCGACCGTTTCTGCTTGCTCATCTTGAACGTCAGTTTCGTTGATTTCTTCATCAACATTTAAATCTTGTTGATTGTCGTCCATTTTTGTCAATTGATAGACCTCCTAAGATTTATAATAATTGTCCAGGTATCTTGCCATTTCTTTTGAAATACTTTGGAAAAGTTGTGCCATACGTATATATGACATACTTTCAGGTCCAAGCACAGCAAAGGTAATTAGCTTACCTGATTTAACAGTACCCATGCTTGTAGACATTAAACTCATATTTTCCAATGTTGGATCTTTGAGTTCCTTACCTACTCTCACTTGGATACCTTGGTCTGTGGTATTAATCAATGAAGCAATCACTGACTGGTCTTCTAGTAGTTGACTCAATTGAGGAATACTAGCACCATTAGCTGATTCAGCTAATGAAGAAAATAAATAATTTTGACCATTTACCCTTATACCATCACTATTAAATTGATTCATGAACCGATAGATCAATTGGTCACTATCTTCTTTTGAATGGTTCATTTGTTCAATATCTTTTAAATAGTGTGTTTGCAGTCGTTTAATCACAGTTGCAAGTTCAAGGCCAACAAGTTCTTGGTTCATAATTTCTGCAATTCCTTCAATTAATTGTGGTGTTACCACTTCATTGAAAGTCACAATTTGATTACGAATAACGCCTTTATCTGTCACTAGTATGACCATTGTTTGATCTGCTGTAAGTGACAGCACCTGAAAATTTGCTAAACGTTGCGTTGCAATATCTGGACCCAATGAAATTACGACGCTTTCTGAAAGCGAGGCTAGGGTCGCAGCCGTTTTTCGAATCACTTGACTCAAATCGTTATAAGGATCATGGAATATCTCTCTAAGTAAAGCATCTTCCTCTTCCTCAAGCTCTAAATCAATCAACCCACCATAATATGGCATGATATGATTAATATAGTAACGATAACCCGCTTCAGCTGGTACACGACCAGAAGATGAATGGGTTTTGGAAATCAATGAAAAATCTTCAAGTCTGGCTAATTCATTACGTATCGTAGCTGAACTTGCATTTATTTCTTGATGTTGAGATAAAGTTTTCGAACCGACTGGCAATTGATATTTTGAGTAATGGTCAATTACCGCCTGTAAAATTAAACTTTGTCGTTTTGTTAACATCTTATCACCTCATTAGCACTTAACAACTCTGACTGCTAACATGTTTATAATATAACACCCTTCAATCCTTTTGTCAATAATAGTCAAACTTTATTTTGACTTTTTTTGACATTTAAACTTTTCTTATTCTATATCCCTAACTGTCTTCTGAAATAAAGTATTTATTCAAAAAAAGACATCAAACACATAATATGTTTGACGTCTTTTCCTAGTGATATAAGTACTGATATGGAGGTGTGCACTCTATCTATAGACTTCTATCAGAATATTATTTATTATCTCGTAACCAGTTAGTTGCTGATGTTGCTAAGGTAGCAGATCCAACAATTAATGCTTCTTCGTTGAATTGTACTAATGGGTGGTGAACAGGGTATACTTCACCATTGTCATCTGGTAATGGACAACCAATGAAGAAGTATGTTGATTCTGGCAATTTGCTAGCAATGTGTGCATAGTCTTCTGAAGCTAAGTATGGTGGTACGTTCACCACGTCATATTTATCTGCTAAAGCTTCTTTAGCAGAAGCCATCACTTGTTCAGACATTTCTTTAGAGTTAATTAATGACGGACAGTCAGCCATTACTTCATATTCAGTTTCAGCACGGAATGCTTTACCAATATGTTCAACAATTTCTGGTAAACGTTTTGAAACGTGGTCTGCTGATTCTGGGAATAATGAACGAGAAGTACCTTCTAAGACAACTGTATCAGGGATCACGTTGATAGCACCACCTGGCGCATTGATGTAACCCATAGATAAAGAAGCACCTTTGTTAGATGGTAATTCACGAGCTAAAATACCGTTCGCCCCATTAATAATTTGGCTAGCCACAAATACTGGGTCGATACCGTTGTTTGGCATTGCACCATGAGCACCCACACCTTTAATAGTGATACGGAAGTTTAAAGCAGATGCTAAAGCTTCTTTTTGGTGGATCTCAACATCCACTTTGTCTCCATTTGGCCACATATGTAAAGCCATACCAGCATCTGGTGCGGGGTTTTCTAAAATACCTTCTTCAACCATGACACGTCCACCGTTTAAAGTTTCTTCTGCTGGTTGGAATAAGAATTTGATTTGACCTTCTAATTGGTTTTCGTTTTCTTTCAACATTTTTAAAACCATTAGTAAAATAGTGGTGTGCATGTCATGACCACATAAGTGTCCATTTTCATTTTTAGATGTACATGCTGATTGAGATTTTTCGGTAATTGCTAATGCATCCATGTCTGCACGTAACAATAAAGTTTTACCTTTAGCACTGTCACCTAATGTACCAGTGATTCCGTATGTATCACCTACGTTTTCGTATGCAATTCCAAACTCATCAAGTTTTGATTTCACGAGTTTAGTTGTTTCTGGTAATTCAAAACCAACTTCAGGGTTTTCGTGTAAATGACGACGAACCTTTACTGCATCATCAAAAATTTCTTTAGCACGATCCAAATATGCCATTTTGACATTCCTCCAATATTTTTTATTTCCTATTCCATTCTACTACTATTCTAAAAATTGTCTAATCGAATCTATAAAAACGACCAACTAAAAACCTTTTATATCAACGTTTCCCATTTTATTGATTATACTTGCACACTTTTTGTCAAAAAAACGCCAAAGACAAGTCCCTAGCGCTCATTTCAAAGTCATATTTCACATATTTTACAATGATACTATTTTTGCAAACTTTCTAAATAACTTTCAGCATCAACCACATCTTGATCCATTTGTTTAATCAACCCTTCAATGCCATCAAATTTAAGTTCAGGTCTCAAGTATTTATGCCAATAAACCGTTACGTATTCACCGTAGATTTCCCCTTTAAAATCTAAAAGATGGATTTCTACTGTACGCTTGCGGTTTTCCCCGAAGGTAATATTAGTCCCAATTGAAGCAACACCTGGGTAGACTTGCCCATTCAACAACATCTCAACCACGTAGACACCCTCAACTGGAATCAATGATTCTGCTACAACCATTAAATTAGCTGTTGGATACCCTAGCTCACGGCCGCGTTTCTCTCCATGAACAACAATCCCATCAATTGAATAGATATAGCCCAATTGTTGGTTAGCTTTGTCAATTTGACCAGTATTCAAGTCATGGCGAATTTCAGTTGACCCCACCTTGCTGGTATCTTCCGATAATTTATTCACTTCAATAATGTTAAACCGACCAGCTGCATGGCTAGCTAAGGTCCGCATGTTGGCGATGTCCTTCTTGCCGTAGGTATAGTCAAAGCCCGCTACAACCGATTTGGCATGCAAGCCTACCATATATTGGTCCACAAATTCTTGCGGTTTCAAGGCGGAGAATGATGACGTTAACTGGGTAACATAAAGATAGTCCACACCAAGCTGAGTCATTAACCGCTCTTTTTCGACTAGAGTGGTTAAATAAGTCACTTTTTCAGGGTGTATTTGTTGATACATGATGCGTGGCGCCATATTAAAAGTCATCACAGCTAGTGGTAATTGCAAACGGTCAGCCTCATCACGAGCAGCTTGAATAACCGCCTGGTGGCCTCTATGGACCCCATCAAAAAAACCCAAGGCTAGGACAACATCGCCCGCATAGATCGTTGATTGTTCAAAGGGATGGTGTAAATTTATCGTTTTCATTCAGTATCGTCCAATCTTTAAAACATTTTACTTGGTTTTATTTTACCATCTTTACTTGGATGGACATCATAAAGCGCCTTTAACTTGTCGTCGATATAAGCCGTCACCGGTAATTGGTTTCTTAAATCAGCAGGTAACGTCGCTAATTCTAGGACCGACCCATTTTCCACCAATTTCACTAAGTGGCTATCCTCAGCCGGAACCTGCCAAACTGGATATGCTGATAAGGTCGATTCAACTGGTACCAACCAATTATAATCCTCAGCTTCAACAGCCTCTGCCAATTGTGATAAGGTCAGACAATCTTCCCTTGAAAAAGGGGTTGATTCTTCCCGAGTTAGGCTAGTCATCGTCGCTGGCACCCCTAGCTTTCGCCCTAAGTCGCTAGCTAAAGTGCGGACATAGGTCCCCTTGCCACATACCACTTCAAAAGCAAAAACTTGCTTGTTGTCCTCAAAACGAGATGGTCCCATTAACTTGAATTCGTGGACAAATACCGGGTGTTCAGGTCGTTCAACTTCAAGGCCTTCACGGGCATACTCGTACAGGCGTTTACCCTTGACTTTAATCGCCGAATACATGGGTGGAATCTGAACGATATGACCTGTTAATTCTTGCATGAATGCTTGAATGTAGTCATCTTCAAAAGGATGCGATAAAGATTCTTCAGCAACCACTTCACCGTCCAGGTCTTCAGTAGTCGTCGCAAAGCCTAAGGTGATTTCTCCAGTATAGACTTTGGTTTTGTCCATCAACAATTCAACCAATTTAGTCCCCTTACCTAAACAAATCGGTAAAACCCCGTCAACATTCGGGTCTAAGGTCCCTGTATGGCCGACTTTCTTCATTTTTAAAATCTTTCTTACTTTAAATACACAGTCGTGACTAGTCATGCCACGTTCTTTCCATAAAGGCAAAATGCCATCCATAAACTCACCTCGTATCTAGCATATTGTAACATATGACCCACTAAAAAACTGATTCAAATTGTGGCGAATCATTATTTGAACCTGAAAAATCCTAGTCCAAAAATAAGGCAATCTAAAAAAAAGACCTCGTCAACCAGCAGTTGGCTACGCAAGTAAACACCTGTTGCTAGTTAGCTTGACTATCCATTTGTCATTTTCATATCAAAAAAGAGGTGATTACAGGATCACCCCTCAAATTGCTTATAGTCATGTTAACGTATAAATGAGAAGACATGGTTCCAGCTAGCTGGGTTTAAGAAATTGAAGGCTGATTGGTCAGACGATATGCTGTATCCAATCAAACCACCGATAATGAATAGTAGGAAGCCAACAATCAATAACAGTAGTCCCCAAAATACAATTTTCTTCCATGGTTCGTTAATATATTGATGATAATATTTCATTTCGTCACGACCATTCTAATCTAGTAAACTAGCAAGCTCTGCGTCTGTTTTACCATCCACATCCACGCGAAGTACATTTGCGCCTAAGGCTTGTAATTTCTTGTCGAATGAGTGGTAACCACGGTCTAAGTATTTCAATTCAGACACTTTGGTCATCCCTTCAGCCTTCAAACCAGCCAAAATTAAGGCTGCTGCTGAACGTAAATCAGAAGCAGCTACTGCTGCCCCTTGCAACTTAGCAGGACCGTTCATAATAGCTGTATTGCCGTTAATATTAAAGTTAGCGTTCATTCTACGCAATTCTTCTAAGTGCATAAAGCGATTTTCAAAAACAGTTTCTTCCATTTCTGAAGTACCTTCTGCTAAAACTTGGGCAACTGTAAAGGGTGATTGAATATCAGTCGGGAAACCAGGATATGGCAAAGTTCTTGCTTTTGTTTGATGCAAAACGGTAGAACCTTGCACACGGACACCAGACACGTCTTCAGTAATTGTCGCACCTAATTCTTTTAATTTAGAAATCAATGGTTGGTTGTGTTCTGAAATCGCGTCTTCAATGTAGACATCACCTTCAGTAATGGCTGCAGCTACCATAAATGTTCCTGCTTCAATACGGTCAGGGATGACAGAATGTTCAGTTCCTTCAAGGCTTTCAACCCCACGGATTTTAATGGTATCTGTGCCGGCACCTTGAACGCGACCACCCATTTTATTGATAAAGTTGGCTAAATCAACGATTTCAGGTTCGCGAGCAACGTTCTCAATGATTGTTGTCCCTTCAGCTAATGCAGCAGCCATCATAATATTTTGTGTTGCCCCAACACTTGGGAAGTCTAAATAAATATTGGCACCCACTAATTTATCAGCGCTTGCTTCAACATAACCTGCTGTAGTCGTTACTTTGGCACCTAAAGCTTCAAATCCTTTGACATGTAAGTCAATTGGACGCGAACCAATAGCGCAACCACCTGGCATAGCAAATTTAGCATGACCATAACGAGACAATAATGGCCCCATTACAACGATTGAAGCACGCATCTTGCTGACAAGTTCAAATGGTGCTTCAGTCGTTAGATCACCAGAAGCGTCCACGATAATTTCATTGTTTTCTTCATCGAAATCAACTTGCGCATTCAAGTTACGCAATACATCGTTCATTACATATACATCTGATAGTAATGATGCATTGGTAATGCGACTTTTCCCTTGGTCTGCTAATAAAGTGGCTGCTAATAAAGGTAAAACAGCGTTTTTTGCACCATCAACCCTTACATGCCCATTTAACTTACGGCCACCTTTAACAATCATGTTTTCCGTCATTTTTATTATCACCTATCTAATATTAATTTATTTGTTTCAAATGTTTATGCTTGGTTTTGTATATCAAGAGTAGCATATACATGTAATTGATGACAATTATAAGGTACCAAATAGACGGTCACCAGCGTCACCAAGACCTGGTAAGATGTAGCCATCTTCGTTTAACTTCTCATCTAATGCACCCGAAAAAATATCAACTTCTGGGTAAGCATCTTGTAAAGCTTTAACACCTTCTGGCGCTGCAACTAAACATACAAATTTAATGCTTTCTGCTTTAACATTACGTTTCACTAGAGAATCAATGGCCATGATGGCAGATCCACCAGTCGCTAACATTGGGTCTACTACGATTACTTCACGCTCTTCAATGTCTTGAGGCATTTTGAAGAAGTATTCTTGTGGTTGTAAAGTTTCTTCGTCACGGAACATACCAATGTGACCTACTTTTGCTGCAGGCATCAATAATAGCATGCCATCAACCATTCCTAAACCAGCACGTAAAATTGGGGCAATCGCTAATTTTTTACCAGCAATAACTTTTTGGGTTGTTTTAACTAAAGGTGTTTCAATTTCAACTTCTTCCATTGATAAATCACGCGTTACCTCGTAACCAAGAAACATTGTAATTTCATTTACCAATTCACGGAAACCTTTAGTGCCTAAATCTTTATCACGTAACATAGCCATCTTGTGTTGTACTAAAGGGTGATCAATTACAACTAATTTACTCATGAATATTTACCTCACTTTTAAATTTTATGCAGCCAATTAATTTTGCTCAAACTCTAGATATTATATAGGACTTGAAAGACTAGCGCAAGTAAGCTAGGCCTTCAAGTCCTATAAATGAGATTATTTTAATGGAATTGCTTCAGTTAAGGCTTTAACAGATGCACGAACTTCAGCACGAACAGCTTCATCTTGAGGATTTCTGATGATTTTAGCAATCAATCGAGCCACTTGTTCAGACTCCGCTTCTTTAAATCCACGAGTGGTGATGGCAGGCGTACCAATACGGATACCGCTTGTCTTAAATGGACTTAAAGTTTCGTTTGGAATAGTATTTTTATTTACAGTAATACCAACTTCATCTAAGGCTGTTTCGATTTCAGCACCTGTCACGTCAAAACCGATAACTTTTAGTAATAACAAGTGGTTGTCAGTTCCACCAGATACCATTGGAATGCCTTCTTCATTGAAGACTTTCTCAAAGGCTTTGGCATTTTTGATAATTTGCGCCTGGTAGTCTTTAAAGTCGTCTTGTAAGGCTTCACCGAAGGCAACAGCTTTGGCAGCAATCACGTGCTCTAAAGGTCCACCTTGAATGCCAGGGAAAATAGCAGAGTTTAATTTCTTGCCGTAATCTGCGTTCGCAGTTAGGATTAAACCACCGCGAGGTCCACGTAAAGTTTTATGCGTTGTAGAAGTCACAACGTCTGCATAAGGAATTGGATTTGGATGTAGACCTGCAGCTACTAAACCAGCAATATGCGCCATATCTACCATAAAATAAGCATTAACTGCTTTAGCGATTTCTGCAATACGGTCAAAATAAATAGTACGTGTATAAGCAGATGCACCTGCAACGATTAATTTAGGTTTGTGTTCTTTCGCTAATCGTTCAATTTCATCGTAATCAATAAATTCTTCTTCATCACTCACATTGTAAGCAATAAAGTCATATTTTTTTCCAGAAAAGTTAACTTTAGATCCATGCGTTAAATGACCACCGTCTGTTAGATTCATACCCAATACTAGATCGCCAGGTTCTAAGAAGGCATCATAAACAGCCATATTGGCTTGTGAACCTGAATGTGGTTGAACATTTGCATAGCTAGCACCAAATAATTCTTTGGCACGGTCAATAGCTAGTGTTTCAATCTTATCAACAACTTCACAACCACCGTAGTATCGTTTACCAGGGTAACCTTCTGCATATTTGTTCGTCGCAATTGACCCTTGTGCTTCTCTTACAGCATCAGAAACCCAGTTTTCACTTGCAATTAATTCAATACCGTGTTGTTGACGCGCCATTTCTTCATCTAGTAAATCGAAAATAATATCTTTAGTCATTTATTTGCCTCCAGGTCTTTTTGTCTTATTCATCCATACACAAAATACAAAGATCTATTCAACTACTAACGAGCTAGCCTTGATTAACCTGTTACGATAAGCCGCATTTTCCTCAATATCAGGGAATAGTTCTACCACGATTTGTTGGATATTTGGCTGATCGTCGAAAAATCTAAGCGCTGCAAATAGTGCTTGCGTAGCTGAATCAATATTATTACCAAGCTTGAAAGAAACTTCGGTCATTTGACCAAATCGTTCGAGGGTCTTGTCTGTAGCAGCTAGGGCAAAAGATATTTCTTGGTCACTTAAGGATGCCAAGAATTGTGTCATATTTTCCCTAGAAACAGCCACTACAGGCTGGTTAGGGCTATAGTGAATATATTTCATCCCTGGTGCTTTTGGAGCTTCAGTCGCATCATTGGCGATGCTACCAGCTAAGAATACAGGTACATCTGGTATCACTTCTGTAATCATTGATTTGGTGATGTATCCAGGTCGCAAAATTATTAACCCTCGTTCATCAGTCAAATCGAGTACAGTGGATTCTACGCCAATACGCGTTGGTTCAGCGTTGATGATTCCACCAATCACGCCATCAAAATCATGTAAAACATGGTCGACACTTGTTGGACTAGGCTTTCCAGAAATATTTGCTGAAGGTCCTACAATTGGGAAACCAGTTTTCCTTATTAACTCACGCGTCAATTCCTGGTCTGGCAAGCGTATGCCTACTGTTTCCATGCCACCAGTTACCACAGCAGGAAAAATATCTTTTTTAACTGGCACCACCAGAGTTAATGGCCCCGGCCAAAAATTTGCGGCTAATTTTTCAATGATTTGATGTCTTTTGCCATCATCATCCATCATATAGTCATATATTTGATTTGCATCAGCAATATGCACAATTAATGGATTATCACTAGGTCGTCCCTTTACTGTATATACGGATTTGACTGCCGCCTCCTGGTTTGCAATTGCGCCCAAACCAAAAACTGTTTCAGTTGGGAAAGCAACTAATGCACCAGATTGAAGTAAGGCCGCCCCTTCCTCAAGTTGATCTGCCTGAATGATTTTTGTCATAGCAGAAAGTCCCCTTTCATCTTGTAATTTCATTTTAACATGTTATCCGGATAATGTATCTAACTTTTTTCGTTTTTCACCAGTAGAATACGGTCATTTCCGGAATAATCTTTATAAACGTTTGCTTTTGACCCTTTAAATCGGTCATTTACTTCATTTATCAAGTATTCTCCTTGCTTATATCCGAACTCCGCTACAAACCATCCGGGTGTGTTCAAATGTAAGGATAAACCGTCAAATAGACGACAATATAGATGATAGCCGTCCTGCGCTGCAAATAAAGCTTGATGAGGTTCATATAGAACTGTCGATTTAGACATTACCGCTACTTCGTCTTGTCCTATATAAGGTGGATTGGAAATGATTAAATCAAATCGTTCACCTAATAGCGGTTCATATAAATCACCCTGCTTAAATTGTATATTGACGCCCTTCTGTTCAGCGTTTTTTTGGGCAACAGCCAGCGCTTCATCAGAAATATCAGTTGCAGTCATATCAAGTTTTGGAAAAAGCATTTTTAAAGTAATCGCAATAATACCCGAACCGGTACCAATATCCACCACTCTGGCATCTTCAGGAATGATACCTTTCTTAATTTGATTAGCTACCAAAGTCACTAGATCTTCAGTTTCCTGTCTTGGAATTAAGGTTGCGGGTGAGACAATAAAGGGCTCACCATAAAACCAAGCCTTACCAACAATATACTGCCATGGATAATTTTCAAAAGTTACTTTTTCAATTGCTTGTTTATAGTTTTCAAATAATTCTGCTGATATTGCTTGCTGTCGTTTAACCAACCAATCTGATACTGAAAAGTCAGCCATATCTAACATCAAGTGATAAGCAATTTCTGCTTCCTGGTCATTTTTATCTAAAAAAGAAGAGGCCCATTGTTGGACCTCCAAATACGTCTTATTAATCATTTAACTCCTCTAATTTATTGGCTTGATCGGCTAATAATAAAGCGTCAACGATTTCATCCAATTCACCGGTCATAATACGGTCTAGTTTTTGAATAGTTAGACCAATTCGATGGTCTGTTACACGGTTTTGCGGGTAGTTGTATGTACGGATACGTTCTGAACGGTCCCCGGTACCTACTAAGTTCTTACGTTGTGAGTCATATTCATTCTGTTGCTCTGAAGCAATTTTTTCGTATACGCGCGAACGTAAGATCATCATTGCTTTATCTTTATTTTGTTGTTGTGAACGTTGGTCTTGCATAGCCACTTGAATACCTGTTGGTTCGTGGGTTAAACGAACGGCAGAAGACGTCTTGTTAACGTGCTGACCACCGGCACCAGAGGCGCGGTAAATATCAATACGAATATCACCATCATCTAAATCGAAGTCGATATCTTCAAGTTCAGGCATGACACCCACTGTAGCAGTAGAAGTATGAACACGACCTTGAGACTCTGTATCTGGTACACGTTGTACACGGTGAGCGCCAGATTCAAATTTCAATTTAGAATATACATTGTCCCCTTGAATTTGTAGAGTGATTTCTTTGAAACCACCGATATCATTACTAGATGATTCAACAACTTCAACGCGCCAACCTTGGCTAGTTGCATAACGATTGTACATTTCATACAAGTCACCCGCAAATAATTGGGCTTCATCCCCACCCGCTGCACCACGGATTTCCATGATGATATTTTTGTCATCATTTGGATCTGAAGGAATCATTAAACGTTTAATCTCTTCTTCAAGATTGTCACGTTCTGCTTTTAATTCTTTCAATTCTTCTTTTGCTAATTCGGTCATTTCATCATCTGATGACTCTGCTAATAATTCCTCAGTATCTTCAATAGCTTGAATCACATCTTTGTAGTGACTAAATGTTTCTACTTTTGGTCTTAAATCAGCTTCTTCTTTAGAGATAGCGCGGAACCGTTGATTATCATTAATCACGTCCGGGTCACTCATTAACTCAGTTACTTCCGCATAGCGGGCAATAAATGAATCTAATTGGTCTGTAAACATGCTCTCAACTCTTTTCTATTTCTTTATGTAAAACTTACAGTCTATTCTCGATATTAATGTAGGTGAGGCAAAGTTATTTCACTTACACCTACTTGCTATTCACCATTATTGCGCTCAATATAGATTTTACCATCTTTCAATGGTGGATGGTGATAATGTTTACGACAAACTGGGTAATAAGCTTCATTTCCGCCAATTTGCACTTGCTCACCCTCATACACCGGTTTCCCGTCAGCTACACGCATGTTCATAATAGCCTTTTTGGCACAGAACCAACAGATGGTTTTCACTTCTTCAATCTTGTCAGCTAAAAGTAATAGGTATTTAGACCCTTCAAACAAGTTATTTAAGAAGTCATTTTTCAAGCCAAAGGCCATAACTGGGATATCTAATTCGTCAACAATACGTGCCAATTGGTAGATGTGGTCTTTTGATAAAAATTGGGCTTCATCAATTAACACACAATAAATTTTTTGGTCGTTCTCTCGCATATAAGTGGTTAAATCCTCATACACATCCGTCTCCGTCGCAATTGCACGTGCTAATCTTTCTTCGCCCACACGACTAGACACATTCCCTACACCAGCACGGTTATCAACAGCACTGGTATAAACCAAGACATGTTTGTTTTGTTCTTCATAGTTATGTGCTACCTTAATGATTTCAAAAGACTTACCACTATTCATTGCACCGTAACGGAAAAATAACTGAGCCATCTAAACACTCCCATACTTTTTAATATCGATTTACTCAGCTATTCATTTTACTTTTATTCCCGTCACTAGTCAATTTTATTTCCTGCTTGCAAGTCAAATTCCCAGTAAAAGTTTAAAGAAATTTTAAATGACAGGAATTTTTTTAGAATCTTGTCCACCTATGGTAAAATTAGCTCATTAAGAGTTCGCCTAAGTAGCGGATAGCAAATGATTAGAGGAGTGCCAAAAATGAAATTTAAGAGTCAACTAGCAACAGTAGCCGGCCGTACAAGCCAACAATTATTAAAGAGATTTACAAGCGGTGGTACTTCTCTACCCGGTAAAATTGCACAGAAAATTGATCCCGAGATTTTAAAAGCCTTAGGAGAAAATTACCGTGTAGTCATCATTACGGGTACCAACGGAAAAACAGTAACCACTGCTCTAACTGTCAATATTTTGAAACAAAAATTTGATCATGTCATGACCAACAATTCAGGGTCAAACATGCTACAAGGGATTACATCTTCATTCATCGAAGACTCTGGTACAAAAACCAAGGATAAAGTCGCTGTTCTTGAAGTGGACGAAGCATCTTTACGTCATATCACTGAACATATTAAACCAGAAGTGATTTTAACCACCAACATCTTCCGCGACCAAATGGACCGCTATGGTGAGATCTATACCACTTATGACTTTATCCTACAAGGTGCAGCAAAAGCGAAAGACGCTATTCTAATGCAAAACGGTGATGCGCCAATTTTCTCATCACGTAAAGTAGACAACAAGCAAGTTTTTTTCGGTTTCAACACAGAAGACCAGTCAAAAGACTTTCTAGCAGATAACAATACTGATGGTGTTATCTGTCCGAACTGTGAACATGTTTTACATTATCATAGCATTACCTACAGCAACCTTGGTGACTACTTCTGTCCAAACTGTGGCGTGAGTCGTCCAGAATTAACTTACCAAGTAGAAGAAATTAATGAATTAACACCGGAATCAGCTAGCTTTACAATTGATGGCTACCAATACAGTATTCCAGTTGCTGGTTTATATAATGTCTACAATGCCTTATCAGCCTATTCACTAGGCCGGTATTTTGGTGTCAGCCAAGCAGATATCGCTGAAGGATTGCAAGGGGCTAAACGTATTTTCGGGCGTCAAGAAGCCATTAACGTGGAAGATCACGACTTACGGATTAACCTTATCAAAAACCCTGTAGGTCTAAACCAAATCATCGAATTATGTCTTTTAGAAAAAGCACCATATACCCTGATTTCAGTTTTAAATGACCGCCCCGCTGACGGCCAAGATGTATCATGGATTTGGGATGGTAACTTTGAAAAACTAGCCGAAATGGACAATATTGAAGCTTCTTATGTGGCAGGTATTCGTGTGGCTGACTTGTCTAAACGTATGGCAGTCGCTGGCTTTAACCAAGACCAATTAATCCAGTTAGAAGATCCTAAAGCCATTATTGAAACAGTGAAAAATGCACCGACTGAAAAAGTCTATATTCTAGCGACTTATACAGCTATGCTTGCTATTAGAAAAGAATTGGCTGAATTAGGTTACGTGAAGGAGCGCATGAGTTAATGGAACAAACTTTAAAAATTGCCCATTTATATGGGAACTTAATGAATACATATGGTGATAACGGTAACCTATTGATGTTACAACACGCAGCGAAAGCACAAAAAGTCAATGTTGAAACCCAATTAGTCTCTATCGGTGATGAATTTGACCCTAGCCAATTTGACCTTGTCTTCTTTGGTGGTGGCCAAGATTATGAACAAAAAATTGTAGCCCGTGACCTCCAATCAAAAAAAGAAGCTTTAACCGAGTATATTGAAAACGACGGTGTAACAATCGGTATCTGTGGTGGATTCCAATTGCTTGGAAAGTACTACATCAATGCTGCTGGCGACCGGTTAGAAGGTATTGGTGCCTTAGACCACTACACATTAAATCAAGACAATAACCGCTTTATTGGTGATATCGTCATTGAAAATGACCGTTTTGGCCAGACTTACTATGGCTATGAGAACCATAACGGACGGACCTTTTTAGGGGAAAATACCCAACCCTTAGGTAAGGTGGTTACTGGTTTTGGTAACAACGGAGAAGACCAAACGGAAGGTGTTATGTATAAAAATACTTTTGGTTCATACTTCCACGGCCCTTTATTAGTACGTAACGAACAATTAACCAATGAAATTGTTGGTCTAGCCATTAAAAATATGCAAGCCAGATTAGCGAAAGAAAACCAGTCAGCTTAAATTTGAAGTCCCTTTTGCCTAAAAGAAATGGAGCTATGTTATGTGTGGTCGCTATTTATATGATAAAAATGACCAAATCCTCTTCGACTATTACGAAGAAATTAACAATCGGGGCGTTGATGTATCTGACTTAAGGGATGGGACGATCTTTCCTTCTAATCAGGTAGTGACGCTTGGCGCTAATCCTGACGGGAAAATCGTTTCTGGCATTACGCGTTGGGGATTTACAGGTTTCACCCCCAGTCAATTGATGATTAACGCCCGGGTTGAAACCCTCCGCGAGAAGAAGACTTTTAGAGGGCCATTTGAAGGTCAACGGATTGTTTTCCCTATGTCAGCCTTCTTTGAATTTTCTGAAGATAAGGAAGCTTATACCTTTTCGGATTCTGGTCGGGTCATTTATGCGGGTGGTTTTTACCGGATTTATCCTGACAAAAAGACTGGGCAAAAACAAGCTGAGTCTATTATCATCACTACGGAGCCTGATGAAGTTGTTAGTCCTATCCACAACCGGATGCCTCTTTTGATTCCAGAAGGAGATATTGCTAAATGGATTTTAGATGATGACTTTGCCTTCAATTATCAAAAGCCTACACACCAACAATTAGTACCCACAAAAGTATCGTGACATTTCAATAAGATGTACTCAAAAAGCGAGCCGTTTAGATTAAAACGACTCGCTTTTTTGTTGTACATACGTGCTTATTCAAATTCACCTTTCACAAATTGTGAATTATAAAGATTGTAGTAGAATCCTTCTTGAGCTAGTAATTCCTCGTGGTTACCTGTTTCAATGACGTCACCATGGTTCAATACAATAATGTTATCTGCATCTTGAATGGTTGATAAACGGTGGGCAACAACAAATGAAGTCCTTCCTTCAAGTAATTGATTCATGGCTTTTTGAATGAGTTTTTCTGTACGCGTATCAATTGACGATGTCGCTTCATCCAAGATTAAAATCTCTGGATCAGACATAAAGGCCCGAGCAATCGTCACTAATTGACGTTGACCTTGGGAAATATTAGAACCATCTTGGTTGATAATGGTGTCATATCCATCTGGCAAGGTCCGTACAAAGTCATCTACATGGGCAGCTTTTGCGGCACGAATCACTTCATCACGGGTCACATTTGGATTGTTTGACCCGTAAGCAATGTTGTCTGCAATAGACCCATTAAATAGCCAAGTATCTTGCAATACCATACCCATTCGTGAACGTAATTCTTCTTGGTCAATATCTCTTGTATCTACACCGTCATATTTAATAGACCCACCAGAAATATTATAGAACCGTTCGATCAAGTTAATTATGGTTGATTTGCCGGCCCCTGTAGGTCCTACAATTGCCACCATTTGACCTGGTTCAACGGTTAGGTTGAAGTCAGTCATTAGTAGGTTCTCTTCGCCTGGTTGATAACCAAATTGGACGTGGTCGAAAATCATCTTATAGTCTGTTTCAATAGCTGGTTGACCAGAAGTAACTTCTTCCATTTCTTCAACGTCAAGGAATTCAAAAATACGTTCGATAGACGCTACCATACGTTGTAATTGGTTTATCATGTTAGCCGTTTGTTTTAGGGGCTCTGATAGGATCCCTGCGTATTGTAGCATGGCTTGAACGTCACCAATTACCATAGTACCGTTAGCCACTGAGAAACCACCGACGATAGCTACCGCTACGTAACCAAAGTTTTTCGCCAAGTTCATCAACGGCATTAAGATACCCGAAATGAATTGGGCTTTCCAAGAAACCGCATAGTATTCTGCTGATTTCTCTTCAAACTGAGCAATTTTACCTTCAATTTGGTTGAAAGCATTATTTTCAATTTGACCAGAATAGTTTTCTTCGATATAGGCATCATATTCCCTTGCACCCTTTGTTGGGTGGCGAATAGTCTTTGCAATACCGGTGTAATAGACAGCATAACAATTGTAGATAATAAAATAGTTCCTGCTGCAATTAAGGTCATTTTTGAACTGATTAAGGTCATCATCACGATAGTTAGGACAAATTGCGTACTAGACATCAAGACCTGTTGCAAGGTTTGTTGTAGTGACATAGCAATCGCTTCAACATCATTAATGGCACGTGACATGATTTCACCATTTGGCGTTGAATCTAAGAATGAGATCGGCAGACGGTTTAATTTCGCCCGCATATCATTTCTTAAGTCTTCAATCACGCGTTGGGCAGTACGGCTTAATAAAGCTCCTTGTAAGAAGTTAAATAAGGCACTAATTAAGTAGAAAGTGACTACTTTAGTTAAGATTTTTACTAACCTAGCATAATCAATGACGTACATTTGCTGTCCATCCACGTTTTGCAAGCCATTACTTACCCCATCGGTAATCAGAGTAGTTGCTTGACCTAAAATACGTGGTGACACAATTTGGAATGTGGTTGCTAGGATAATCAGTACAATAATCAATAAGAATGTCCATTTCCGACTAGCCATATATTTGATGAAGCGACCTAGGGTTGACCAAAAGTTTTTGGGTTTATGACGACGGCCTTCTAGTTTTTTTCTTTTATTCGCCATTAGTTCGCCCCCTTAATTTGTGATTCGACAATTTCTCGGTAGATGTCATTTGCCATCAATTCATCATGGCTACCAATACCTGAAATTTCACCCTTATCAAGGACCACAATCGTATCTGCATCACGAATAGTTGAAACACGTTGCGCAATAATAATTGTTGCCGCATTTTCAGTCACTTCTTTTAAAGCCCCTCTTAAATTACGGTCAGTGGTGTAGTCTAAGGCTGAGAATGAGTCATCGAAAAGATAAATGTTTGCTTGTTTGACGATGGCACGGGCAATACAAAGTCTTTGTTTTTGTCCACCTGAGAAGTTATTCCCACCTTGGGCCACGTGGGCATCTAAACCATCCGGCAATTCTCGAACGAATGATTCAGATTGGGCAATGCGTAATGCATACCAAAGTTCTTCATCGGTAGCGTCACCGTTACCATACTTCAAGTTTTCACGAATGGTCCCTGAGAATAAGTTGGCTTTTTGCGGTACATAGCCGACCAAATCACGCAAATTATTCAATGATAAGTCGCGCACATCAGTACCGTTGACTTTAACAGCACCCTTAGTTACGTCTGAAAAACGTAAGAGTAAGTTGGCAATCGTCGTTTTCCCAGAACCAGTACCCCCAATAATGGCTAAGGTTTGTCCTGGTTTCACTTGGAAGTTGATGTCGTCCACTACATTATGCTCTGCGTTACCAAATCTAAAGGCAACGTCTTCGAATGTCACTTCACCTGGTGCTTGACGGTCAATAGATACTGGGTTTTCAGGTGAATGAATACTGATTTCAGTATCCAAAATTTCGTTGATCCGTTGAGCGGACACTTGGGCACGCGGTAAGATCACGAAAATCATCCCTAACATCATGAATGAGAACATGATAATGAATGAATAGTTCACGAATGAAAGGATGACCCCAACACTTAGGTTTTGAGCGGCCACTAAATGGGCACCGCGCCATGATAAAGTAATGTTTGTTAGTGATAGAATTGTTGTCATGATAGGCATTAAAAAAGACATCCGGAACATCGCCTTAATCGCTGTATCCGCATAATCTTTATTGGCTTCAGCAAATCGTGCTACTTCAAAATCTGATTTGTTAAAGGCTCTTACAACACGTACACCTGTTAATCCTTCTCGGAAAATAAGGTTCAAATCATCAACCTTATTTTGCATGGATTTAAAATATGGTGACACAATGCGTAAAATAATAAAAATTAACAAGGCTAATACTGGACCTGAGACTGCATAAACTAAACTCAATTCTGGACTAGCTAATACGGCCATCACGACAGCTGCTAGTAGCATGGCTGGCGAAAGCAAGACCATACGCATAATCATCATAACAGTCACTTCAACCTGTTGAATATCGTTTGAAGAACGCGTAATCAATGAGGCCTCACCATAGGTCCCCATATTTTCTTTTGAAAACTGCAAAACTTTTGTATAAATTTCATTACGCAATTTTCTACCCAAGTTTTGGCTGGTACGGGCAGAAATATATACTGAAATCCCTGCAGAAATGATGACTAAGATGGTAATCAAGATCATCTGACCACCAATCCTATAGATAGCCTGCATGTCTCCTGCCGCAACACCCTCGTCAATAATGCGAGCGGTCTGCGTTGGCAATAATAATTCCCCAATGGCCTGTGTTAAGGCAAAGACAATTGCCCCGAACATAGCCCAAAAGGGAATTCGTTTAATTAAACGCCACATCTAATTCCTCCTTTTATGTTTTATAATGTAAACAATGCGAATATTGCTTCAAGAGGGCATTATACGCCCTTTTATCTCAATACACAAATAAAAATTACTTGCCGGGTGTATCCTCTGAAATGGCGTCTTCTAAGATGCCTTCTTCTTCTAAATATAAGCCGGAAACCCTTTTATACCAAGCAAATAAGTGGCTAAACATGACTTTGATGACAGCGAAAATTGGAATGACGAATACAACCCCCGCAACCCCGAAAATTGATCCGGCTGAGATTAATAAAAGCATGATGGTGACCGGGTGAATAGCCATATTAGACCCCAAAACTTGTGGTGAAATCACACGACTTTCAATCGTCTGCTCAATAGCGAATACGATCAAGACTTTTACAATCATCATTGGCCCAACTACAATCGCTACAATAATGGCTGGCACCATAGCTATGAATGACCCTACATAAGGAATGACATTTAAGAAACCTGCAGCAACTCCAATAATTACCCCATAAGGTAGTCCAACAATGGAGTAACCAACTACAAACATAATGGCCACCCCGATTGCGACAATAATTTGCCCACGGATATATTGGCTAATTTGTAAGTTCATATCACTTAATAGGTGTAAGGTCGCCTTACGAATTTTAATAGGCAGAAATTGTGCGAAATATGTCGGCAATTTGTGGCCGTCGCGTAACATGTAGAATAAGATAATCGGCGCGGTAAAAATAGCTACTGTTACCCTGGTCACTGTCCCTACGATAGACGAGACACTTGTGATTGCTGAATTGGCAATACTCTCCCAATTAAATGATGACAGGTCTAATACATTATTCATGGATGATTGGACCACCATGTTCACTTGGTCGTACCAATCCCCACGAATCAAGGTTTGTAAGCGACTTTGATAGTCTGTCCAAATAGTATCCCAGTTATTGATCAAATTACGCCCTTCATCCGCTACTGTTGGGATCAAAGCGACAAGGCCTGTAACGACCACCGCAATCAGTAGTAAAACGATTGCTGACCCCCAAGTTCGGTTGAGGCCCCCTTTTTCGATTTGATTCACTAAAGGTACTGTCAAATAGTAGAAAATGGCTGCTACGACAATAGGTAGTGAAACATATTGGATAAAGGAAACGGCGGGATCTAAAAGGTATGATACTCGGGTAAATAAGCTCACGAAAATGACAATTAAAATACCGATTATCAAGGCGCCAGTATATCGATTATTTAAAATATATTTGAAAAACCAGGATTTTGAAAAAGCTGTCTGGTCTTTCGATGCTGGTGTTTCTTCTGGATTGATTTTATCGTTCATGACGTCCCCTCCTATACTGCATACGTCTATTATAGCAAATATTTCTTCCTATATATGTGCCTAAACAATCAAAGCATAACCATTTTTGATGTTAATAAGAGCGTTTTCTTGTATAATGAGATTATCTTAAGAAAGAAGGGATTTTTATTATGGAAACGATTTATGTATCTGGTTATACACGTGAAGACAATAAGGGTATTCATACCTTAACGCTAAATGCTGATAAGAAAGCTTTTGAAGCAAGTGAATTGATTATTGAAGAAAACAATCCTACTTACATTACTTTATCTAAAGACGGCAAACACCTATTTACTTTAAGCGACGGTGATGAGCCTGGTGTTGCCCACTACGAAAATAATGATGGTCAATTTGCCTTTAAAGACCGTGTGAAAGTATTTAACGAAAATGGTTGTTACTTAACATATGATGAAAAAGCAAATGTTCTTTATAACGCTAACTACAAAAAAGGTGAGTTAGCAGTGATTACAGTCAACGAAGATGGTACATTGACTGTAACGGATGTCATTCAACATACTTCACCAGTTGGCCCGCATGAAAACCAAGACTTTGCCCATGCCCACTTTATCCATCCAACAAATGACCACAAATACATTCTTTCTTGTGATTTAGGAACTGATGAAGTTCACACTTATACACTTACTGACGATAACAAGTTAGCTGAAGTGAGTGTCTACAAAGCAGCGCCTGGTACTGGCCCACGTCACCTTGCCTTCCACCATTCAGAACCAATCGTTTACCTTTTAGGGGAATTGGACTACACAGTTGAAGTGTTAAACATTCAAGAAGATGGTTCTTTAGTTGCTGGTAACCGTTATGACACGATTCCAAGCGATTGGACTGAATTCAACTCATCAGCAGCTATTCGTTTATCAAGTGACAACAAGTTCTTATACGTTTCAAACCGTGGTCACAACTCAATTACTGTTTTTGAGGTTTCAGCAGATGGTCAAAGTTTAACTGAAATTCAAAACATATCAACTGAAGGCGATTTCCCGCGTGACTTCAATTTCAATGCAGATGAATCATTTGTCATCGTTGGTCACCAATTCCAACCACAAATTTCATTATTTACCCGTGATCAAGCAAGTGGCTTATTAACCTACGTTGATAATACAAGCATTAACGAAATTGTTTGTGTAACACCAGTTTAAAGGAGTTTAACCATTCATGTATCATTTAGCAGCCAGTCAAATGGACGAAAAGCTACAATATAAATTGCTATCTGGTGCCATTGTACCCCGACCAATTGGTTGGATTACTAGTGAAAACACGGAAACGGGTGTCATCAATTTGGCGCCCTTTTCTTTTACTAGTGGTGCTGGGCAAAAGATGCCCTTGATTTCAATGGCTATTCTTCGGAATGAAGATTTTTCAATTAAAGATACCGCCCGCAATTTATTAGACCATCCTGAAGGTGTGGTGAATATTGTCAGCAAGTCTTTCATTGATAAAATGAATGCTACCGCTGCCAAAGTTTCAGCAGACGTCAGTGAATTGACCCTAGCAGACATTCAAACGGTTAATTCTAAGACTGTGAGCCCACCAGGTGTGGCCGATGCTTTAATTCTCCTTGAAGTGAAAGTCTACCAGTATATACCCATCCGTGACCGCGAGGACCGTATCATCACTGATATGTTCATCCTTGAAATTACCGATTATCATTTGGATAAATCTGTATATGACGAGGAAAAAGGCTACGTATTGTACGAGGCCTTAGACCCTGTTGCCAGATTAGCAGGCAACTTGTATACAGATATCACAAAACCTTATGTATTAGAACGACCGGAATAAATAAAAAAAGGATTTGGCTGCGGCCAAATCCTTTTTGTTTATTCTAAAATTTGAATAGATGCTTGATAATTTTTTCTATTTTGATTGAACAAAGGTTTTCCCTAAGGCTTTTGGCGCTTGGGCTTTACCAATGAATACAACTAATACGATGATCGTCAAAATGTAAGGCGCAATATCTAAGTAAACTGATGGTACATCTTGAATAATAGGGATATAGTTTGCTGTTACCGATAAGCTTTGCGCGAAGCCAAAGAATATTGCAGCAAATAGTGCACCGACTGGATGCCATTTTCCAAAAACCATTGCCGCCATGGCCATGAATCCTTGTCCTGCTACGGTGATTACAGAAAATTCATTCTGTACGGCCTGCGCTTGAACTGCTCCACCGATACCGCCAAGTAGTCCAGAAATCAGAACGCCAGCATATTTCATTGCGTTTACGTTAATACCAAGTGTTTCCGCTGCTTCTGGGTGCTCGCCGACTGAACGTAGGCGTAAACCAAAACGGGTTTTAAATAAGACAAACCAAGCGATTACAGCGAACAGGATACCTAGATAGGCTGGGCCTGAAGTATTTTGGAAGAAAATTGGTCCAATAATTGGGATATTATTCAAACCTAAAATATTATAAGTCACAAAAGGTTTCGCTAATGGACCTGTTTGCGCCGCTCCATAAATCGCTCTCACTAAGAAAACAGATAATCCGGGAGCCGCTAAGTTCAATACTGTACCGGAAATGGTTTGATTGGCGCGGAAGTTGATAGATGATACGGCATGGATTCCTGAATAAATCAAGCCGACTAGTCCACCTACTAAAAGACCAACCCAAGGCGTCAAGGCCCCGAAAGTGCCTGACATGGCGATATTGAAAACGGCTGAAGCAAAGGCGCCCATCACCATAATCCCTTCCAAACCGATGTTCACCACACCTGACCGTTCAGAGAAGGCACCACCGATTGCAGTAAACATAAGGGGTGCTGCGTACATTAATGTTGAAGACACAATTAATTGTAAAATAGTAGAAAAGTCCATCATCGGTCCCCCTTAACTGTCGAATTTTTACCCTTACCGAATTTATCTATTGCATATGAAATGATATAAGATGACCCGATAAAGAAGATGATAGCAGCTGTAATAACACTCGCCAATTCATCCGGTACACCGGCACGGTTTGGCATAAATGAAGCCCCAATATTCAAGATACCGAATAAGATTGAAGCTAGAAAAGTCCCGACTGGCGTTCCCATTCCAAGCAAGCCAACAGCAATTCCGTTAAACCCTTCAGATGGCAGAGATGTTAGTGTATACAAGTTACCAAAAGTGCCGATACCATGGATGACGCCCGCTAAACCAGCCAAACCACCAGATAAGAAGATGGCTAAGACGATATTTTTCTCCACGTGAATACCTGCATATTCCGCTGCATTTTTATTTAATCCAACAGCCTTTAATTCAAAGCCCATAGTTGTATGTTTCATCACAAATCCGTATAGAATAACCATGATGATAGCAATGAAAATCCCCATATTTAAACGAGACCCACCTGTTAATGTTGAAATAAAACCTAAAGCTAAGGAAGCATTCTCGCCTACTTTATCAGTCATATTCCCTGACCCTAGCACCTCACGAATAAGGTAATTGGTCGTATACAAGATGATATAGTTCAACATAATCGTCACAACAACTTCATTTGTCCCTAAGTAGGCACGCAAAACACCAGCAATTGAGGCGTATAAGGCACCAGATAAGGTCCCAATAACGAGGATTGCAGGTACCATAATCATTTGTGGTAAATCTGGAAAGGCCAAGGCAAAAGCTACTGATGATAACCAGCCGGCTAACAATTGACCTGATAAACCAATATTAAAGAAGCCTGATTGGTAAGCGACATTAAAGGCTAAACCAGTTAACGTTAACACTGTTGCTTGTCTTAAGACTTCACCAATGAAGTATGGGCTAGATAGAACGGTCATGATCATGGCATCGTAGGCAGCAATTGGATTGTAGCCGAAGAATAACATGATTAAGGCGCCTAGAATAAAGCCACTTAAAATAGAAATCACTGGAATAGCCAATTTTTCAACAAGCGTATTTGTCTTAAATGATTTCAACTGGTTCAACCCCTTCCGCTATTGTATCTTGACCTACTGGATGTAGAGCGCTTTGAACGCGTGCTTCTTCTAAGCTTACACCCGCCATTAATAGACCCAATTCAGTTTCATTCGTATCGTCAGCATCGACGATGGCATTTATTTTACCGTCATGCATCACTGCAATGCGGTCAGCAACACCCATAATTTCGTCTAGTTCAAAACTCATTAACAATACACTCTTCCCTGCGTCTCTATGTTGTACTAACCTGTCGTGCACAAACTCAATCGCCCCTACATCTAACCCACGAGTCGGTTGAGCTGCGATTAATAAGTCTGGATTTCGGTCTATTTCACGCGCTATAATTACCTTCTGTTGGTTACCACCAGATAAGGCACCTGCTAGCGTTGCTTCACTTTCAGTTCTCACGTCAAATTCATCGATTAAAATTTTGGCATGGTCATTGATGAAATTGTGGTTTAAGAGCCCATTTTTTGAGAAAGGTTTTTGGTAATAAGACTGCATAGCCATATTCTCTGCAATCGATAATTCAAGGAATAAACCATGTTTTTGCCGGTCTTCAGGGATATGTCCTAATCCAGCTTCTGTAATCTTACGTGGACGCTTGTTGGTCACATCTTTACCAGCTAAAGTCACTTTTCCTGACAGCACTTTTCTTAAACCTGAAATCGCTTGGATTAATTCAGTTTGTCCGTTACCATCGATTCCAGCAATGCCTAAAACTTCACCTGCCCGCACCTCAAAATCTACAGATTTCACTGCCTGTAAACCCCTAGATTCATTGACCACTAAATCATTGACCTGCAAAATAATTTCGCCTGTCTCAGCTGGCTTTTTCTCAACTTTGAAATTCACATGACGTCCAACCATCATGTCCGCCAACTCTTGCTTGTTGGTGTTTACGACATCAACCGTATCAATACTTTGACCGCGACGAATTACTGTACAACGATCAGCAACTGAGGTGATTTCATCTAATTTATGGGTAATCAAAATAATGGATTTGCCTTCAAGCGTCATAGCTTTCATAATGTGCATCAATTCTTCAATTTCTTGAGGGGTCAATACAGCAGTTGGTTCATCAAAAATTAAAATATCAGCCCCACGGTAGAGCGCCTTAATGATTTCAACTCTTTGTTGTTGACCAACAGAAATATCCTGTACGTAAGCATCTGGATCTACGGCCAAATGGTATTGGCTAGATAACTCTTTGATTTTTCTATAAGCTGCTTTCTCGTCAAGGTAACCAAATTTTGTAGATTCTTTACCAAGCATAATATTTTCGGCTACTGTAAATTTATCAATCAACATGAAATGTTGGTGAACCATACCGATACCTAATTTATTGGCATGGTCAGGTGAACTGATGACTGCCGCTTGACCGTTCACCAAAATCTCGCCAGATGTTGGTGCTAGTAAACCGGACAAAATATTCATCAAGGTCGATTTTCCGGCCCCGTTTTCCCCTAGTAAGGCATGAACTTCACCTTTTTTTAAATTGAAATTGATATTATCGTTGGCTTTGTATGTACCAAATATTTTTGTAATATCACGCATTTCAATGACATTTTCATTTTGCATGTCTATCTTCCTCTTTTCTAACTTAGACGCCTATCCAAATTAAAAGCGTCAGCCAATTTGACTGACGCAATGTACTTTTCTATACCCGCTTACTCTGCTGAATAAGAGAATTCTGGAACGTCAATTTCACCATCAATGATTTGTTGTTTCGCATCTTCAATTGTTGCCCAAGTTTCATCATCAAGGTTCCCTCTTGTGATATCAACTGTTTCATCTGCTAAACCGTATTCTACCAACTCACCACCTGGGAATTCAGTATCCATTGTTTGCTCAGTAATGGCAACGATAGCAGAACCAGTATCTTTGATTGTAGAAGTTAAGGTAAAGTTACCACCTGCCCATTCACCTTCTTCAGTTTGGTCACGGTCAACACCGATTACCCAGATATTTGCTTCGCTATCTGCTTCAAGACGGTTACGTGCCTCAGTGAAAACACCATTACCTGAACCACCAGCAGCAGTATAGATGACATCTGCGCCACTTGTATACATTGCATTGGCAATTTGTTGACCTGTTGCAGCATCACCGAATGATTCAACATACTGTGCATCTACTTCAATTGATTCGTCTACATGAGCTACCCCAGCTCTAAAACCAGTTTCGAAACGGTCGATACCAGGTGTTTTCATACCACCAACAAAACCAACTTTACCTGTTTCAGACGTTGTTGCTGCTGCGATACCTGCTAGGAAGGCAGATTCTTGGTCTTTAAAAGTCATTGATACAACGTTTGGTTGGTCTACTTGTCCATCAATAAAGGCAAATTGTTGGTCTGGATTAGCAGGTGCTACTTCATTAAAAGTATCTTCTAACATGAAGCCCATACCGAAGATGATGTCATAACCATCCGCAATCGCAGTATTGAAGTTTGGTACGAAATCAGATGAATCTGTTGATTCGTAATATTGTACTTTATTGCCAGTTTCTTCTGACCAAGCTTGCATACCTTCCCAAGCTGATTGGTTAAATGAACGGTCATCAACCCCACCTTCATCTGTGATCATACCAATAGCGTAATCACCAGTAGCTTCGGATGTTGCTTGAGAATCTGATTCACTAGATGTATCAGTTCCAGCATTTTGCCCTTGACATGCTGCTAAAGCAAAAACAGAACCAGCTAATAAAACGATGTTTTTAAATTTTGTAGACATGTTACTCCTCCAATAAACGAATGTTATATTTTTAAAAGTTTTTAATGTTCGTTTCTTACAAGAATTATATTACGTTATAAATCAGAAAAAGTAAAGTTATTTTATAAAAATAGTTCGTATTTTTAATCATTTTTCTCACTTTACAATTTTAACGTATCGTTGTAATCGTTTCAAAAACGAACATTTTTCTAATAATCTTGGAGTGACTTGTGAAAACAGTGCTATCACAATACTTTCGCTATTTTTCAGATAACAAAAAAGCCGAGGCATATAGGCCCCGACCTTGATTTGAATAAATATTCGTATTTAAACTAGCTGTTTGCTGTTACCGAACCTACTTCTGTACTATGTTTAACTTGGCCAGATCCAGTTAATTGTAAGTTAGAAAAGTCTTCTAAATTAGTGAATACGACAACGATTGATTTTCCTTTACCTGCAGATGCTAATTGGTCTAAATCAACAGTGGCGATTTGGGTACCAGCACTAACTTGGTCTCCCTCAGCTACCGTGACATTAAATGGTGCACCATCTAATTCAACAGTATCAATACCCATATGAACTAAAACTTCTACATCATCATCTGTTTTGATATAGATAGCGTGTTTAGTTGGAAAAATACTCATTACAGTACCTGCAACTGGTGCATAAACGTCACCTATTTCAGGTTCTACAGCATAACCGTCACCCATCATTTTTTGTGAAAATACAGGATCATCTACTTGATCGATAGATTTAAATTCGCCCGTTGCAGGAGCAAATAAAGTTTCTGCTACTTGAGAACTATTCGGTTGTTTTGTAGTTTCCTTCTTCTTATCTTTTTTAAAAAAATCAAACATATCGCTCGCTCCTTAAGTATTCATTTTATTGACTACTTTAATCATATCACATTCGTAAAAATAATGACAACCTATCCCTGAAGCGATTTCACAGATTTCAAATATAAAGACTTTTTAAAGTTATGATGATTTTTTGTTTTCTTTCTTATTTTCATTTATACTGAAATGAGAAATTATTTTATTTTGAATGAAGGGAAATTGATAAATGTTAGATACATTAAAGGTCATTTTATTTGGTATCGTTGAGGGGATTACCGAATGGTTACCGATTTCATCAACTGGACACATGATTCTTCTTGAAGAATTCATTACATTAAATGTACGTCGAGAATTTTGGGATATTTTCTTGGTCGTTATCCAGCTAGGTGCAATTTTAGCCGTTGTATGGATTAACTTCAACCAATTAAATCCATTCGCACCAAGCAAATCCCAAGCAGAAAAAGAGGAAACTTGGATGACTTGGTTTAAAGTAGTCGTTGGGTGTCTTCCAGCTGCTATTGCCGGTCTAATATTAGACTCATGGATGGAAGCAAACTTAATGAATTGGTTTGTTGTTGCAGTTATGTTAATTGTCTACGGTATTTGGTTTATCTGGATTGAAAACCGCAACAAAAACCGGCAAGCAAAAATCAACTCTATGGCGGAAATGACATATATGGACGCCTTCAAAATTGGTTTGTTCCAAGTATTGTCACTAGTTCCTGGTACATCTCGTTCAGGTTCAACCATCTTGGGAGCAACGATCGTTGGTACGTCTAGACCATTAGCAGCCAACTTCTCATTCTTTATGAGTATTCCAATTATGTTCGGTGCTTCAGCACTAAAATTGGTCAAAGCTTTCTTAGATGGTTTCGTATTCACAGGTACAGAAATCTGGCTATTACTAGTTGGTATGGTTGTAGCATTTGTCATTTCAGTCTTAACTATTAAACTGTTCTTGAAATACATTAAAACTAATGACTTCAAGGTATTCGGTTGGTACCGTATAGTCCTTGGTATTGTGGTTATCTTGTACTTCTTACTATTTAATTCATAATATTCGGATTTTTATCCAAATGAAAAGGAGTGGCCTGGCCACTCCTTTTTCGTACGTATTGAATTTTAGTTGAAAAATTCACTGTAAATGGCGCGAACAGCGTCATCTTCTCTTTCTTCAATTATGCCAAACATAATAGAAATCTCAGATGAACCTTGGTTGATCATTTCCAAGTTGATCCCTGCTTCTGACAAGGCCTTTGTTGCTCGGGCAGTATTACCGATATTTTCTATCATACCTTCCCCTACTAACATCACTAAGCTTAGGTTGTCGCGTTTTTCAATCGAATCCGCTGCTGTTTCAGCTTTGATTTCAGCTACCATTTCTTCGAATTCTTTTTTCGATAAGGCATCTTCTTTAAAAATAACATCGATATCATCGATACCAGATACGATATGTTCGAATGAAACGTCATATTTTTCAAGGACAGATAAGACGCGACGAACGAAGCCAACCTCTCTATTCATCATATATTTTTTTATGTAAACAGAGGCAAATCCGCTTGTTGATGCAATCCCTGAAATCGCTAGTTTATTTTTTGGACGTGTTCGGGTAATCAAAGTGCCCGGTGCTTGTGGTTCATTAGTATTTTTTACCGCTACAGGAATATCAGCGATGAATGCTGGTTGCAGAGCTTCATCATGGAAAACGGAGAATCCAGCGTAAGATAATTCACGCATTTCTGAATATGTCAGCTGCTCAATCGCGACAGGATTATGGACTACTCCAGGATTTGCGGCATAAATAGACGAAACGTCGGTAAAGTTTTCATACATTGAAGCTTTGACACCGTTTGCGACAATCGCACCAGTAATATCAGAACCCCCGCGAGAGAATGTAACTAATTTGCCGTCTTTCGTGTAACCAAAGAAACCAGGGATGACGATGATACCATCACGTTCGCGTAATTTGTATAAATTTTGGTAAGACTCTGGTAAGACCCGCGCTTGACCAGGATTATCTGATAAGAACAAGCCTGCATCTTGAGGATTTAAGTAAGAGGCCTCATAACCTAATCCAGAAAAATAAGCGGCAATTAATTGCGCATTTGCATCTTCACCAAAGGCTTTAATCGCATCCACAAAATAAGCTGGTTGGTCTGTGATATCCGAACTAATTAATTCATTTAATTGGTTGGAAATGTCATCGATAATGGCTAGATTCATTTCTAACCCTTCAGCTGTATCTCTAAAGCGGTCTACAATTTTATTAAAAGTAGCTGATGCATTTTCACTATCGTGCAAGATTTCAGCAGCCAAGTCAATTAACAAATCGGTCACCTTGATGTCATCCTTATCCCGTTTACCAGGTGCGGAAACAATCACCACTTTACGGTCAGCGTCACCAATTACAATATCTTTCACTTTCACCAGTTGTTCAGCTGATGCAACTGATGAACCTCCAAATTTTACTACTTTCATCTTTTCATTTCATTCCAATCCAATTTTAATGTATTATGAGCTATCTTATCATAAAAATGAGGCTCTATACAATAGGAAAAGAGGTTGAAACCTATGTGTCTCAACCTCAGTAATCATCCTATGTAATGAAAAATATTCAATTTGCCAAAATAATTGGCTAGCAAGCTTAAATCATTTTGCGAAATTATAACAAGTCTTCATATAAACGGATATACTCCTTAGCCGGTTCAGTCCAGCTAAAGTCTGTCGCCATAGCTTGGTGAATCAATTGGTACCATACATCCGGTTGGTTTTCGTAAATATCCAAGGCATATTGGATAATATGAGCGAAAACATCCCCAGTAAAGATGTTAAATGAGAAGCCGTTACCTTCACCAGTATATTGATTGTATGGTTGAACGGTATCTGATAAGCCACCAGTTTCGTGGACAATTGGTAAAGTACCGTAACGCATGGCAATCATTTGTGATAAGCCACACGGTTCAAATGCACTAGGCATCAAGAACATATCAGAACCTGCATAAATTTGTTGGGCTAATTCGACATCAAAATCTATATAGGCGCAGAATTCCCCAGGATACTTCCATTCGAAATAACGGAATGAGTTCTCAAACGCTTCATCACCGGTACCCAACACAACAATTTGAATATTGAAATTTGTGAGTAGATATTCAGCTTTTTCTTGTAACAACTGCATTCCCTTTTGATCAGTCAATCTGGTAACTACCCCAAGTAAAGCAACATCCGGGTCTACACTTAGGCCAACTCGTTCCTGTAAGGCACGTTTATTGGCTGCTTTACCCGTCTGAACTGTTGATGCATCATAATTTTCAACTAAATTAGGATCCGTCTCTGGATTGTTTTGTTCATAATCTATCCCATTAATAATGCCTGATAACTTCCAAGCATTATAACGTAATTCACTGTCTAGTTTTTCACCAAATTCAGGTGTTTGAATTTCGCGTGCATAATTCGGACTAACTGTTGTTACCTTGTCAGAGAAATTAATACCGCCCTTAAGATAGTTTACTTGGCCTTCCTTTTTAACCCCATTTTCATGGTATAAAGCATAGGTGGTGTTAAAAATATCTTTTAAGACAGATTCATTTTGCCAACCTTGGAAACGAATGTTATGGATAGTTAATACCTTGCGGATATTTCGGTAGCTATCTACCCAATGGTATCGATCCACTAATAAGGCAGGAATCATGGCTGTTTGCCAGTCATTTACATGAATGATGTCTGGTATAAAATCCACTTTTTCCATCATTTCAATCACTGCGATATCAAAAAATCCAAACCGTTCTCCATCGTCATTTTGGCCGTACAATTGGTCTCGGTCAAAATACGCTAAATTATCAATAAAGTAATACTGAACGCCACCAAGTGTTAGCGTTTTTACCCCAACATAGGCTGATTTATAACCTAATTCAACTCTAAAATGGGTGATTTCAGTCAGTTGCTCCTTGAATCTTTCAGGCATTTGTGTGTAATACGGCAATACCACTCTGATATCAACACCTTGTTTGCGCAATTCTTTTGGCAAGGCATAGGCAACATCACCAAGCCCACCCGTTTTGAAGAACGGCGCACCCTCAGCGGCGACAAATAAAACTTTCATATGATCACCCTTCTCTCGTCTTTTTATCTATTACTTAAAATCCTTTGACTTTTTTAAACTTATAAGCTGGGGGTTGGAATGTCTCGTCTGATGCAGCGACATAGGTCCCTTTTGGAATCACAACAGGTTCTTCCGGTGTTCCAATGATGACTGCACCTGGCTCTACCTCAACTTTTTTGTCTAAAATAGCATATTTTATACTTGCACCCTTACCAATTTTCGCACTTTGGAAAATGATAGAATCTTCTACCTTAGCATTTGGTGCCACTTCCACGTTACGGAAGATATGAGAATGTTCCACTTCACCATAAATTTGACAACCTGTACCGATTTGTGCATTAATGACATCTGCATGGCTACCATAATAAGTTGGCGAACCATTATGTGCTTTTGTAATGATAGGTTGATCACCTTGGAATAGTTGGGTAAAGTATTCACCGTTTAGCATTTGCATGCTGACATCATAGTAAGATTTTACAGAATCTACGTTACCGACGTATCCTTCATAAAGATAACCAACTGTTTTATAGTCGTCCATGTATTCAATGATAACGTCATCTAACTCTTTGTAATAGTTATTTTCTTCGGCGCGGTCAATCATTTCAAGCAACTTGTCTGTTCGAACCAGTGCCATGTTCATATCATAATTAATAGTTGCTTGAGAAATCGGTGTAATCCCTTCTTTAGAAAGGCTCTCAACATTTTGGTCATCATCTAAATGAATGATGTATTCGTTTGGATGGTATTCAATAAGTTCACGCGGTACTTCAGCGTAAACACGAACGATATCAGCATCGCAACCATCAAATTTTTCAATCACTTCATCTAGATGGACATTGGCTACTATTTTGGCACCTGAAACAAATACATACTCTGCATTTGATCGTTCAATAAATAAGTGATGGTCATCATAGAAGGGGCCTTTACGACTCGCTGCTTCATATAAAGCACGTTTATGGTTCATTTGTGAGAAGGTAAAAATCCCACCAGTGTAATTATCAAAGTTCCAGGCCTTACCTGAACGGATATGGTCATATACAGAACGACCAGTTTCAGCCATAAATAAAGCGGCAGAACGCACACCTGCGTGCGATAAACTTGATAAATAGAAGTCTAGGATACGGTAACGACAAGCGAATGGTAAGTTGGCAATTGGTCTATTGTCTGTTAAAGGCATTAAATCAGTTGTCGATTCATTCAAATTTAAGATAGCTGTAACTCTATTTTTAACCATATTAATTACCTCCAACTACTTCTTCATAACCAATAACGGCGATATTATCAGGGGTACCAATGACTTCAGACCCATCAGAAACAACGGCATCCTCACCTAAAATCGCGTATTCAATTTTGACATTTTCACCAATACTTGATCCCTTCATAATGATTGAGTTAGCAATTATCGAATCTTTCCCAACTAATACATTTGGAGAAAGGATTGAGTTTTTAATACTGCCACGTATAATACAACCATCACAAATCATGGCATTTTCAACTACAGATTCTGTTGATAAGAATTGTGGTGTGGTTATCGTATTTCTTGAGAAAATTGGCCAACCCTTGTCGCGGATTTGTAATGGATGTTCTTGATCAAGCACTTCCATATTTGCTTCCCATAATGAGTCGATTGTACCTACGTCTTTCCAGTAACCATCGAATGAATAAGCAAACAGTTTCTCATCATTATTTAAATAAGCAGGAATAACATTTTGACCAAAGTCTTCCATGCCTTCAGGGTCTTGCGTTAAGTATTCACGTAATTTGTCCCATGTAAAAATGTAAATTCCCATTGAAGCTAAATCACTCTTTGGATTTTCTGGTTTTTCTTCAAACTCAACGATTTTTCCTTCGTCATCGGTGTTCATGATACCAAAACGAGAAGCCTCATTCATAGGTACTGGTTTAACGGCAACAGTACAATCGGCGCCATTTGCCTTATGCGCTGATAACATCGGTGCATAGTCCATTTTATAAATATGGTCTCCTGAAAGAATTAATACATATTCAGGATTTTTACTATCAATAAAAGACACATTTTGATAAATGGCATTTGCCGTACCATTAAACCATTTTTCTCCATCACTAGAAGAATAAGGTTGTAATACGAAGGCACCACCATCGCGTGTATCTAAGTCCCAAGAATCACCATTCCCAATATGGTCATTCAAAATCATCGGTTCATATTGTGTCACGACACCAACAGTTGTAATCCCAGAGTTCATACAGTTACTCAAGGTAAAATCAATAATTCGATATTTACCACCAAAAGGAACAGCTGGCTTAGCAATACTTTTTGTTAACTTTCCTAAACGAGTACCTTTACCACCGGCAAGAATCATAGCAATCATTTCATTATTTAACATAGTAGCGGAGATAAACTCCCTTCCCCCTTTTTTCATAAGGCACCCACCCAAATATGGAGGGAGCATGACATTTCAACGAAAACTGTAGTAACAGATCAACCACTTTAATGGTTTTTATTTCTTGTTGTTTCAGGCGTTGGTTTGATATTTACTGGTTCAAATGCTATTGCTGCTAGAGATGGTAGATTGATTTCTAGTGAATGTGGTTGGCCTTTATGTGGGACCGCCACTGTTTCAAAGTTTGTGGTTTGACTCACCCAATTACCACCAAATGTCTTCATCTCGCTATTTAAGACCACTTGATAAGTACCTGCATACGGTACACCGATTCGATAGTGACTACGTTCAACAGGTGTAAAATTGAAGGCACATACCAACAAGGCATCCGCTGCTTTACCATGGCGTATAAATGATAAGGTGGTTTCTTGATCATCATCAGCTTCGATAATTGTAATACCAGCTTTTTGGTTATCTTGCTCGTGAAGTGCAGGCGTCTCTTTATAAAGCCGGTTCAATTCAGCAACGTAAGATTGGAATTCAGTGTTAAACTCACGATCTAGAGATGACCATTCTAACCCTTCATAGAAACGCCATTCCAAGAATTGACCAATTTCATTACCCATGAAGGATAATTTTTTACCAGGATATAGCAGTCGGTAACCTTCAAGGACACGCAAGTTTGCAAACATCTCATAGCGGTTATGATTCGGCATCTTGCCTAGTAAAGACTGCTTACCGTGTACAACTTCATCGTGAGAGAAAGGTAAAACAAAATTCTCATCATGCATGTACATGAAAGTAAAATTAATTAACTTGTAGTTAGAGCTTCTACCTAAGGCATCAATCCCGAAGAATTTCAAGGTGTCATTCATCCATCCCATATTCCATTTAAAGTTAAATCCTAGACCACCTTGGCTAGCCGGTTTCGTTACCCCGCTCCAAGCGGTAGATTCTTCAGCAATCATTAAGTAAGATGGGTCTCTGAAAAGAATTTCTGTATTGAGTTTCCGTAAAAATTCAAGCCCTTCCAGATTAACGTTATGTCCGTATTTATTCGGCACCCATGGTCCAATGTCATAATCCAAATACAACATATTTGAAACTGCATCAACTCGGATACCATCAAAATGGAAAGTTTCGAGCCAAAATACAGCACTAGAAATTAAGAATGACTGGACCTGCTTACGCCCTAAATCGAAGTTTTTAGTCCCCCAACGTACGTTTTCAGCACGATTCGGATCTTGGTATTCAAAAGTTGCTGTGCCATCATAGTTAGCTAAAGCATCATCATTTACCACAAAGTGACCTGGTACCCAGTCAACGATGACCCCAATCCCTGCCTGATGACAGGCATCTACGAAGGACATTAATGGCCCAAAATCATGACCAAAACGACCAGCAATAGAGAAATAACCCGAAATTTGATAACCCCAAGAGGCTTCTAATGGGTGCTCCATTAAAGGCATAAATTCAATATGGGTATAGCCCATTTTTTTAACGTAAGGAATCAATTCTGTTTGTAGGTCAGCAAAAGTATAGGCCGAACCATCTTCGTGTCTATTCCAAGATGACATATGCACTTCATAAATATTTATCGGACTAGCAAACATATTGGATTGCTGTCTTTCTTTGATCCATTCTTGATCGTGCCACTCGTAAGTTGGGATGTCTTGTATCACAGAGGCGTTCTTTGGTGGCACTTCACCAGCAAAGGCAAAGGGATCTTGCTTTTCTCGTTTAACGCCATCATAATCTTCAATAACAAATTTATAAAGGTCCCATTCTTTTGCATCTTGCATAAAAATAGTCCATGCACCGGTATCAGCGACCTTATCCATTCGCAGTTCTGCCCAATCGGAAAAATCTCCTTCCAAGTAAACACACTTCGCATTCGGTGCCCATACAGTAAACTGGTAGCCATCTTGGTCATTATTAACTTGTTTCTTAGCTCCCAGAAATTTAAACGCTTCAAAATGATTGCCAATATTAAAATAATACATTTCATCGACCAAGCTTCTATCCTGGATTGATGAGTTTGCTTCTTTTCCTTTAGACAAAATGACTTCCTCCTTACTTAATAACAAATAATATTATTTGCTACTTAAAAATCTGACCTAACACTTTTCCTTCTACTGGCGTTTTAAATGCTAAATCTAACATGGCTAGCATTGTTGGGCCTTCGTCTACCAAACGCCCACTGGCTAAAGTTTCACCAACTCTAATCTTAGGACCTTTTGCCATAAACATTGTCGTATACTTTTCTTTTTTAGGACTATAGCCGTGACTCGCTTTTAATAGCTTGACGCCTGGAATATGTTTATTGGTATCTTCCATTATTGGTCTTTCAACGTCACTTTCAAAGTAATAACCTTCGCTTGCTTCGATTAAGGCAAAACATTCAGGGTCTGCACCTAAAGCGACCGCCTCATCGCGATTATAAAAGGTTTCGATGTATGGTTTTAAAGGTGCTAGTATTTCTTTAAGTTGTACCATTGTGAATGCATCATGATCTTTCACATAGATATAGCAAGACCCGTCCGCCGCTTTTGCATAGACTTTATAATCTTGAATTTCATTTTGTGCTTTTGTTTGAATTAATCCAGCTTCTTTAAATAGATGATTCGGTCTTATAACGACTTGGGTATCAATTTGATAGTGATCACCTAATAAGACGATATGGGCTTCTTTATAGGCAGGCGTTGTTTCAATCGCATGAAATAATTGGCCTAAATGTGCGTCCATTCGCTCAATGGCCGCCTTAGCTTCAGGTGATTTCACGCCAAAACCATGCCGTGTAGAATCAAGGTCAACAAGGTGGATTGCCATCACATCTGGTTGTTCATTTTCAATAGTATCGACTGCTACTGCAGTTACAAAGTCGTCTAATTCTGGTTGTTTAATCCCTGACCGTAAATGACCAAATTTATGATTCTTTTCAATGAGGTATTTAGCTGATGATGCTAATAGGGATACCGCAACTTGAGAGTGCCATTTCCGGTTTGCGAAAATTTCTGCAATATTATAATCAATTGATTTACTTTTACCGGTAACAGGCCATAGGATTGTTGAAACACTCAAACCATTTTCACTTGCGATATCGAATAAGGTTGGTGTTTTAATATATTGAGTATACCAGTGCCAATCAGGAGAAATCCGGTTGGGTTGTAAGAGTGTGTTGTTTATAATGCCGTGATCTTTGGGGTATTGACCTGTCACAATTGAGGTATGACACATATAGGTTAGGGATGGGTAAACTGATTCAACTGCCTCTACTAACGCTGCTTCTTGACGGAATTTCTTGAAGTTTGGCAGCGTTAAGGCATAAGCTAAATCCTCCGTTCCAAAAGCATCTAAACTTACTATGACTAACTTCTTACTTGGCATTAATTAAATCCCCCTGATATTATTACTGTATTCTTTATTATAACTTAAAAATCAATTCCAGCGAAATGAAAAAGCTTTCATTTTTAGATAAATAAAAAAGCGAGAACAAAAAATGTCCTCGCTTTCCAAGACTAGGGTCTAAGCTGTTCACACCAGCTTTTGACCAAGTACCCACTTCCCGTGGTGATTTTCATCGTGTACTTTCTTTAACTACATGCACAGACTTACAATATGCTGTGCGTGTCGCCTCATCGCATATTGAAATTCTAACATGAATTCACTTAGAAAACAATCCTTTTTTGTCGGATAAAGCTTTAATCGTTAAAGACCTTGAATTTAGTTATTATAACCGAATCACTTCAATTTTGTAGCCATCTGGATCAGTCACAAAGAAGTATCTTGGTTTGGTATCCCCTGGTAATTGTTTAAGGTCAGTAACATCCAAACCTTTCTCGCTTTGCGATGCATGAAGCGCTTCTAAATCTTCTACAGCAATCGCAACATGACCATAGCCATTTCCTAAGTCATAAGCCTCTGAACCGTAGTTATAAGTCAACTCTAACTCATAATCATCACCTGGTAAAGATAAATAAGTCAATGTAAATTCGTGTTCTGGAAAATCTTTTTCTTCTGCAATTTCAAAACCAAATGCTTCTTTATAGAATGCTTTTGAAGCTTCTAAATCTTTCACACGATAACAAGTATGTGCCATTTTCATTGATCCCATCTCCATTTCAATTTCAATTTCAAGTTTTTAATATATAGTTATATTTTATCAAAGATAGTTTAAAAGGTTAAACGATATCTCCTATTTAAGATAAAAAAATGCAAATACTTTTATATTCTATCGATTGTCTTGAAGTGACTTTGCATATATTGATATCCTTCGCGAATAAACTCTCTCAGTACCCCTTCATCAATGTCAGCTAATTTATTGACATAAACACAAGAAACACCCGCCTTATACTTACCAATTATATCTAAAAATTGTTGCGAAATTTCCTTATCAAATTTTAGGTACAGAGAAAATCGTGCTTTTTGGATCGAAAATCCAGTCATTGGCCAAACGCCTTCGATGCCAGAAGTGGTCGTATATTCGTAAATACCATAGCCTATGATCGATGGCCCCCACATAACCGGTTCTTCCCCTGTTTCTTCGGTGAAAATCTTTAATAGCTTTAACCCATCTTCTTTTTTTGTTTTCGACACATCTAATGCTTCTATATGTTCTTTGGGATCAACTTTTGTTGGTAAAGTTTTTTGTTGATAGGTCATATTTTACTCCTTAAAAAAACACTAAAATTCTTGGTAATTGTACTGTCCTCTACAAAACTATGCTATCATGGATTGAAGTAAATCACACTTTTAAACCCGTAAATATTGAAGGGAAATTGTGATGAATAGATGAGGAGCAACGATAACTATGATATGTCCAAACTGTCAGTCGACAATTCTAGCAGATACAAAAATTTGTCCAAATTGTGACTATATTTTTACCCATCGTGAATCGGATGACGACTTACATGATACGATTGAAATTCCTGTAGCTTCATTTGCGGATACAGTATATGATGATGAAGACGACCACCATGAGGCTTACGAAGAGTACCAAACCTCTCCAATTCAAAATGCAGCTTATGCGAATGGCAATACCAACTCTTCTGATAGCAATGGTGACAATAAAGACGAGAAGAAGGCTAAAAAACCATTATTTTCTTTTGTCAAAAACAATAAAAAGACAAAAACTACTGATAAAGGTGGTCCTAGTCGCCGTCAAAACAAACAAGATGGTAACCGTCTCACTTCTTACATAGCTTATCTCTTGTCCTATATCAAAAAACCAATACAATCACCTACCACTAACGAATTAAATAAGAATCCAAACCACGGTATTACAAGCTTATTGCTACTTGCAATATTAAATACTGTATCTATTACTTCTCTTGCCAATTACCTCGTTTCTCATTACGAATGGTTTGCGGATTTATCTGTCTTACCAAACTTGAATTTTGAATTTGTTGCTTGGCGCTTTGGTTTAAAAACATTCGTCTTTCTAATTATTTGCCTGTGGTTATTACCAGCAATTATTCACCTATTCAATCGGAATAATGAATCCGAAAAAATGAGTAATAATGTATGGCTGACCCATTTCTTCGGTATGAATAGTATCTCAGTAGTTGTCGCTATCATTTGTTTCTTAAGCTCATTACTAGCGCCATTGATTTTCATGATTATTGTGCTATTATTGACTTTAATGCAAATTGCCTTATTGATCATTACCATGACGATACATTTCTTGCAATCAGGTAATGTTAGCAAATCAAAAGCCTTCTATACTATTTTGGGTGTTTTACTACTATTCTTCTTAGCAATCATTTTCTTAGTTGGTTTAATCTATTAATTTTCACTAGACTTCATTAGAAGTCTAGGTTCGCGGCTATGGCGGAACGGCAGACGCGCTGCCTTGAGGGGGCAGTGAGAGTATTCTCGTGCAAGTTCAAATCTTGTTAGCCGCATATGTACTTTTTATGAATAAAAAACAGCCAGACACCCCAATTTAAAAGGACTTTGGCTGTTTTTTTTGGATGAAAAAACTCTAGTGAATAAGATAAATATCGTCGAAAAATGCCGACTTAATTTATACAAAAAGCGGTCCAGATGTTATAGCTGAACCACTTTTCTTCTATATAACATTATAGTGTAACAACTTCATAACCAGCTGTTTCAATAGCTGCTTTAGCATTATCACCTTGGCCAGCATGAACTTGAATTGTAATTTCAATACCATCTTCATCATTCACAAAGATATGCGATACACTTACACTCGCGTCAGCAAGGACTTTCGTAATATCTGAAAGGACTCCTACTCTATCTTCGACAACTTTTACGACGATACGGCTACCTTCATCACCTGGTGTATAACCAGATAAGTCAATTAAGGCTTTGAATATATCTTTATAAGTTACAATCCCTTGGACTTTTTTATTTTCATCAACAATTGGTAACACGCGAAGGTTATTCGTACGCATATATTCCGCTGCCTCTTCTACCATCCACTCAGTAGTGGCAGTTGCTGCTTTCTTGTCCATGAATTTTTCAACATCCGCTTGAGAAAGGATATAGTTTAATTCGTATACACTTAGACTTGTCGCATCTGAAGCAGATTTTGCATCAATAATGTCTTGTGTAATTAACCCAACAAATTGACCATTCTTTGTAACTGGCAGATTATGAATCTGGTGACTTTCCATTTTGGCCACAGCTTCTGTTACAGAAGTCTCCGGTGAAACAGTGATCACATCTTTACTCATATATTGTTTAATTTTCATGAAGAACCCTCCCTATTTATCAATATTTTTTAAGTGCTTACATATATTTTATCATTTACTTGAGTAAAGTACAGATTTTTCACCTTATTCTGGTTCAATTACTGTAACATTTTCTGTTGGTTCGCCGTTAACTACTTCTTGAATATAAGCCGGTGCAGATACGTTATGTTCTTCATCGAAGGTAATATCATAAGCGATACCTTCAAATCCTTCCGTTGCGCCAATAGCATCTTTGATGGCAGTTGGGTCTGTAGAATCGGCTTCATCAATCGCGTCCATCACCATATTTGCAGCGTCATATGCTACTGCAGAGAACATATCTGGTTGAGTGCCGAATTTTTTAACATAAGCATTATAGAAGTCTTGAACATCTTGGTCAGCATCTTCTGTATATACGAAATGGGCTACGTAATAGACATTGGTCATATTTTCAGCACCTGCTAGTTCGACAATATTTTGGTTACCCAAACCATTAGGACCAACAATCGCAATATCGATACCCATTTCTCTGGCTTGTTTAATAATTGGACCAGCTTCTTGGTAGTAACCTGCAATAAAGATTACATCAGGGTTTTGAGATTTAACATTTGTTAGGACTGAGCTGAAGTCTGTATCACCAGAAATATATGACTCGTCAATGATCACGTCACCGTCAAAGTTTTCAATGAAAATATCTGTTAGGTTTTGACCATAATCAGTCGAGTTATCTTTCAGTACAGCGGCAGTTTCATAGTCATTTTGGTTGGCAAACTCAGCGATAGCAGCTCCTTGGAAAGAAATTTCAAAACTTGTCCGGTAGAAGTATTCCCAGACCTCACCCGTTTCTGAGTTAATAGTTGCATTATCTACTGTAGTCGTTGCGGATACAAATGGCACTTGGGCATTTTCAGCCACTGGTTGGGTAGCAAAAGTTAAGGCCGCTGTAGCCGGTCCAAGGACGACTGAATTGCCTTGCTCAATTAAATAAGTCATACCTGTAGCTGCTTCTTCTGGTGCACCTTGATTGTCGTATGACTGATAGCTCACATCTTTACCGTCGATCCCGCCCTCTTCATTCCTTTGTTCAACGGCCAATTGGACAGCATTATCTTGGACCACACCATATGCCGCAGTAGCACCGGTTAGTTCCCAAAGTCCGCCAATATTTACCGTATCTGAATTGCTGGTTGACAACTCTGAAGAGGATGATGAATTTGAATTATTAGAAGTAGCAGTAGTTGCTTGTGAGCAACCAGCTACTATAATAGAAGCCGCAAAGATCGTCGTTAGCATTTTAGTAAATTTCATGTTTTTCATAAAAGATTTCTCCCATCTATTTGTAAATATTGTCTCCAACCCAAACATCAACCAAAGAGCTACATCTAACAACTTAGCCAAATAAAAAACGCCGACTCATTCAAACGGGCCGGCGTCTAAGCTAAGAGCCCGTATTTCACGAGAAATAGGACTCTACAATATATGGTAGAATCCTCAGTTAGCTAATAATAATAATAAATTTTGATGTGGGAAAGCAGAAACAAATTCCGCTTGCATATTTGAATGTACAGTCATCATTGTTTCTACCTTCCTCTCTTTAAGTTAATTTAAATATAACAAATAAAACAGAATAATCAAGTGTTTTTTAATTTAATTTTAATTATTTTCTAATTTTAAGAAAGTTTATTTAATTTCAAGCATGCTTAAGCCAATTCGACCTTTTTTCTCGTCTACTTCTGATACCCAAACTTCAACAATATCACCTACAGAAACGATATCACTTGGATTACTTACGAATTTTGTAGACATTCTCGAAATATGGACTAAACCATCTTGTTTGACACCAACATCGACAAAGGCACCAAAATCCACAACATTACGCACTGTACCTTGTAATTTCATCCCTACTTTTAAATCTTTCAGTGAAAGAACATCAGATCTTAAAATTGGCGCAGCGACGTCTTCACGTGGGTCACGTCCTGGTGTCATTAGTGATTTTTGAATATCCACTAAGGTCGCTTTACCAATACCATATGTTTCAGATAAGGCATCTAAATCGAAATTGGCAATTGTTTTTCTGGCTTCTTCACTTTGTAGTTCTTCTAATGAAATACCTAAGTCTTTCAGAATTGCCTTAACTTCCTTATAATTTTCAGGGTGTATACCTGTATTATCTAAAATGTTGTCGCCACCTGTAATACGGATGAAACCAACTGCTTGTTCATATGTTTTTGGTCCTAAACGCTTTACCTTACCTAATTGCTTGCGATCAGTAAACACACCATTTTCGTTTCGGTACTCAACGATATTTTTAGCAACTGTCATCGATAAGCCGGCAACATGGCTCAATAATGAAGCAGAAGCTGTATTTAAGTTGACTCCAACCCGGTTAACCACAGTTTCAACAGTGAAATCTAAACTTTCAGCAAGTTCTTTTTGAGAGACATCATGTTGGTATTGCCCTACACCAATGGCTTTAGGTTCTATTTTTACCAATTCAGCTAATGGGTCTTGCAAGCGACGCGCGATAGACACGGCTGAACGCTCTTCAACGTTATACTCAGGAAATTCTTCGCGGGCAATTTCACTAGCGGAATAAACTGAAGCGCCAGCTTCATTAACAATGCTATAAACCAAGTCTAAGTCATTGTCTTGGATTTGTTCAGCAACAAACTGTTCAGACTCACGACTTGCTGTGCCGTTACCAATCGCAACCATTTCTACATGGTAAGTCTTGATTAACTCGATAAATTTTTTGCTGGCTTCAGCTTTTTTGTTGACCGGTGCATGCGGATAAATTACGGTTTTAGCTAATACTTTCCCAGTTGCATCAACAACAGCTAACTTACAACCTGTTCTAAATGCTGGGTCTAATCCTAGGACCACACGGCCTTTCAATGGTGGTTGCATTAATAAGTTACCTAAGTTCGTTGAAAAAGTGTCAATTGCATGTGTTTCAGCTGTCTCAGTTAATTTAGAACGCAATTCTCTCTCAATAGAAGGTTTTAAGAAACGATCTAAGGAATCTTGAATAGCCGCTTGGATTTCGCGCGTTGACACTGGGTGGCCTTTGATAAAACGGTGTACCAAGTGTTCAATGATTGGAAATTCATCAGCTTCAATAGAAACATTTAAAATCTTCAACTTTTCAGCCCGATTAATCGCTAATACCTGATAAGGTTTCAGGTTTTGGATATTTTGGCTAAAATCGTAATATATTTCGAAGATAGCTTTTTCATCTTCCGCATTTTTACGTTTTAGACTGGTTAATTTACCTTCTTTTAAAGTATATTTACGTAACCATAGACGAATATCTGCATCTTCTGCAATCCATTCAGCCATAATTTCGTGTGCCCCATCCAAGGCCATTTTAGTGTCTTGAATTTCGTCATTTAAGAATTTTTCAGCTTCCGCTTGAACATTACCTGTAGCTGGAGATGAAAATAACCATTTGGCAAGGTCTTCTAAACCATTCTCTTTGGCAATAGTTGCCTTTGTACGACGTTTTTGTTTGTACGGCGCATAAAGGTCTTCAACCGTTTGTAAAACTGTCGCTTGTTTAATTTTTTTAGCTAGGTCATCTGTTAATTTTCCTTGTTCTTCAATATTTGCAAGAACCGATGCCTTTCTTTCCTCTAATTGTTTCGTATATTGGTAAGCATGTTCAATTTCTCTAATCTGAACCTCGTCTAATGACTGCGTTACTTCCTTACGATAACGAGCGATAAAAGGTACTGTATTGCCCTCTTCTAGCAATCCCAATACATTTTCAATTTGCTTTTTATTAAATGGTAAGCTTTGATTAATAATTTGAATGTAAGATGACTCCATATTCAACACCTTTCTTTTTTCACGAACAATTATTATACCCCAAAAATGGTGCTTTTGCCATTCAACAAATTTAGACAGTCTTTGCGCATTTTAATTTCAGTTAATTATTGCAATTCTATCTTAAATAAAATATAATTATCTTAACTTAAACAGTTCCATGAGGGAGTAATCAGCGATTATTGTATCGTGGCGGCGCCAACATATACGGCAGATATCTGCTGGTGCCGTCTTAAAAGATGAGACTTATGGCTACTTCTCTACTTGGAGGAGTAGTCATAGGTCTTTTTTTTGAAAGACAACCTCTGGATCCTGCTTTAGGGATAATAATTTAAAGGATGGAGAGATGATTAATGTCAGAAGAAAAGAACAATCAGTCTTTTTTCACTCAAGATGCTGATCAAGTCTTCACATCATTAAATTCTTCTACTGAAGGTTTATCTGATGCTGAAGCTGCCAGTCGCTTAGAGAAGAACGGACCGAACGAAATTAAAGAAGGTGAACGCAAGTCAACCTTACAAAAGTTCTTGGATCAATTTAAAGATTTAATGATTATTATCTTATTAATCGCTGCAGCACTTTCATTAATTTTAGAAGGTTCTCACGGTTTGGTAGATGCAATTATTATTCTTGCGGTTGTATTAATTAATGCAATCATGGGTGTTGTTCAAGAAAATAAAGCTGAGGATGCTATTGACTCTCTTAAGAAAATGTCTTCACCTAAAGCAAACGTTCGTCGTGATGGCGAAGTTAAAGCAATCGATTCTAAAGAAATCGTTGTTGGTGACATTGTAATTCTTGAAGCTGGTGACGTTGTACCTGCCGACTTACGTCTATTTAAAGCAAGTTCATTACAAATTGAAGAAGCTGCTTTAACTGGTGAATCTGTACCAGTTACTAAAGATACTGCCACTGTTGAAGGTGACGCTGGTATCGGTGACCGTTTAAATATGGGGTTCTCTTCTACTAACGTAACTTACGGACGTGGTGAAGGTGTTGTAACTGCAACAGCTATGGATACTGAAGTCGGTAACATCGCTGAGATGTTAGAAAACGCTGAAGGTAAAACAACACCATTACAAGAAAATATGAACGGGTTAACTCGTTTCCTAACTTATGCAATTGTTATTATTGCCGTTGTTATTTTCTTCCTAGGTTTATTGCGTGGATTTGACTGGATCACAATGCTATTAACTGCAATCTCAATTGCTGTTGCTGCACTTCCAGAAGGTCTACCTGCTATCTCAACTATTATCCTTGCATTAGGTACTCAAAAGATGGCCGACCGTCGTGCCTTGGTACGTAAGTTACCTGCTGTTGAAACACTTGGGGGTACTGAAGTTATCTGTTCAGATAAAACTGGTACCCTAACTCAAAACAAGATGACTATCGAAAAAGTTTACTACAATGGTGAATTACACGATGCATCTGAAGACATTGACCATAACGAACCTGTTTTCCGAGTTATGAATATGGCCAATGACTCTACAATCGCTAAAGATGGTTCATTAGCTGGTGACCCTACTGAAACTGCAATGATTCAATTCGGTTTCGACAAAGGTTACGATGTACGTGAAACAATCAAAGTTCAACCTCGTGTTGGTGAAGTACCATTCGATTCAGATCGTAAAATGTCTACTACTGTTCACGAAACTTTAGGTGAAGAGCAATCACACGGTAAATACGTTTCAATGACCAAAGGTGCGCCAGACGTTATTATTGAAAAATGTACACACTACGTGAACAACGGCGAAATCTTACCATTAGATGAAGCTGCTCGTAAGGAATTATTAAATGCTAACCACGGTATGGCTATCCAAGCATTACGTGTATTAGGTATGTCTTATCGTTACATTGATGAATTGCCTGGTGAGTTCAACACAGAAACTTTAGAGCATGATTTAATCTTCGCTGGTATGGTTGGGGAAATTGACCCTGAGCGTCCAGAAGCTAAAGCCTCTATCGCTACTGCAAAACAAGCGGGTATCCGTACTGTTATGATTACTGGTGACCATAAAGATACTGCCGCAGCTATCGCAGCTCGTTTAGGTATCATTGAAGAAGGTCAAGAAGAAGCAGTTACAACTGGTGCACACTTAAACGAAATAACTGATGAAGAATTAGCAGCAAATGTTGAACAATATTCAGTTTACGCACGTGTATCTCCAGAACATAAAGTACGTATCGTATCTGCATGGCAATCAAAAGATAAAGTTGTTGCGATGACTGGTGACGGTGTTAATGACGCGCCTTCATTGAAACAAGCTGATATCGGTATTGGTATGGGTATCACCGGTACAGAAGTTTCTAAAGGTGCTTCTGACATGGTACTTGCTGATGACAACTTTGCGACAATCATCACTGCAATCGAAGAAGGACGTAAAGTATTCTCAAATATCCAAAAAGCAGTTCAATTCTTACTATCTGCTAACTTGGGTGAGGTTATGACTTTATTCGTTGCAACAATGCTTGGTTGGACAATCTTAGAACCTATCCATATCTTATGGATCAACTTAGTAACTGATACATTCCCTGCAATTGCATTAGGTCTTGAAGCAGCGGAATCTGATGTAATGGAACACAAACCTCGTGGGCGTTCTGGTAACTTATTATCAAATGGTGTATTACCATCAATTATTTACCAAGGTATCTATGAAGGTGCTGTAACATTATTTGTATTCTGGTACGGTCGTTACCAAATGGGTGTGCCATTGGAAGATGCAGAAGCTATGGCCTTCTTAACATTAGCATTCATCCAGTTGTTCCACGCTTACAACTCTAAGTCAGTATTCAAGTCACTATTCGCTTCAAATCCATTCGACAACAAGTGGTTAAACTTCGCAGTATTAGCTTCAACAGTATTGATGTTAATTACTGTATTCGTACCTGGTCTAAACGACGCCTTCGGTACTGTTCACTTGTTAGGTGACCCAATGGCACTGCAAATGTGGATTGTAATTCTATTAGCTGCTGCTTCTGTAGTACTTTACGTAGAAATCGGTAAATTTATTATCCGTGCTACTGGTTGGGATGAAAAATTTGATGCTGGGTCAGAATTAAACAAATAACAATTTTATCTATTTGCTTTTTAAGCTACAAAGGGCTGTGACACTTCCGTCATAGCCCTTTTACATTTTGTCATATGATCTGTTTTTCCTGAGTTTATCTCATTATATACCTTTGCAATTTATGCTTGTCTACCTATCAACTTCTTGCTAATATAAAAATATAAATAAATTCTATTCTAATAATAAAGGTGGTTTTAAATGCGTAATACGATCAACAATCAACTACATCGTTTTTTATATCTATTCTTCGGTAAAACTGAAATAAAACCCTTATTCTTCTATACAGTAGCAAGCATTTTTATATTATTTGGCCTAAGTGTTCAATCGCCCAGTTCTTTGATATCTGGTTATTGGACAATCCTTTTATCGCCTAGTAATCTAATTACGGACTACTTTGAAGTTGGTGGAATAGGTGCAACTTTTTTTAACGTAGGAACTTTAACTTTAGCCAATACTTTTTTTATACATCGTAACGCCCCTAAAATTACTGGTCCACTTTTAGCTGCATTATTGACAGTTATGGGATTTTCATTCTTTGGAAAAAACTTGTATAATTCGATTCCTTTTCTAATCGGTACTTATCTTTATAGCAAGTATTCTGATACGCCGATTGCCAACTTACTATTGGGTGCCCTTTTTTCATCTGCACTAAGCCCAGTAGTATCCTTAATCACATTTGGCCAGGGATTGCCTATTTTCATAGGGATGCCAATTGGTATAATGGCGGGTGTAATTATTGGTTTCGTAATCCACCCAGTTTCAGCCAGCTTTCTACGATTCCACCAAGGATTTAATCTATATAATACTGGCTTCACTGCTGGCGTTATTGGTTTAGTGATTGCATCGATTATGCGGGTTTTTGAATTACCAGTAACTTACGACATTGAACCACAACAATTATCTAGTTCGCTGGTTACTTGGTTCTTTATCCTCTTTTCACTCGTGCTTTTCTTATCTGGATTTATCTTGAATGATTATTCATTTAAAGGGTATATGAAATTACGTAAATCTTCTGGACAGTTAATTTCAGATATTGTAATTGAATTTGGTACACCTATTACATTAATGAATATGGGTATCCTTGGTTTTATTGCTATTGGATATGTGCATATTGTTGGTGGTCAATTAGAAGGTGCAGTTGTCGGCGGTGTCTTGACTGTCGTAGGTTTTGCAGCGTTTGGTAAACACCCATTTAATGTTATTCCTATCATGGCTGGTATATATTTGATGCAAATTGCCATGCATATCGACAATCCTAATACAACTAGTGCACTATTAGCCGCATTATTCGGTACTACCCTTGCGCCAATTGCTGGACATTATGGATGGGGAGCAGGTCTTATTGCTGGTGCCTTACATGCAGCCGTTGTGAATAACACCGGTAATGCCCACGCCGGATTAAATCTATATAATAACGGCTTTTCTGGAGGGTTCGTCGCAGCCTTCCTTGTCCCTATATTTGATGTCATAAAGGAGAGAAATAACGAACATGAGAGAATACGCAAAGGTTAATCGTATTGTATCAGAATTTATGAACTTATTTGATGACTATGAAATTAATAAATATCAAATGGATTTATCCATTGCGACCGATAAACAATCTACTTCTGTCATTAAATTTGACGGTAAAAAAGCTGATCTTCCACAATCTTTTATTGATCAATTAGATGACCTAAATGCTAAAAGACAACCTGAAATTGAATATTATTATGAAGACCTTCTAGGCATTCGTAATGATACTTTTAATACAGAAATTTTGGCTGCGGTTATCGATTATGTTACTTTTGATGTTACAGATACAGGTTTCCAGATTTATATTGAACGGGTATATCACTAGACTGAAAGTGCGCCTATTTTTAAAAATAATAAAAAAACGTCTATATGGACTACAAGTCCACTATAGACGTTTTTAATTATCTTTATCGCATCGTTACAAACTCTTCAGCACCTGTAGGATGGATGGCAATTGTTTGGTCGAATTGTTTCTTGGTTAAGCCTAAACGAACACCGACCGCAAAACCTTGCATCATTTCTTCTATGGCATAGCCAATCCCATGAACGCCTACAACCACTTCATCGTCGCCTTGGGTAATCAATTTCAACCGGGCTGGTTGGCGATTTTCTGAAACTGCTGAATACATTGGCGTGAAGTTTGAAGTATACACTTTCACCTTGTCCGCACCAAATTTTTCTTTAGCTGCCTCTTCTGAATAGCCAATAGATCCGATTGCTGGGTGGGTAAAAATGACAGTTGGTACTGTGTCATAGTCTAATAAGTACCGGTCAGCACCGTTAAAAATGGTATCCGATAAGGTTCTACCGGCCATAATCGCTACCGGTGTTAATTCAACTTTACCAATAACGTCACCAAAGGCATATAAGCCTTCCACATTGGTATTATGGTAGTCATCCACTTTGATGTGTCCAGATGTTGTTAATTCAACATCTGTATTTTCCAAACCGATATTATCAGTATTTGGTGTACGTCCGATGGCGTAAATCACTTTTTCAGCATCAGCATGTTGGCCATTTTTAAAGTTTACACGAAGTGAACCATCAGCTAATTGTTCAATGGATTCAGGATCGCTTTCAGTCAGCAATTCAATGCCCGTTTTCTTCATTTCATCAACTAAGACTTCGATAATTGCTTCATCATAGCCTCGTAAAGGACGGTCATGTCGAACAGCTTGGCTTGTTTTGACACCTAGGCCATTTAATACGCCCGCAAATTCGGTTGCCACATAACCTGCACCAATGATTAAGACGCTTTCTGGTAAAGTTTCCCATTCGAAAAAGTCGTCAGAAGTATCTACTAAATCAATACCCGGTAGGTCAATTAAACGTGGTCGGCCACCTGGAACGATGGCGATATGTGGGGCTGTATATTGAACGCCGTCAACCTCTACTGTGTGGTTGTCGATAAATTTCGCTTCACCCGCTAAATAATGGGTCCCACGAGATTTAAAACCAGATGCATAACCACCATGAATGCGGTCAATATAAGCATCTCTATTGGCTTTTAATACAGGGTAGTCAACTGGACCTTCTTCAGTGAAGTTTAGGCCGTATGCAGAACCGTACTCGTTAATCTGGTCTCTGAGCATCGTGCCATGCCAAGAAATCTTCTTAGGTACACAACCTCTATTTACACAGGTACCACCAACATCTCTTTTCTCGATAATTAAAGCTTTAGCCCCATATTCAGCGGCACGGTTTGCTGATGCGATACCAGCACTCCCACCACCGATACTTATATAATCATATCTTTCCATTCATCCCACTCTTTTCCAAAAATTTGTTTTTTCTTACGTTCTTCAGCTTCTTTAGCTTGTCGTTCTAAAAAGATTTGTCTCGATTGATTGGTTTCAATCGCAATATCTTTCGTAAAATCGTCCACTTCATTTATTATTTCGTCAGTAGACGGCTCTATTGTCGTTGCTTGGATCGGCTCTAAATACACATAGGCATTCGTTTGTTTAGCTGGAATGACTGCATTGTATTTACCGTGATTGTCGTAAACTTTAAAATATAAATCATTTTGCTCGTCATATGCGTAAGCATAGGCAATTAGCCAATGGTTTTTATAGGCGGAACCTAAATATTTTAAGGTACCAACGATGACTGGTGCTTGGTATTGATCAATTAACTTAGGCACTTCAATATCCGGTAACAAGCCTGATTTCGCACGGTAATTTTCGAAATTGAATACCGAATTTAAGCCTGTTTCCACATTCCAATAAAAAGTCCCATTATGTAGGTGGTAGTCGTCGACAACTTTTTTAAAGGCATTAATTAGGTCCTGTTTAGCCATCCAATGGTTGGTGTCCCTAAGCACTGTAAAGTGTGTTAATACCGCAGCACAATAGGTGCCACAGATACCTGGACTACCTTTGTTTATCCAAGACTTGTAAGGTTTAAAGGCCTTTTCATCAAGTCCGGTCCAAATGAGTTTTTCCATATCCGTCCCTCCAATCAATATAACTTATTATATCATTATTCAACCTATCTTTTAATTATAGTGCTTATAGAATAGGAATTCACTCCTTGCCCGCACCACAAATTAAAGGTCTTAAAAATCTGATAATATTGCGACCTATCCATGTTTTTCCCGTGAATTGTTGCTATAATGATAACTATGATTACATTAGGGAGGTGTACTTTTGGTGAGTAAACCAGAAGCTCAACTAACCTGGCCAGTTCAATCATTACTGATCTCGATATTATTTATCAGTAACCTATTTCCATTTTATATGACCTTAGTCACTTTCGCTGTCATATTTATATTCTTATTCATGTTAGGCCTACTTGGTCCGCGCTACATTAAGCGAGAAGTTGCAACCTCAATATGGATATTTATTGCGTATTCAGCAGTGATTTCATTTATCTTTCAAAACTGGGCAGGATTAGGGATTTCGATTGCCTTTATACCAATCGCCATCTATTTTAACTATTATCAGCAAGTCATTCGACCCTATTACGTTGAAGAATTGTTGAACATTGCCTTAATTGGCTCATTTATCATCTTTATATTCGCAACCTTTGAATATTTAAATTGGGTACCAGAATGGGATTACAGTTTCATATCCCCAGAGATTAACCGCATCCACAACGGTCGGGCGGAAGCAACATTTGCCAACCCCAATTACTATGCCATGATGCTAGAATTCTTCTTCTTCATCGGCCTCTACAAAATGATGCGGACGACCAAATACCGGAAGAAATTCGTTTTCCTATTTATATCCTTATGCAACCTATTCGCGATCACCTATACCGGAACCCGTACCTCACTACTCGTGGTGATTGGGACACTCTTTGTATTCTATTTCGTATTAGGTTATAAAAAAATAGCAGTTGGGACATTTCTAACCGCCACGATTGGCACACTGATCGCCATCAAATTAGGTTTTCTTCCGAGATTTGAGGACTTAGGATTTGCTTTTGAAGACCGGTTTGTCATCTGGGAAATCGGCTTGAAAGGCTTAAGAGATAACTTTTGGTTTGGACAAGGGCCTTTGACTTATCTCAATGTCTGGCAAGACTATGGGGACAAATACACACAACATGCCCATAATATTGTTCTAGACACCCTTCTTTCCTACGGTGCAGTTGGGACAGGTATATTGTTACCTTCGCTGATTTCATTAGGCAAGAAGATTCATCAAATGCGGCAATATCCGATTTTACGACGACGTTTAGCCTTGATTTGTAGTTTCTGCAGTATCGTTATCCTGCACGGTATGTTTGATTTGACCATTTTCTGGTTACAAACAGCCTTCTTATTCTTGTTCGTTGTACTGTCTATCCATAACATGTACCACGAAGTTGAAACCAACCCAGAATTACAAGGCGAAGATAAAGACTATTCTAGAGACTAATTAAAACATTTTTAAAAAAATAAATGCTAAAACGGCGGTTGAGACTAAGCTATCTCAACCGCCGTTTTGCTAATAATTTTTATTTAATTATTTAACGTCTCTATCTACTTGGAAGGTTACTTCTGCAGGTAAGATCAAGTTTAATACGATACCAACGATGGCTGATAAAGCAGTTCCTGAGAAGGTTAAGTAACCAAGGTCTAAGACCGCGCCACCTAATCCAATAACCAGCATTGCTGACGCAATAATTAAGTTCCGTACTTGGTTGAAGTCGATTTGCTCTTCAATCATGACTTTCAAACCGTTACTTGCGATAATCCCGTAAAGTAAGATAGACATCCCACCGACTACAGCGTTTGGAATCGTTGAAATCAAGGCAGTAAATTTACCAAGGAAGGCTAAGATAATAGCGATAATAGCGGCGTTTCGGATAACTGATACAGAAGCCACACGCGTTAAACCAATCACCCCAGTGTTTTCACCATATGTCGTATTCGCTGGTCCACCGATGAAGGCTGACACTGCAGTGGCTACCCCATCACCGATTAAGGTTCTGCTTAGACCTGGATCTTTTAGGAAGTTACGGCCAACAATTTTACCTAATACTGTATGGTCACCAATATGTTCTGAAATAGTTACCAAGACAATAGGTACGATCGCCCATGTTTCAGGACCAAAGTATAAATTATATGATTCAAACAGAGATGTCTCAAATGGTAGGTATAAATCTGGCAACTCAAACCACTGTGCTTCTACAACTGGTGTAAAATCTACAATCCCCAATAGGACCGCTACAATATAACCACCAATAATCCCTACTAAGAACGGAATAATTTTGAAAAAGCCTTTCGCTCTTGTTTGGACAAGGGCTGTGATCAAGAAGGTCGCAACAGCTACGACGATGTTACGTACATCTCCATCTTCTGCGAAACCTGCATTGGCTACCGCACTTGATGATAAACCTAAACCAATTACCATGATCATAGGTCCAATAACGATTGGCGGTAATAATTTATCAATCCAGTTAGTACCTGCAAAATGAATCGCAATCGCTACAAGAACGTAGACTATACCAGAAATGATGACACCAGTTTGTGCTGCTGAAACATCTCCGCCCATTTGTTGAATTGCAATTTGCATCGCTGTAATATAAGCAAATGATGACCCTAAGTAAACGGGTACTTTCGCTTTAGTTGCAACTTGATAAATTAAAGTCCCAATCCCACTCGCAAAAAGAGCAACAGATACAGGCATCCCTAAAAGAATTGGCACCAATACTGTTGCTCCAAACATTGCAAATATATGTTGAAAACTCAATAATAAACCTTTCGCGAACAACGGTTTTTCCTCTACATCTAATAAAAGTGGTTTCGCTTTAATTGCCATAACTCACATCTCCCTCAAATTTGTTTTACTCTATTTTTCCCCAAAAAAATAAGGCCATTCGCAAATTGACCTAAGAACACAATTGATATTATGTGGTCACACCTCGGGTCCCGCCCTCAATGCTTCACAGGATTTTATGCTTTCATTATTATAAGGGTTTGACATTTAAAGTCAAGACACTTGTAAAGAATTTTTAAAGGTGGATGAGAGTTCTTGGAAAAATATGAACTGAAAGTCACTAAAAAGGAGAAAGGCAGTGACTACCTTTCTCCTATGAAAACATATTTTGTTTTAAATCGGTTTTAACAACCTAGCGTCCAAAAAATTACATTTGGCTTGGTGCTTGTACGCCAAGGATAGCTAAACCAGATTCTAACACTTGTGTTAAGGCATATACTAATGCTAAACGGGATTGTAATTGATCATCTTCAGTTAGGATACGTGTATGTGCATAGTATTTGTTGAATTGTTGAGATAAGGCTAATAAGTATTTAGCCACAACAGATGGTTCGTATTTTTCATATGCACTAGCTACGATATCTGGGTAACGGTTCAATTCTTTCAATACTTGGAAAGCTTCATCGCTATCTAGATTGAAGTTTGTCATTTCGCTGATCTTAGCTGGCTCAAAGTTTCCTTTGCGCAAGATTGAGTGGGCACGAGCATTGGCATATTGTACATATGGGCCAGTCTCCCCTTCAAATTGCACAACTTCTTCTAAGTTGAAGTCGAAGCTATTTAAGCGGTCATTTTTCAAGTCATGGAAAATAACAGCACCAACACCAACTTGGTGGGCAACTTCTTCTTTATTTTCTAAGTCAGGGTTTTTCTCGTTAATTTGTTTGAAGGCCAAGTCAATGGCATCGTTTAACACGTCTTCTAACAATACAACATTCCCTTTACGAGTAGATAACTTCTTACCGTCTTGGGTGATTAAACCAAATGGAATGTGGTTAATGTCTGCAGCCCAGTCATAACCCATTAACTCTAATACAGCTTTTAATTGCTTGAAGTGGTTACTTTGTTCGTTACCTACCACGTAAAGCGATTGGTCGAAGTTATAAGTATCCTTACGGTATAAAGCTGTTGCTAAATCACGTGTGATATATAAAGTCGCCCCATCAGATTTTTTAATTAAAGCTGGGTTTAAGTTATAAGCCTCTAAATCAACGATTGTTGCACCGCGGTCTACCTTTAATAAGCCTTTGTCATTTAATTCATCGATAACAGCTGGCATTTTATCTGAGTAGAATGCTTCTCCGTTGTAAGAATCAAATTCGATGCCAAGGATATCATAGATGCGTTGGAATTCTTTTAATGATTCGTCTTTAAACCATTTCCATAATGCATAAGCTTCTGGATCGCCATCTTCTAGTTTTTTAAACCATAGACGTCCTTCATCTTCAAGACTTTCATCATTTTCTGCTTCTTCATGGAATTGTACATAGTACTTCAACAATTCTTGAATTGGGTTTTCACGAACAGCTTCTTCAGAACCCCATTTTTTGTAACCAACAATCAACTTACCGAATTGTGTCCCCCAGTCACCCAAGTGATTGATACGTACTGGATTGAACCCAACTTTTTTTGTGATGTTGGCAATGGCATTCCCGATAACAGTTGAACGTAAGTGTCCCATTGACATTGGTTTCGCAATGTTTGGACTAGACATATCGATGGTGATATTTTCACCGTGTCCAATGGCTAATTCACCAAAGTGGTTACCTGCTTCATAAATCTCAGTTAGGATCGCTTGTGTCACCAATGTTTGATTTAAGAAGAAGTTGATGTATGGGCCAACTGCTTCAACACGGTCTACAATTTCTCCCTCAATTTGTGGTGCAATTTCCTGTGCAATGGCTTGAGGCGCTTTGCGCAATTCCTTAGCAAAAATAAAACATGGGAAGGCGATATCCCCGTGTCCTTCATGTTTTGGTACTTCTAATAGATTTTGAATTTGTTCCAAAGTCAATTCAGTTTCAATGCTCGATTTAATGACTTGGGCAACTTGATTTTTTAAGTCCATTAAGTGTTCTCCTCTCGAAAAATAAGACAAATCATCAACTTAGTCAGATGCCAACTTGCCTCTTATTTTGATTTATATATTGAAGGCCGATTCATGAATTTATATGTCCCTTGCTAGTTTACTTGGTTATTCTAAACCACCTATCAAACACATTAAAATCCTTCTGGTAAGAACCGGGCACTTTGTAAAAAAACTGCTTTACAATTAGTCAATTGTATCACTTTTTCTCCAAATTTAAAAGGCTCTACATGCATAAAGCTTCTTATTCATCGCTATCATTCTATCATGTTTTATGGACCGACTGCAAAAGTTACTTTACCCGCCCTGCGCCCTGCCCTCACCACTTCAAAAATCCAAAATAAGGACTGCAGCATTTCGCCACAGCCCACACTCGATTATATAAATGATGATGCATCAAATTATTGGTTTAATTTTTCAACTTCTTGAATAGCATCTTCAACCATTTGACGGTTAATTTCAAATGGTGATGTTTGAATATGATCTAAGGTAAAGGCTTTATCTAATACCGTTTTCAAATCTTCGTCACTTTCAATTTCTAAGGCTTTTAATGACGTTGGTAAACCCACTGAAATCATGAAATCACGAATTTCTTTCAATTCGTCATATTTTTTAGCCAATTGTAGAACGATTAATACCCCGTAAGATACGATTTCACCGTGCAAGTGTCTTTCCCCTTGAGGTAAGACAGTTACTCCGTAGTAGAATGAGTGGGCAAAGTGACCGTTATAGTCGTGATCTACTAATACTGACGTATAAGAAGTTGTCCCAAGTATCTCAAATAAAATATTGTCGATAGCGGGCGATTCCTGATGGGCTTTGGCAGCTTCAAGTGCCGCTAAGCCATTTTTAAAGACACGTTGGTTAGCCCCTTGGACAATATGGACACCGATTGTATTATTGTAGGCTAATTCTCGTCCCTCAGCTGAAAAAGATACTTCTACTTCTTTAGAAATTGCGTCACCGATTCCGGCCCAAATGTATTGCTCAGGTGCTTCAGCAATAATAGTTGAGTCGGCAAATGAATGGACGGCCGGTGCATGTAACCGGTATGAACCCGCTGATTCATGGTCGTCATTGTATAAGACGCAAACGGCTGAAGTTGGCGCACAGTTTGAGGCAATTGTTGGGAAAGTGAAAATTGGCTTTTCAAGTTTAGCTGAAACTGTTTTACCAGTATCAATGGCACGCCCGCCACCGACCGCAAAAATCATATCTGCTGCTTGAACTTGGTTTAAAGCGGCAAGGCGGTCAATGTTGGAATAAGAAGCTTCGCCCCCATACCATTCAATGGCGGTAATGCTTAAACCGGCTGCTTGAATCGCTGGTTTCAATCTTGGTAAAGCCTTTTCTAAAGCAGTTTCTCCACCTATGATGGCTACTTTCTCTCCTGCAAAACCTGCGTATTTTTTAATATCGTCATAGGCATCCGGCCCGATCGTAAAGCTTGGTAAATTCACTGATATACTCATATTCATTTCCTTCTTCCTTTAATTCATTGCTATTAATATACCATTCAACATATCAATATTCGAAGAATCGACCTCCTATTTTGGGTACCGATTAGCTATCAATTGTTATCCTTATTAGCTATCATCTTGAAAAAGTAGTCTAAGTTGACCCTACCCCAGGGTTTGTTGGTATAATAGATTGGAAATCAAAGTTTGGAGTGACAGTATGAATAATAAAGTATCCACATATAAACGCTTTATAGGCGTTACGGGGAACCACAATGCACTTGATCATGATTGGGATGAATTTATGCGTGATTATAGTCCGCATGGTTATAGTAAATCATTAACTATGGCTGGCCATATGCCAATTATTATCCCATTACAAGAAGACTTAGCTTTGGCAGAGCAGTATGTTGCCAAATTGGACGGGCTTGTATTTACTGGTGGCCAAGACGTTTCACCTCTACTATACAGCCGTGAGCCTTCACCTAAATTACAAAGTGTCTATCCCCCACGAGATCGTTGGGAACGGGCGCTATTTGAAGCTGCCACCAAAAAGAATATCCCGATATTAGCTATTTGCCGCGGTTTCCAGTTAATTAACATTTTGTTGAATGGTACCGTCTATCAAGACTTGAGCGAGTACCCCATCGGTCAAGCAAATGCTGTTCAGCACATACAGAATTGGAGTCGTATGCACTTCCCGCACCACTCAATCCAATTGGAAAAAGGGTCTATCATCAGCAACCTGTTTGATAATCCAAAAACACTACTGATCAATACCTATCACCACCAAGTGATTGAAGACCTATCACCCCTACTTAAGGCAACAGCCTGGGCCAATGATGGGGTCATTGAATCCTATGAAGTGGACAAGTCCAAATCGACCTATAATATTTTAGGGGTACAGTGGCATCCGGAAATGATGACAGATAACATTGAAGACAATATGCTACCAATATTTGAGTGGTTCAACAATTTCTAATAATATTAAACGTTTTCTTTTTCTAGTAAGTTCGTTTAGAATGTAATAGATTTATATTCAAACTATAACAGAAATCAGGAGGCGATTTTTCTTTATGAAGTTTAGAAAATTATTGTGGTTGATTATCCTACCTTTCCTTGTAGCCTGTGGTTTAACAGCTGGCTCTGGGGATGCTAGTGAAAGTAGTACAGTAAGCGACAAGACAACAAGCTCAAGTGAAACTAATGATATAGGCAGTACTAGTGACGAAGTGGTCAACTTAAAAGTCGGTGTAGTGTCCGCCGTCACGGAAGACATTTGGCAAAATGTTGCTGACCGTTTAGAAGAAAACGGGACGAATATTAACCTTGAAGTCGTTCTTTTCAGTGATTTCGCCACAGCCAATACAGCCTTAGTTGAAGGCGATATTGATTTAAATAATTTCCAATATATCCCCTTCATGTATACCTTTAACCAAGAACAAACACAAGGCCAGGAAATTCGTCCTATTGCCTTTACCTTAGTATCTCGTTTAGGCCTATTTTCTAGTGATGATGCCATTGATTCGCTTGAAGATATTCCAGACAATGCAACATTAGGGATGAATGATGATGCTGTCAGCATCGGTTATATCATGAATTTCTTAGATGCTAATGGCGTAATCACCTTAGCTGACGACGCGAGCACTATCCCTACCGAAGATGAAATTGTAGAGAATCCAAAAAACATTCAATTCAACTATATGCCAGCTGCCCAGCTACCACGTGCTTTACCTGATTTAGACTTGGCTGTGTCTGCTGTGTCTTACTTTGTAGACGCTGGTATGACCGTTGATGACGCCATCATTTTAGAAGATCCAGAACAAACACCGCCAGAATACTTCCTATCGATTGCAGTGAGAGAAGATGAGCTAGACGACCCTAACTTACAAACCGTTGTTGATACTTATATGACGCCGAAAACCGATGAATACGCGGCTTCTATTAACCCAATCTACACCCCAGTTTGGCAACTGGGTATCGACGCTAATCAAACCTATGAAGACTATACTGCTGAACTAGAAAATCAATAAAAAAAGTAAATGAATACAACAGCAAGATAAGCTGCAAAAAAGAACTGCCTGCTCACTCTAATTTAGAGAAAGCGGCAGTTCTTTTATTTAAAATGACTTTTGTTAATTATTCACTTTATTTTTACGGAAATATTTATCTAATTCTGTCACCAATAAGACAATAATACCTGCACCAATGGCAATCAACCTACCTAAAGTTGACGGGTTTTGCGTCCCTACTTTAGGTGGTTCTTGTGATGTGTTTATTTTTTTGTAAGATAGTATCCGAAGTTTTGCTAACAATTACTTAAGATTAAGAAAACAACATTAATCAGCGCGCAAGGCTTCAGCGGCGTCTTTCTTCGCTGCCATCCGGGCTGGAATATGACCACCAATAACTGTTAATACAGTTGAAATGATCAATAAGACGACTGCATGTACTGGGTCTAAAATGGCTACATTTTTAAGGTCTGTTAAGGATTCAATCAGTATATTGATTGGGAATGTTAATAAGTAAGCAGTCCCGACACCAATTAAGCCAGAAAGTACACCTAGAATTAAAGTCTCAGAGTCAAATACACGGGTGATGTCTTTTTTTCGAGCACCTAAGGCTTTAAGGACACCTATTTCTTTAGTACGTTCAAGGACTGATGTATAGGTGATAATCCCAATCATAATCATCGAAGTCACTAACGAGATACCGGCAAAGGCAACTAGAACGTAAGTTGTTGCGTCCATAATACCGCCAGTTAATTCAGTCATGGTACCCGCTAAATCTGTATAAAGGATCTTCTCATCTTCAGATTTTCCTTCGTTGTATGCATCTAAATAGGCAAGAACATCATCTTTCGTTTCAAAGTTTTTAGGGTAAATCATGATAGATGACGGGATTGCGTTAGCGCCAAGTGCAGTTAAGACTTGTTCTTTACCAGCTTCATCTAAACTTTCGCCTGTAAGAACTGAACTGTCGCTATCATTTTGTGCTTGAACGATAGCTGAATTTTGATTATTTTCAATCACTGTTTCAGTCAAAGCGTTTGAATAGTTGATCCCTTCAGTTAAGATCGCCATAGTGGCATCTTCTTTTGGCCGGATAACAGCTGATACGCGTAATGTCTGATTGTTCTCGTTATCGTAAACAGCATTTAAATCTTGGTTTGGCATGTATGTACCAGTTGGTAATTCTTGATAGTAAGCGTCGTTTGAAGCGACCACTACTTGGTTACCGACGATGTCTTCAAAGGTAATTTCGTCGCCATTTTCATAGTCGAATCCTAGATTATTCAAGGCATTTAAGTTGACCTTGTTGTATTCGTCAACTACTAGGACAATATCCGTTTCTTCAGATGGTAATTCTCCTGCAAGCACGTCGTAGTTTTCCGTTAAAAAGGCATTCTCATCGCCAGAGGTAGCCTCCGGGAAGGTGGAAGCCCCCATACCTGATGATGTCGCATAGAAACTTTGGACGTCACCAGTAGCTGAATCTTGAGCATAATTAGAAAAGGCAACTTGCTCAACTTCCCCATCTACATCGCGTAAAAGGTTCAACTGGGCAGAATAAGTATAGTTTAAAGCCTCAGTTAAGGCTGGGTCGATGTCTTCCACGTACTCAACTAAATCAGTGGTAATGTCATTCTCATGTTGACCAGCTGAAGCTGGGTCTTCGTTGGCAATCACGGTATTGCCATCTGGGTATTCCGTTTCTTCTTCAGTTGATAGCGTGAAATTAGAGGCATCTTGAGCGACTTGTGATATGGTTACCGGGAATTGAGCACTCGTTTCGGCCTGTGTTGAATCAATTTGCTTTTGAAAACCGTTTGATAGAGATAGGACAACCGCAATTGAAATAATCCCAATACTTGAAGCGAAGGACGTGATAAAGGTTCGCCCTTTTTTGGTCATAATATTTTTGAAGGATAGGTTTAAAGCGGTTAAATAAGACATACCAGTACGGCGCATATCCAGGACTGCATCCGCATCCTCGTTGTCGTATGGATTTGAATCGTTAACCACTTCACCATCTTTAAAATTGATGATACGGTTGGCGTATTGGTGGGCTAATTCGCTATCATGGGTAACCATTATAACGAGTTTTTCATTGGCTAACTCTTGAATCAAGCCCATAATTTGTTGGCCTGTTTCAGAATCCAAAGCCCCTGTTGGCTCATCACATAATAGGACATCCGGATCATTGGCTAAGGCACGCGCAATAGCTACACGTTGCATTTGTCCACCTGATAATTGGTTGGGTTGCTTGTGCAAATGTTCCTCTAAGCCCACACGTATCAAGGCGTTTTTCGCTTTTTCCCGTTTCTCTTCTTTCGCCACACCAGATAAAGTCATCCCTAACTCCACGTTGGATAAGACATCTAAATGGCTGATGATATTATATGACTGGAAAACGAATCCGATTGAATTATTCCTGTAAGCGTCCCAATCTAGGTCTTTGAAGTTTTTAGTTGACTGGCCGTTGATCACCATGTCACCAGAGTCATACTGGTCTAAACCACCAATCACATTTAAAAGTGTCGTTTTCCCTGAACCTGAAGGCCCTAAGATAGCAACGAATTCTTGTTTTCTAAAAGCCAACGATACATCATTTAAGGCATGCGTAATCGTATCGCCCACTTCATACGTTTTCTTGAGATTTTTTAATTCAAGCATTTATATAAGACTCCTTTTATTTTTACTGCTTTAATAGCTTATAGTATATTCATTTTCATGGCTAGCACAAAATAGGACAAAGTGTCTTATTGTATAAAAGTTTGATAACATTGCAATAGCACAAGTATATTTTACCCTAAAAATTAGCAAAGGACGAACAAATGACTATAAGCAATAAATCATTACACACACGTGAAAACATCAAATCATCCCTTCTAACATTAATGGAAGACCAACCCTTCACCACCATCACCATTCAAGATATTGTCAAAGAAGCTGGCCTAAACCGGTCATCCTTCTACCGTTATTTTGATGATAAATACGCCGTGGTAGAAGAAATCGAAAATGAAATTATCGAAAATTTAGAAAACGAGGCCATTGGTCAAGTTGAAGAGTTGTTCGGTCAAACAAGTAAATACGAAGTGCTTTTTCATATTTTGAACAAATTTTCCAAAGAAACAACCCGGTCAAGCATCCTTTTGGGTGAAAATGGCGACCCTTCTTTCGTCCATAAAATGACCAAGTCGGTTAAAGAAAATTTCCCTACCGGTGTGAGACAAATGCAAATCCCTAGCAAATATGATGAATTAGCCAATGATTTGAAGGCCTCGGCCGTGATCAATTTCTTGGCTAAATTTGAAGAGTACAATAAGAAATATACTCTTGAAGAAATTGCCTACTTCTTTTCATTGATGTAGCAATTTAGCAACTATTGCATACTAAAAAACTGGACCTCTTAAAGCCGCATATTTGGCTAAGAGATCCAGTTCTTTATGTTCATTTAGTTTTCAATCGGTTGATCTTCAGATAAAAAATCAGCCCACTTGATTGCTTGATTGCTTTTTGCGACTACTAACCATTTAAAGCTTTCATCATCTTCATTCAGCAATTCAGGTTGGTCCGTTAATGATTCATTTTTTGAAACAATATCTGCTGAGATTGGTGCTAGCATGTCTGTGACAGCTTTAGAACCTTCAACTGAGAAAAATGGCTCACCCGAAACTAGCTCACGATCATTGAAGAAGGCGAAGTAAGAAACCTCACCGACTGCATCTGACCCATAAGCAGAAAGGCCGATACGAACTGTGCCGTCAGCTTGCTCTTCAAGGTACAAGCCCTCTTTACTATAAACTTTATGCATACAATTCACCTCTAAAATTATTCAAAAATTAGGTTAGTTTATCAATCAAATTTTGTGGGATTAAACGGTTGACCCAGCGAATTGCTTTCACAACCGGATTCTTGCTTAAGTGCTCATCATCCAAGCCCTCATTGTATTTGATTGACAGTATTAAACCAATACTCAACATACTAGTGATTAAGGCAGTACCACCCGCCGAAATTAGCGGTAATGGAATACCTGTCAGCGGTAAAAGCCCGATGGACATCCCAATATTTTCGACGATATGGAAGGTGAACATCATGACTACCCCTGAAACCATTGACGCATAGAAGGCGTCGTGGGCTCTAAAGGCCACTGAAATCATTTGGAATATTAAGATGAAGTATAATAAGACGACAAAACTTGACCCTAGGAAACCAAAGTTTTCACCGATAGTAGAGAAAATCATATCCGACTCTCGAACTGGGACGTGAACTTGGAATTGACCAAGCCCTTTTCCAAGAATGCCCCCAGAACCGATGGCCTTCAAACTTTGTGCTAGTTGGTAAGACTCATTGGCCGAATTACCGAAAGGGTTTAACCATGAATCGATACGGGCGAATTGGTAGTCTTGGAAACCTAATGCATATAGTAAATCGCGTTGGTAAACCACTAAGATGATTAATACTAAGGCGATAACCGCAAATGATAGGAATGCCGGCAAAATAATATACCAGGTGATTCCTGACACGAATATGACACCGATAAACATCATCAAGAATACCAGGGTTGTCCCCAAGTCATTCTGCGCAATGATTAAAGCAACCGGCGGGATGGTCCATAACGTAATTTTCAATAAAAATCGACCATCAAATTTAACCCGTTCCATCATGTCCATGTCCTCAACACCAAGACGACGACCTTCATCATTGTAGCCTTGAACTAAATAAGCCATCATGATGATATAGGCAACCTTCATTAGTTCGGATGGTTGAAGGGATAAAGGTCCAATGGTAATCCATGAATGCGCCCCATTGGTCACGGCCAATTCACGGTCATAGAAAATCAATACTAATACGAGTAAAACTAGCCCTAATCCGTATGCTACCGGCGCAAAGTGATACAAGGTTTCCCGGTCAAGCTGCATCACAACAGCTGCCGCTAAAGCCCCGACCGCAAACCAAGCTATTTGCATAATAGTTTGGGAATAAGAACCTGAATCATATTGTAAATATGTCGTTGAAAAAATAGTCACGATACTCACTAAAGCTAACAACATGACGCATATGACGATAGTGATATCAACTCTACTCGTTGGTTTCTTCTTTAATCGCCGATTTGACGAACGTTTTTCCAAAATAATGCGCCCCTTTAATCTCTATTTCCTTGTGGTCGCGCAGGATTATCTGCAATAATGATGTCTCCTGGTTGACGCTTTAATGTACCTAATGCGATCGTCTTTTTATCCATAAAAGGGAAACTCGCAGATGTTGTTGTATGGTAATTTGGACTCGAATCGATAAACTCTTCCACATTGTTTAAACGGTAAATAATATGGTTAATCATGGCACCTGCAATCAGCACGAGAGATGTTAACCAAAGGTAGATCATTAATACAATGAATACCCCAATAGTCCCGTTTGAAACTGACGAACCACCAAAATTATTCACATAAAATGAAAATCCACCCGACAGAACAGCTGAAAGCAGTGTTGCTACAATCGCTCCTGGTACCGCGAACTTAATCGGATACTTGTGATGCGGAATGAATTGGTAGATAAAAGTAAATACCATAATCAAAACAAGCAATAGTATTGGCCATTTTACACTGGTAAAAATACCAAACAATTGCATCGGCACGTCTATAAATTGGTTTACCGCTTCTAAAAGTGTCTGTCCAAATACAAAAAGAACACTCAAAGCTACCGCAAACAAGACTAATACAAAGGCAATGGCAAATGAAAACAGCCTAGAAACGATAAAGTTTGGCTTGTCTGTGATGCCGTAAGTTCGGTTTAAAATATTTTGCACTGTTCCAAAAGCAGTAGACCCTGACCATAGAATTAATATGAAGGAAACTGAAAGCGCACCTGTAGTGTCTGATGTTAGGTAAGACTCCAAAGTAGGCACAATAATAGGCTCCACCTGGTCAGGCAATAACGTTTCAAGTAGTCCAACAACTGAATCCGGATCAAACGGTAACATCGGAATTATATTGGCAATCATCATTAATAGTGGAAACAGAGATAGTAGAAAGTAATAAGACATTTCTGCAGCACTACCAGCGATATTGGCCTGATTAACCGAGGCTAAGGTCATTGGAATAATACGATCTTTCAATTTTTCTTTCACTCTTGCCACCTCACTTCTTTACTCTTAATACTACTTAATTTAGGGGTATTTAACAAGTTTTCTTCCTGATTTAAAGCAAATAAAAAACTGGTGGTTGAAATCGAATGCTATATACCCTTTAGCATCAATTAAAATCACCAGCCTTAAATTTATTTGTATGCACTAAGCGATTCTATTGTCCCGTATTTTGCCAAGTACCACTCACAACATCCATCACCATTAAAGTACCTGAATAAGCATCATAACGGTAAGTTGCAATCAGGTTTGTATGTCCTTGTCCATCAGGAGATTGACGGTAAACATCTACTTGTGCTAAATCTTCATTTACCAATGTTGGTAAGAAGAAATATTCGTCAGATTGGTATGCACCTTGAGAATGTGCAGAAATTAAAGGTGCTGCTTCAGCCAATAATTCACGCGCACGTGTATTATCGAAAGCCCCTTGGTTACCTTCTGGTTGACTAGAACTTGCGTAAGTCCCTTGATCTTCCACTTCGCTAGATGGTACTACTTCTGTAGACGGTGAAGTTTTTTCAGCTTCTGCTGCAATGATAGAAGATTCAATCTCTTCAGTCGTCATCGCTTGCGCAGTTGCAGCTTCACTCGCTACCGATGAATCCGCCACAACTTCTTCCGAAGATTGTGTTGTTTCATCAGTTGACGCTGTAGTATCTTCGCTTGATGCTTCTGAATCAGCATCCGCAGACACATTACTTGAAGATGTACTGTCAGATTCTACCACATTTAAAGAAGCACTCTCAGACGATATTGAAGAAGATGCACTCTCTTCACTTGACGACGTTTCATCTGAATACATACCCAATGCAGAATCGACATTGTCACAAGCCGCTAATGATAAAGCTAATAAAGAAATACCTAATAATGAATATACTTTTTTCATGGTCCTACCTCCCATTTATCTTATAACTATTTTATCATAACAAATCAAATTGCAAGCCTTAAATGTCGTATCTTTACAAAACGTTAACTATTTCATGTATAGAAGATTACACTATAGTAAAATTTGGCCTGCCAGTACACTTTTACTATAGCAAACCACCCTGCATAGCCATATTGGTGAGACTAGGAAAATAAATAAAGATCTTAAAGTTAGATCTGATATTGGACTGTAGGATTGGTTGAGAATTCTGAAAATAGGTGTATTTTTAGGTAACTTTTATAATTTCACGAAAAAAAGAGCCCATAAAAAAGCCCGAAAATTGGTACAGTGCCCTTTTATTTAGTGTTAAGAGTGGGATTCGAACCCACGACCTACGGTTTAGAAGACCGTTAATATGAAGTTCTATACTAGACTGAACGACACTAAATAACTATAAATCAACAATCGTTATGTAAACGTGTGTGCCATATATAGCTGATTGCATCTTAATATCTGTCAACTTTTCGGTAACTTTTAAGCAGCAGATTAAAATCTGTTGCTTTTTATTTCACCAATCGGAATAACACTTTCATATTCATCTTCAAACTCTTGTTCAATGTCTCGACTGCCTTTATCCATCTCAAAAATGTATAAATTACAAAATACTGCTGCTACTGTGTAGGTGGTATAGACATCATTATTCAACTTGTAAATTGCATACGCTGAACTATCATAGCACTCCGCTAACCAACTGTAATCCACGTTAGGCTTATAACCTAATGATTGCAACCACGCTGGCGTGCTAAAATCTTCGTCTACTGGTGTTGTTGAAATAAATTTCATGTCTTTACCCACCTTTTATTGTGATGGCTGAATTATAGCATAAAAAAAGCCCCTACCTCCGATTAAGGAAGTAAGGGCTTTTAACGTGCTAAGTTGGGAGCAAAGCACATAAATAATATAACTTATGTTGGGTGAAAAGACAATCCCCCACCGGTTAGGGTGAAGGAGGTGAGATTAAAATATCTATTTCACTAATGATAAAAAATCTCCTATACTAATTGAAGAATCTTTTAAATTATCAAAACACTCCCGCTTGTATTGTTTCGAATTTTCATAATGATATCTAGACGGAATTGCTAAATGGTATATATCTATAAAAATTATATAAATAAAGTAATTTAATTCATAATTATCATCTATTTCAATATCATAAGCGACATAAAATCGAACAGGAGATGATTTTTTAATCGTTCCGCTAGCATGCACTTTATATACTAGATCATTTTCAAAATAATCTTTAGACTTACCTACTTGGTCTAGTTCCATTAAGATTTTATGCAGTCTTTTATTTTTATGATAATCAAATTTTATATTGTTCATCTTTTCATATTTTAACATACGAAATTTTGACCTATTTACTCTTCTTAGATAATCTTTTGCATCGATAACAGTATTTCTGAAAACTGAATTCTCTACTTCAAAATCTGGAAGAAAATTTGTGAACTCTAATTCTTCAATTTTTTTAGATTCCAATACATGTTCATCCAAAAATTTCACTATTGCGTTTGGAACATCAAAGTCTGCCTTAAGATTATTCCTTGATAAATCCTTCTTAATTGGTTGCGTGTTTATGGTGTTTTCAAGATTAGATTTTGAAATGTCAGATTTCAATTGCCTAATATTATCACTAAAATCAACCATTAACAGAATATTCCTCGATAATTTGATCCTTGTCCATTTCATTTTCATGATGTTGTAAATATTTTAAAAACGGTGTTACACATAACACTAATAAAACTACTAGTAGATGCTTAATTACACCCAATAAACCTTTAGTACTATTAGCCTCCTTGTTAATAAATCCTTTGGCAATACCTGTCACAAGATCTAGCAAAACCAAAAATAAAAACACCCAATAAACCAGAGTGCTGCCTACATTTCTGTATTCAATCAATAATGTTTCGAGTTCAATCACTCTAAATAACATTTCCATTTTCCACTTCCTTTCAATTTTGGGTAACAAAAAAAAGCTTAACTCCACAGTTAAGCTAACTTCACAATTTTATCTTTTCACTCTTATAAATTCTTCCATTGACATCTTTTAAATAAAAACGAAAAGAAACATCATTAGGTAAATCTAAATCTCCTATATGTATTAGAATTCTTTGATGTCCGATAAAAGACAAAGGGAACCCCCCTTTGATCAGTTTTCCATCTACAACCCGAATCGTTATTTCATCTAATTTGGATTCTTCAAATGAGCATTTATGTTTTATCGCTTTAGGCTTAATATAACCAAATTCAATGAAAGTATAATCATCCGCTGAACCTTTAGTTAGTAATCAAAAATCCAAATCCTTATAACCCTTACGCGTTGCAAGCTTCATTTTTAGCTTTGGTTTGTTACTTTGATAAGAGAACCATAAAGACAATATAACAGCGAGTAGCGTACCTATAGCACTCAACATATCCCAGAAATTACCAAAATCTATTGTTATATTCAAACCTATCACTCCCAAACTTTAATACTCGTAATATAGCATATTAGTTGGAAGTGATAAATAGAGTAGCCGGTTAGATACTCTCGATAATTATTATTTAACCTTCAATTTCTCCTAAATCGATTAGATTATCATAGTGTTCAACAAAATAGTCTCTATCATCTAGACAAATAACCTGTCTTTCTGGACCTTCTGGTAATTCTACTTCGTTCAAGAATCTTCCACACGCTATACATCTGCCTAAAAACTCTTCTTTAGGTAATACTTTTTCATCTGAATAGTTAATGTATCTCTCAATTTCTTGTTCTGAAAATTTCCGCATAAAAACCACTCCCAAACTTTTACTATAATATAGCATATTGTCATAGTGCAACAATCTGGCAAATACATTATACTAATAATAAAACTATTAAGGGGATTAAAATGAGACCAAGAAAAAAACTTAACGAAGCTGTACTTTTGCGTGTATTCGCAATTCTTAGTGTGGTAATAGGACATAGTATAATTGTCTATTCAAATGAATGGAACTGGTACGATATGACTCTAGAATCACCATTTTTGAACGGATTAAAAGCGTTTATTAACATATTTCAAATGCCTTTATTCATCTCTCTATCCGGATATCTTTTTTATTACCTAAAGATAGAAAATGGAAAATATACTAACTTTTATTCTTTTATAAAAAATAAGTTTACCAGATTAATTGTTCCCTTTGTTGGTATAGGTCTTTTAGTTATGATACCTATGAGACTGCTCGGACAATATCCAAACTATAATGGTAAATCAATTTCAACAATCATTATAAATGATTTACTTTTAGGTAAAGACGCCGGTAACTTGTGGTTTCTTCCCGTATTATTTTTTATTTTCATAATCTTTTATGTTTATTCAAACTTTTTACATAGAAATAATAAACTGTTCCTACTTTTAGTTTTCTGTATTCTATTTTTTGCATCATTAATTTCTTTCAAAATTCCGAATATTTTTTTCATGAAGAATACGGTATACTATAGTTTATTTTTTTACTTAGGATTTTGCTTATATCCGCTGAAATATAAAATCTATAGTTATCGATCAATCATATTACCGGTAACATTGGTTTTACAATTTAGCGCATTAGCAATGACTCAATTTGACCTACCACCTATCACATTATTTTCAGTAATAGTTTACGGTGTAGAAATTTTGTCATCGGTACTAAGCTGTATTTTCTTTTACACCGCATTTATCACTATTGATGAGAAATATAAAGCCATTTCCACATCCAAAAATATTCAATTAATAGATAGGAATAGTTTTGGACTTTACCTTTTCCATTCTTCATTAATGTATCCCATTTTGAATTATTCAGAAGAATTGATTGTTAACCCTATTTTATTTTCTTTAAGTTTATTCTTCATTATTACTATAACTTCATTGGTTTTAACTGTAATAATAACAAAAATACCTTACTTAAAAATGTTAGTTGGCAAATAATCAAAGAGACCTTTTAGGTCTCTTTTTAAATTATATCAACTTTTTTAGAAACTTTGAAAATTCCATAACCATAACTAAAAGTTAAACTTTCAGCTTCGGAAGGCACTACGTAATCTGCTTCAAAATAATAATCATCTATACTACTTTCGGACACTGAAATATTTGTATGATTACCAAGATTGTCTACAACATCAACTTCTCCAAACTCGATTGATGTCTCATCAAAATTCAATGGTGCTTTTAGTTTAACTTTAATTACATCTCCAACCTGATAAGCATCAATTGATATATCATCTGCACTATGATACGCCAATGAGTGTATCCAGGCTGTGTTATATGCAACCCACCCCTCTGAATAGCCATAGTGAGCGAGGGGAGCAAAAGGATACGACACCTCTTTGGGTGAGCCGTCTAAAGACCCTGGTACGTTTGAAAGTTCACCAAAACCGTTCATACGCTTAAACCAGTTAGTGTCAGCACCTTCGATTTCGGAAGTTGCCTTAAAACTAAAATGGCGACCAAAAGGGTTACGTCCGAAAACAGTGTCTAGTTGAGCGACTGCTACTTCTTTTAATCGTTTAATTTTCAAATCATCTGTCAGCACTCTACAAACCGCATAAGCTGATGCTGCAAAACCTGCTAAATTTCCCGGTTCGTTATATTGATTACCCCCACCGGTCCATTGGTCTATTTCACTATCTGTAATATCATTTGGGTCACTAAACTTACGCAAATCCCATAAATTATCAGACCTTGAAATCATCACATCTGCCCAGCGCTCAATCTTTGCACTAATACCCGACGGTGCTAAATCTGGATATTTCTCCTTAAAATATGCCAAGTTTGTCATTGTGATATGTTCACTCATACGTTGACCTTTAGTTGTCATCGGATCGTCTAAATCAACATCATTTATTAGCCACTCCGCATTGGCGTATGCAGCATCAAAATACTGTTGGTATGGTAAACCGTCACGTTTCGCAACCTCATACATCATTAAATTAGGCGTAATAGCGTGACCTGGTGGCAACATACCTTTGGTATCACCATAGTGTGTCTGTGGCACTAAAAGGTTGTGAGAATATGCTTGAGGTGTGTCATACCAAGATAAATTGCAATTGGGATTAGTCCACTCTGAAATTGTAAAATCTCGAATGGTTGTATAGAAGTCGTTGGTTACGTATTGCTTGATATGTGGGTATAGGTATAGGAAATATGCCAACTGTTCTTTTATCAGACTATGTAATTGAATGTTGTGATTGACAGCTAGGTCATGGTATCTCATCACCGCAAATTTGATAAGCCATATAATGTCTGGCTCATTCTGAACGCTTAATTCCGAGTACTCTGTGACATCAAGGTGAGTAACTCGGTAGGGCATGCGTTCAAATAAACTAGGATTAGCCATGTATTGAGGTACTAACACGTTTAGTTCAAAAGTAAATTGGTGACTATCACGCCATCCATATCCTTTTTCCCAATCCTTAGCAAAACCATCCTCTCTGGACTCAATCATAAATTTTAAGTTTGGAGGTACGGAAACTCTTTGAGTAATGTATTTCCCTATCATGAAATTATAAGATTGTAGGCTCGCACACTCTATATAATATTCTCCAAATTCATTTGGCTGAAAGTCTGTAAAGTCCGCTATCATGCCTGATACGTTTCCTGTATATACGGTACCTTGCGTTGAAACTTCCTTAATATAAAAAGCTGTACCGTCTGCTACGTTGGTCACTGTTGCTCGCTTAGATTTATCAGTATCATAACCGCTAAGGGTACCTTGTATATCCAGAGAGCTATCTCAAAAGTAGAAGGGGGAAATGTAATTGGTTCAACCAAAAACACTTCAAGCGAGCGTACTATTTCGTTAGACCAAACGACAGTTTTTAAATTACGCAAGTGGAAATTGGAACAAACGAAAATATTGTTTAAGTTTGGTAAGAGGCCTAAACCTGATGACCAACAATATGTACTAGTTAACTTTGACACAAATGACCATTTAGAAAGCACGTATTTTGGCTCTCTGACACGTAAACTAGTCAAAAGGTATAATCTACCACACATAACCCCCCACGGCTTCAGACATACGCATTGTAGCCTTTTATTTGAAGCTGGAGTGTCCATTAAAGATGTTCAAGATAGATTAGGTCACAGATCGTACCAAACCACCATGAATATCTATACGCATGTAACGAATAAAAGACGAGATGAAACTGCAGATACTTTTGCCGAGTTTATGTTAAATATTTAGTTTCCTGTCGACTTTCCTTTCAACTTTTTTAAAAACACGAAAAAAGAGCGCCACACCAAAGCCCGAAAACCTTGATACAGCGCCCTTTTATTTAGTGTTAAGAGTGGGATTCGAACCCACGACCTACGGTTTAGAAGACCGTTGCTCTATCCAGCTGAGCTATCCTAACAAAAGCCGTCATGTTTAGATGACAACTATTAAATTTTATACCAAGATAGCAATGTCTGTCAAGTGTATTTTACTCAGATTTAGGCAATTGTAAATATTTGGGTTTAAATAAATGCACTTCATATTGCTGAGACACTTCGTCAAATTCCATCTTTTCAAAATAAGTATGGTCCTGCAGTCCCATCCAATTACCGATTTGACTCGGTGAAACAGCGATCTCAACTTCGTCATATTGGCCTTTCAATTCGTTGACGATGGCAGCCAACAGATCTCCAATGCTTTCTTCAGACTTGGCACTAATCTGCACGTTTGGCTGATTAAAGGCCAAGATTGCTTGGTGGGTGTTTGCCACTTTATCCATTTTGTTATAAACGAATAAATGCGGGATATCCAACATGTCTAATTGCTTCAAGGTATCTAGAACGACTGCTTCCTGCTCGCTTGCATACGGCGATGACGCATCAATTACAATCAACATCAAATCCACCTGACGACTTTCTTCCAATGTTGAATGGAATGAGTCGATAATTTGTGGTGGTAAATCTTGAATAAATCCTACCGTATCCGTTATGGACATTTGGAAATGATTATTGAGTGAAAATACCCGTGTTAAAGGTGTTAAGGTAGCAAATAATTGATTTTCTTCCAAGGTATCCGCTTGGGTCAAGGCGTTTGTAATTGTTGACTTGCCGGCATTGGTATAGCCAATTAAGCCCAATTGGAAAATAGCGCCCTTTTCCCGGTTCTCACGAGTCCGACTACGGTGCTTCTCTACTTCTTTCAACTCACCCTTGATGCGTTGAATCTCGTTACGAAGCACCCGACGATCTTGCTCAATTTTCGTTTCACCAGGACCTCTCGTCCCAATCCCCCCACCAAGTCTAGATAGGGCATTGTAATTCCCTGCTAAACGCGGTAATAGGTATTCGTTCTGTGCTAAGGCAACCTGTAATTTACCTTCTTTTGATGTTGCCCGCATAGCGAAAATATCCAAAATTAATTGAATCCGGTCGATCACTGGGAAATCTACTGCCTGTTGTAGGTTGTTATTTTGTGACGGCGTTAATTGCTGATAGAAAATAATTAAATCAGCTTCATTTGCATCTGCATGCATGGCCAATTCTTCCACTTTCCCCTTACCAATTAGGGTTCTGGCGTCAAATCTTTCCCGTTTTTGTGAAACGAGCCCAACCACTTCTCCCCCTGCCGTATTCACTAACTCCTCTAACTCTTCAATTTGCATATCAAATTGTCGGTCACTGGTGTCAGGTGTCTGAACTGCTGCTAATAAAACTTTTTGCATACTTCCTCCTTCTGAACCGAAAATCTAAATTAAGGCAAACTAGTCGCATTCAAAAAATCTTCTACTAGCTTTAATACCTGCTGCAAATTCTCAGGATGCGTCACTAAATCTAGCCAATGCGCATCTGTTAATCGATTTCTGATCCATGTTATTTGTCGTTTGGCATACCGTCTTGAATTTTGCTTTAAATCTTCTAGCGCTAATTCAAGTGGCATTTCACCTCGAATATAAGGAAATAATTCCTTATAGCCGATAGCTTTCATTGATTGTTGATCCTCAGCTAAGTTTTGCGCCAACAACCATTTCGTTTCTTCAATAAGCCCTTGGTTGACCATATCATCGACCCGCATATTGATTCTTTCGTATAAGACTTGTCGGTCCGTATTTAAAGCGATAATCAACAAATCATAAGGCGACACATGATTTGCATGCGTTTCCGATTGGTCTGAAAACAGCCGGTCCGAAAAAGTCCCAACTTCTAAAGCACGAATGACTCTACGTAAATTATTGGGGTGAATTTGGTCTGCTGCTTTAGGGTCTAAGTCAACCAATTTCTGGTAGACTGCATCATTCCCTTCCATTTTCGCTAACGTTTCCATTTGCGCACGAAATTCAGGATGTTCCAAATCTTTACCACCTAAGGATAAGTCATATATAAAGGATTCTAGGTATAAACCCGTTCCCCCAACTAATATAGGGACTTTTCCTTTTGCCAAAATCGCCTCCATAGCCGACTTAGCATCCTCTTTAAAGCGGGAAACTGAATATTCTTCATCCACTCTAACATAGGAAACTAAATGATGCACTGCCACAGCTTGCTCACTTTCAGTCGGGGTCGCCGTTCCAATATTTAAATTTTGGTAGATTTGCATGGAATCACCGTTAATAATTTCGCCATTAAATGCTTTGGCTAATTTTAAAGATAAACTGGTCTTCCCTACACCCGTAGGCCCAGCAATCACTATCATCTTAGGCTTCATCCACCCACTCCTCCTATTATTAGCGAAGGTTCGCTTTAAATTGTCGGTCCTCTTCAATTTGTTCAGCCGCTGCTTGCTTTGCAACTGCCGTAATATTAGAACCCGTCAGCATTCTTGCGACTTCGTCTATCCGTTCTTCATTTGTTAGTAATCGTACATTTGTGTAGGTACGGTTGCTGTTTTCATCTTTAGAGATGAACAATTGGTGGTCTGCCATCGATGCTACTTGCGGTAAATGCGTAATACATAATACCTGAGCCTTAAGGGCAATTTCAAACATTTTGGTTGCAATAGCCTGAGCCACACGTCCAGATACCCCCGTATCCACCTCATCAAAGATAATTGCTGTTACCCCTGATGCATTTTGGAAAATAGTTTTCATTGCTAACATCAATCGAGATAACTCCCCGCCTGATGCGACCTTAACAAGCGGCTTAAATGGCTCACCAAGGTTAGTGGCGATCATAAAGGCGACATCATCAATCCCATAGGGTCCTAATTCATCCAGGGTTAACATATCCACGCGGAACTTGGCTTTCTCCATATAGAGCGCCTGCATCTGTCCTTCAATGGCCGTCACTAAACCTGCTGTTGCAGATTTTCTACTCTTAGATAATTCTTCTGCTAATGCTAATGCATTTGCTTGCGCTTTTTTTACTGCATCCTTTAATTTTTGTTGATTCGACTCACGGTTTTCAATTTGCTTCAACTCTTCTTTCACCTTATCCAGATAGATTAGCACGGCTTCAGTATCGTCCCCATATTTACGAGTCAGATTTTTATATACCGCTAATCGTTCAATAATGTCATCCAAACGATTCGGATCATAATGCAGTTGATCTACCTGGTCTGAAATACTTGAGGCTAAATCCTGTAAGGCATAATAAGTTCCCGTTGTTTGTTCGTAAAATTCACTATAGGTCGTGTCAAAGTCACGTATGGTTTCAAGTTCACCAACAACCTGACCGACTAAATCGATAATATTCAAATCAGCATTAGACAGCAAATTATTGCTGGCACCTAAGGCATCAGCAATTTTTTGAAAGTTTTGTAATTGATCACGTTCACTAATTAAAGCTTGGTCTTCACCCACTTGTAAATTCGCCGATTCAATTTCATTGATTTGGAATTTTAATAAATCAACGCGTTGGGCAGCTTCTTGCTCGTTTAGATTTTGACTATCTAATTGCTTTTTCGCAGTTTGATAAGTTACATAAGCTTCTTGGTAGCTAGCTAGTTTAGGAGCAATTTCATGCTTAGCAAAATGGTCTAGCAAATGAATATGATTGCTTGTGTTCATTAAAGACTGGTGCTCATTTTGCCCATGAATATCTACAATGTGCGTACCTAAAGCTTTGAGCATGCTAACAGTCATGGATACGCCATTAACTTTGATTGTATTTTTACCATTGATATCTAACTGACGGACAATCATTAATTGGGCATCATCGAAAGGAATGTCATTATCAGCCAACATATTGCGACCTTCTTCAGATAAATCAGGCATGTAAAAGATCCCCCGAAGGTCAAATTTATCGCTACCATAGCGAATGAAGTCTGTTGATCCACGACCACCGACTAATAAGCCAACAGCATCAATAATAATGGACTTCCCGGCACCTGTTTCACCAGTTAGGACAGTCATGCCTGTATCAAAATCAATTGTTAAATCTTCTATAATTGCAAAATTTTTAATTGTAAGATGCTGAAGCATTTACATCTCTCCCCTTATCTAACCCTATAGATACCCTCGTTAATGAAATACTGAATGTGCCTCTTCGATGACCGCATCAATATCTATTGCGGGATCAATTTGGCCAGGCTCACCTTCTGTATTCGTTAGTAGCATTAAAAACTCAATATTCCCAGTACCACCAGTAATCGGTGAATAGGTTAAACCTGAAACATCGTAACCAAGTCCAATTGCGGTTTGCATAGTATGTTCAATCACGTCTCTATGGACTTTCTTATCTCGAACGATCCCTTTTTTACCGACTTTATCTTTACCGGCTTCAAACTGTGGTTTCACTAAAGCAGCCACTTGTCCGTTGCTTTGAAGAATAGGGCGTAAAGGCGGTAATATCAAATCTAATGAAATGAAGGATACGTCAATTGTTGCGATATCCGGTTGTCCGGCTACAAAGTCTTCAGGCTTTGAATAACGGAAATTTGTTTGTTCCATCACCACAACTCGGTCATCAGAACGTAGTTTCCAGTCAAGCTGATTGGTTCCAACGTCTAGGGCGTAAGACATGCTGGCGCCATTTTGTAAGGCAACATCTGTAAATCCACCAGTTGATGAGCCAATATCTAGCACTTTCTTCTCGGTAAAGTCGATATCAAAAGACTCCATGGCTTTAACTAATTTAAAGCCCCCACGAGATACATATGGCACATCTTCCCCTTTTAAAGTCAATTGAGTCGTTACCGGTAACTTTTCACCCGGTTTATCCACTCGTAAGGCCTTTTCAGTGTAAATTTGTCCCGCCATAATAAATCGTTTGGCCTTTTCACGCGAATCCGCTAATCCTTGGCGAACAACTAAAATATCCGCTCTTTCTTTCTCCATTAATTCACCCCTTTTTTCAATTAAATTTTTAAGTATTTCAAGAAGCCAGCTAATAATTCTACGTCAAATGCTGGTTGAATTGCCTGAATTTGATTTAATATACTTTTACATGATTCTATTTTATCAGATAATGCCGTCAAGGCACCATTAGTACCCATTATTGACGGGTAAGTATTTTTATTTAGATCTGCATCTGAATGGTTCAATTTACCTCGCGCTTGATCCGTCCACATCACTTCTTGCAAGTCATTTTGGATTTGGTAAGCAATCCCATATGTCCAAGCGAAGTCATCTAATAAGGCAACAACTTCACTCGAAGCCTCAGCGATTTGTCCCCCTGCAAAAATAGCATAGCGGATCAATTCACCAGTTTTGCGCTTATGGATGTTTTGCAGTGAATGCAAATTAATTTGCTTGCCTTCTGACTCAACATCCATGATTTGCCCGGCAATCATACCGGTAGAACCGGCTGCCTTTGACAATTCCGCAATTAATTTTAATTTTGTTTCTGTATTTTCGATTTTTGAGTCATCTGCAATTAAGGCAAATGCATCCGTTAGCAATGAGTCGCCAGCAAGAATAGCTGTCGCTTCATCAAAGGCTTTATGGTTAGTCGGTTTACCCCGGCGGTAATCATCATTGTCCATTGCTGGTAGGTCATCGTGAATTAAAGAATACGTATGGATATACTCTAAGGCAATAGCTGTATTTAACCCTGTTTCAATGTCAGCGTTCAGCGCTTTTAAAGTAGCCAACAATAACATTGGTCGAATGCGTTTGCCACCTGTATTTAATGAATAAACCATTGATTCTTTCAATTGATCAGGCTGGGCGTGACCGAATTGGTCAACAGACTTCAGAATAGCTTCGTCTAAGGCTAGTAATTGGTTTTCCATAAAAAAAGTTGCATCCATTATTGGTCACCTTGACTCGTTGGTTCTTCAAATGCTTCTAATTGACCACTTTCTGTCATCAATTTTGTCATTGTTTCTTCAGCGTTTTCTAAAGTTTGGCTGCAATATTTGCTTAGAATCATGCCGTCTTGAAAAGCGTCCATTGATTCTTCTAATTTGATATCGCCAGATTGTAATTGATTGACAATTGCTTCTAGTTTTTCTAACGCTTCTTCAAACGATAATTTTGAGGTATCGATAGCCATTTATGATTCTCCTTTTAATTTAGAAAATTGTTTCTTGTCTGTTCCAGTAATTTGCGCGGTAATACGGCCATCTGCTAATTGAATGGCTAGTGGATCACCAATATTCACTTTTGTAATGGAATCTACCGGTTCTTGTTTACTTGTCACATAAGCAAAACCTTTGCTCATCCTTTTTAGGGGTGATAAAAGATCCAGTTGTGACATCGCTTTTTGCAATTGATATTCCTTAGACCTTACCTGTTGGCTTTGGCTATTAATCAATTGGCGCTGCATGTATTGTAATTTTGTACGGTAATTGCCTAATGTAATTGCAGGAGAAGATTGGTTTAACCTTTGGTCTAAGTGCCGTACGGTAACTTTTTGAGATTTCAAGTGGCTTTCTTGCGACTGAACCAGTTGTGCCTGTAAGTTCTTTAATTTTAATTGGTGGCCTTCATATAACCGCAATGGTTGGCGGAATATATAAGCATTTTGATATTCAAGTAATCGCTGATTTAAATATTGTATACGATTAACTTGTGCTCGATATAATCGCGCTTGCAATTCTTGAATGCGAATCAACTCCTCTGACAATACCGGTGTAGCAATTTCTGCAGCAGCTGTTGGTGTGGCTGCTCTTTGATCGCTGGCAAAGTCAACGAGGGTTGTATCCGTTTCATGGCCGACTGATGAAATAATAGGAATGTCCATTTTGCGGACGGCACGAACGACCTTCTCCTCGTTGAAAGGCCACAAGTCTTCAATCGATCCACCACCACGGCCGATAATCACTGTATCATAGTCACCGTGTGCGGACACCCGTTCTAAATTCTTCACCAGTTCGTCGGCAGCGTGCTTGCCTTGGACTGCGGTTGGGTACAAGGTCAATTGCACGATCGGGTACCGACGCTTAACGGTTGTAATGATATCTCTAATTACAGCACCTGATGGCGAAGTAATGACTGCGATATTTTTTGGAAATCTTGGAATCGGCTTCGGATCAAAATGAAAAAGGCCTTCTTCAGTTAACTGTTTCTTTAATTGCTCATAGCGTTGGTAAAGAGCACCCACACCATCTGGCTCAAGGTGGTCAATATACAACTGGTAACGCCCAGTCGCATTAAAAACACCGATACGACCGATTGCTAAGACTTTCATTCCGTCTTCTAAATCAAATTTCAGCTGGTTAAAAGCATTGGCAAACATGACCCCAGATAATACTGCATGATCATCCTTTAAGGAGAAATACTGATGTTTAGCGCGTTTTCTAAAATTTGATACTTCACCTGTTACGTAGACCTGATGTAAATAAGGGTCCTTTTCAAACTTGGTTGCAATATATTGCGTTAACTGGCTAACGGTTAAATAATTCTTATCAGACAATACCTGTCACTTCCTCTAATCTATCAATCATCTGTTTAAATACCATTAATTTGGTGACTGGTCCAACACCGCCTGGCACCGGTGTAATGGCATGGGTTTTCTCAGCGACATTTTCAAAATCTACGTCACCAGTAACTTTACCATTTTCATCATATGTAGTCCCGATATCAATTACAGTTGTACCTGGTGAAACCATATCTTCTGTTAAAAATTTCGGAATACCAACGGCAACACAAATAATATCAGCAGACCGCGTTAATTCAGCCATATTTTCCGTTTGACTGTGGGCAACCGTTACCGTAGCCCCACGTTGTAACATCAAATCTGCTAGTGGTTTTCCAACGATTGTAGACCGGCCAATCATCACAGCGTGTTTCCCTCGAAAAGTCGTATTTACTTCGTCCATCAAGGTGATAGCAGAAAGTGGTGTATTCGGTACCCGACTTTGATTACCGGCTAATAGGTTTCCTAAATGTACTGGGTGAATGGCATCTAAATCTTTATCTGGATCAATCGCAATATTAATTTTTTGTACGTCAATTTGTTTTGGTAAAGGCATCTCAATCATGATACCTTGTACTGTTTCATCTTCATTATATTGTTGGATAACCGCCAACAATTCTTCTGTTGTTGTATTACTTGGGCAAGAAATTAATTCGTTTGCCACGCCGATTTTGTCAGCAAATCTAGTTTTAGTTCGTGCATATGATGCACTCGCTTCATCATCACCACAAAGAATAATGACTATTTTAGGGTGAATGCCTTTATCTTTTAATTCACTTACTCTTTGTTTCAATAACTCAGTTTGAACTTTAACATATTCTTTGGAACGAATTTCTATCATAATTGCCCACCTTATCCATAATGTAATGTAACAAGTATATCGAAAGTTGAGCAATATTAACAGTATTGTAGTGGGAATATAATCAAATTATACCTATATACATTTAAAAAAACCGGGACTCAGGTCCCGGTCTCTTGCACACAAAACGATTATTCAGCTGACTATTCACTGTCTAAGTCTGTTTCGCCCTCTTCAATAGTATCAATATCAACAGTTTCTACTGGTTTAACATCGCCATTCGCGTTGGCTTTTAATTCAGCTAGGACGTTTGATAAGATCCCGTTAATAAATTTACGTGCACGGTCGTCCGAATATAATTTAGCTAATTCAATTGCTTCATTAACCGCTACTACGCGGGGAACCGTTTCTTCATCGGTAAATAGTAATTCGAACACAGCTACTCGTAGAATTTGTAGATTCACTAATTCTAGTCGTTGCACTGACCAATTACCATGGATATGGTTATCGATCATTTGGTCAATCTCAAAGCGATTTGCTTTAACACCTTCTACTAATGTACGTAAATAAGCGGGAACAGTCACATCTTCAGTAACATCCGGTAATTTATCAAAATGATTTTTAGCTGAAAAATTCTCAATACTATCTTTCAACTTGATTGCATGATTTTCATACTCAATAAATTCTTCTTCAGTTAATTCCTCAAAATTCACCTTTTGACCCAATTTCTTGTGGTTTTGTAGGATATGATTGAAGGCACTTTCCAAAGAAAGTTGTGGATTGAACTCTTGTTCATAAGATATTAATACAGCGAGTTCTCTAATTTGTGATAACCCTAATTTCATACTTGTTCCCCTTAATACGATTTATTTACTTGCTTTTTCCATATACAAGTTTGTTACATGTACGTTTACAACATCAATCGTAATATCTGTCATGTACTTCACTTGGTCAATTACCTGTGATTGAATATTTTGTGCAACTGCAATTACAGCAGTCCCAAAATATAATTCTACAGACATATCTAATACCATTTCATTTCGATTATTTTGATAAAGAATTACTCCGGCATCGCGTTGGAAAACATCTTGAATTGTCTTGTTAGCACGTTTAATTGCTCGAACACCTTTGCTTTGCAAGGCCGTCGCTGCAGCAATATTTTCGATTACTTGAGGAGCAATTTCAATTGCACCGGTAGCTTGCACTTGATTATGCTTGTATGCTTCAATTTTATCAGCCATTGTCGTTCACTCCTTATCTCAAATTACGCGCGTGAAATGTACTCTCCACCGTTAGAAGTATTGATTACTAATTTGTCACCAGCGTTAACAAAGAATGGTACGTTAACAACTACACCTGTTTCCATAGTAGCAGGTTTAGAACCACCTGAAGCAGTATCACCTTTGATACCAGGTTCTGTTTCTTTAACAACTAATTCAACTGTCTTAGGTAATTCAACACCTAATACCTCAGCACCAAAAGTGATGATTTTAACTTCCATGTTTTCTAACATGAATTTTAATTCGTCTTGGATTTGGTTAGCAGGAATTTCAGTTTGTTCGTAAGTTTCGTTATCCATGAATACGTGAGTATCGCCATCAGCGTATAAGTATTGCATGTCACGGTTTTCGATATGAGCAGTTTCTACTTTTTCACCTGCACGCCAAGTCTTATCTAACAATGCACCTGTACGTAAGTTTTTTAATTTTGAACGCACGAAAGCAGACCCTTTACCTGGTTTAACATGTTGAAACTCAACAACACGGAATAAGTTACCATTATCTTGAATAGTTAAGCCTGTTTTAAAATCGTTTGTTGTAATCATATTTACATCTCCTAAAAAAATTTAATCATACCAGAATTATAACACATTAAAATGCATCCTGGCTCAAAAAGACGGATGCATTCAATCATCTACGTAAAATTACACGATAATCAAGTGACGTGGAGAATGTGTAAGGACTTTATTCCCATCTTCTGTCAAAATGATATCATCTTCAATACGAACCCCACCAATACCCTCTAAGTAGATGCCTGGCTCATTTGTAATAACAGTGTACTCTTTTAGTGGTTGTTTATTATGTATACTTGCATTTGGTGACTCATGAATATCTAAACCAATAGAATGTCCAAGTGAGTGTCCGAAGTCATCCCCATAACCATGGCTAGCGATAAAATCACGTGCAATAGCATCCATTTCTTCACCAGTCATGCCAGCTTTCGCTTGCTCATTCACCAGCTGGTTTGCTTGGAAAACAACATCATAGATTTCTTTCATCTTACTTGATGGTTCTCCAACAGCGATAGTCCTTGTGATGTCAGAAACATACCCCTTATAGTAGCAACCATAGTCCATAGTCACGATATCGCCTGCTTCAATCACTTTATCAGAGGCCACGCCATGTGGCATTGCAGAACGATAACCTGATGCAACAATTGTTTCAAAAGAAACACCACTTGCCCCTTGGCTTCTCATAAAGAAATCTAATTCATTTGCAACTTGGATTTCAGTCATACCGACTTGAATAAAGCCTAAGATATGCTCGAAAGCTGCATCTGCAATTTCACATGCTCGTTGAATTGTCGTAATTTCTTCTTGGTCTTTGGTTTGACGTAAGGCTTCAATCATTCCAGATGCTGGGATTAAGCGAGCAGAAACGATATCTTCTAACTCATCAAATTTAGCAACCGTCATATATTCTTCTTCATAACCAAGTTGACCTAGATTTTCGTTAACCACTACGGATTGAACGAATCGCAATGGACTAGTATGCGCTGCAGATCCGCCAGCAATGATAATTTCATAGCCAGCACACTGTGCTTTCGCTTGTTCCCGATATCTAAAATCTGTGATGAAGTACGCATTATTTGCTGTAATTAATGCTGTACCACTTGTGCCAGTAAAACCAGAAATATATCTTAAATTAAATGGGTCAGTGACATAGTATGCATTAATACCTTCAGCTGCCATGCTTTCTTGCAAAGCACTTATTCTCTTTTTCAAACTTTTCACCTCATATTGACTAATCTATCTCTCTAAATAGAGTCACTTTTTATAGCCCAATTAGTATAGCATATATCAGTCTTCAATGAAACTTAGCTTTATCCATAGTGCTCTTTATCAACATTCTTGCTCACTTTTTACCCATTACCCACAGCTACTTACTCCCGAGTTCTTTGATCATAAGGGACATTATTATATTTATATTGCCGTCCGTTTTCTACAATGAATACAGTCGTGCTAAAGACCCTATTTTTTAATTCAACTGACACATGTCCCTGGTTAAAGGTCATAGTCCAATTGCCATCTGTCCATGGTATTGACGATTGAGTGGCAGCCGCTACTTCTTTTACTTGATCTGAAGTTGCTGAATTAACAGCTGCTTCGTTATTTTCTATATCCTCTTGATTGCTCGATCCAGCGGTAGCATCTGGCTGAATCTCTGAAACACTAGCTTGATCAGGATTATTTATGATTACACTGCTTTCATCCGGCAAAGTTTTTACATCACTTTCTTCTTTAGAATGGGAAGTATCCAATTCTTTACTATCTGACAGCTCTGGCGGCTGATCCTTTGAACTTATTTGGCTAGTCACTACTTTCTCCTTCTCAGCGATCACTTTCTCCACCGCCAGGCGAGACATGATTTGTGCTTGATAGGATATGTTAATTTCTTCATTCATTTTAACTTGGCTACTGTACATATTTAAGTTAACTAAATAGATGAAGGTTAGGATCGACATATACATTAATGCTGTAAATAAGACAAACCCACTTTTCTTCATTATTATTTACCCTTCTTTACTAAAGGTAAAAGGATTTTGTAATCCTTACCATCAAATAGCCTCACTTTAAACAGGAAGTTCCCATTATCTAATTCTTGGATCGTGAGACCTGTAGCGTTTGGAATTTGTGGCTCGTATCCTCCGTTTAAAGAATATCTAATCCAGGAGTTCCCATTGCTATCTTTATAATACCGGTAAATACCGACCTTATTATTTTCTTTGAGAGAAAGGGTATCTGCAGTATATCTAACTAGTTCCGTTTGTGTATGATCTGTCAAAAATTGGTTGGAGAAGATATCAAAGTCATCGTAGGCCATTACTTCATATCTGTTATATATATTCATCTCTGTTCCCATCACAGCCAAAAAGGTAATTTGAATTAGGGCATAGAAAAATAGTCCGTAAATCATTTCCAATAAGGTAAATCCTGATCTTATATAAATCATATTTGACATAGTTAGATTTAACTTAGTCAGCTTTAACTTTCGCCTATTTAATTTATTCTTGAATCTTAAATTCTGTGAAATGACCACCCCGTTGATCCTCCAATTTACCTTTTTCCAGATTGATTTCTATCCCTTCATGTATGCTTGCCCCAAATTGAACAGCATTTAATTGATGAAACTGTTCACGACTTTGACCTAAGGCCCTTTCACTTCGCCTTAGGTTTTCAAGTTGCATCTGCTGGTTTATGACAAGGAGGTAGACCATAGCCCCTATTAAAGACAGTCCAATAATAGATTCGATGAACATAAACCCTTGTTTCCCCTTTTTACTATTGGAATTATGGATCAATTGGCTTTTGTTCTTCAATAACATAACGCCCTCCAGAAAATTGATAAACAATTGCATAATCCTTCGTTGGTGTTCTTAAGGTTATCGTTTGTGGCCCAACAGTTCCTGACGTAGAAAATTCAAATCTTTTATAATGGACAAACTTAGATTCTTTTGGAAACACAAACGTCGTATCTACTGGTGAAGGTCGTAATAGATCAGCTCGAAATTCCACTGTATTACCTGAAAAAGTCACAAAATGAATACCTTTCCTAACTATTGTCATTTTATGCACGTATTCAAAGTGTTGCATGACATTACGCATCATTACTTTTGATTCATAGCGGATAATAGCGTCTTTTGCATATGGGACCGCAAGTATTAATGATAATGACAGCGCAAATAAAACAAGTATCATTTCCAGAAGAGTAAATCCTGACTTCTTTTTATGTTTTTTCATCAAAATCTACTCCTCTTAAAATGGTGATGTTAATAATTCCTAAGGGGTAACAGTTCCAGCTGGAATAGCATTATATTTTTCTAATTGATCAGTGGTGATGTAGCCTTCGTTTGCTAGTACTTCCGCCGTGACACTTGCTTCATCATGTTCTAGTAAATATAATTCCATCTGCGTTTCAACAGTTTCGACTAAAGCAGCGTTAGTTTTAGTTTCTACATTTTTTGTTTGCTTGGACATGTTTGGTATAATTAGCAATAACAAGGCTGCCACAATAAATAAGACGAGAACCATTTCTATAAGCGTAAACCCTTCTTTTCTACGACCCTTTTGAATGAATTTAACCAATACTTTTTTCATGATAATTCCTCCTTAGATTGTTTCTAGCATAGTTAACATTGGTAACATTAAAATTAAGTAGACCATGACCACACAGATTGCGACACTCAAAAACAAAATGGATTGGGCTATCTTTATCTGTTGATCAATCGTTTGATACAAAAGTCTTAGAACCCTCTGACTATATAACCTTGTCTTAATCGCTAATTGATTTAATAATTCTCCCTGAACAACTATTGCTGGAAATTCACGGGTGAACACATCGGCAGCTGTTAAACTATCTGTAAATGACACTCCTTGATAATATCTTTCGTCTAAGTACTCACCGAAAGCTTGTAAGAATGCAACTTCATCTTGTTTAATTAACGACTCAGTGATTTGCCGTACTGAATAACCTATTTTAAATAGTTGGCTAAATTCGTAAGCAAAAAACTGGGTGTAATATAATCTAAATAATTTCCCAACCACTGGTAATTTGACATATAACCTTGCCCTTACTAATGGGTTAGTCCGCTTCTTCCATATAAGATAGATGATGAGTATAACTAACAACAAAATTGAGAACCCTATCATTATCCAATGCAGCTTTTGCAAGAAAATCAATAAATAGCTCAGTAATCCCTGTCCCTCACCCACTGACATAGAAGCTAATTGTGGCAAAAGAAATATGCGCAAGCCAAATAACATGCCAATCATCAACACAATTAAAGCAATTGGATAAAGCATTACCCCTTTTAGCTTTTGCATCTGATGATCACGTTCTTGAATGTACTTAGCAATCGTTTCTAGCCCTAAACCAAAATTGCCATAAGCTTCTGCCACTTGAATTTGATAAGCTACATTACCCTTAATTTTCATTTCATGTATAACTTGATAAAAATACTGACCAGCTGAGAAACCGGTCGCCATTTTGCCAAAAGTCACTTCTTGCTTAGGAAAAATAGTCTTTAAAAAAGAAAATATTTCAAGCATAGGAAACCCTTCTTGAAGCATTTCTGCGATGTATAAAAGTACAGCCGCCTGTAATTGCGGTTGCCAAGTGCTAGTAATTTCAGTTTTCGCTAATTGTTTCCAGTTGATATTCTTCCATGCTGGACTGGGTGATGTAGCCATGATCATAAGCCTCCTTTAATAGTAGATTTAGTGATTTAAAATTATTTGGATAGCTTTGATTTAAAATGAAACTACTCAGCTGTTCACCCTGTAGTAACTCAAATAAGGCTAATTTCTCAGTCGCAACAATTTCTGGATCAGGGACACGAGGCACCAACCTTTGGGCAACGACTAATAGTAAGGTCTGGACCAATTGTTCGTTTGTGATGCCTAATTCTTTTAAGCGTCCAATTACACCAAAAGTATTTTTAGCATGAACGGTGGCTAAAACTAGATGACCAGTAAGTGATGCGCGAATCACCATTTTCGCTGTTTCTTCACTTCTGATTTCGCCAATTAGAATAATATCCGGATGGTGACGCAAACTAGCGGTCAGCAAACGGTCATAAGTAATATCCGCCTTTTCATTGACTTCTGTTTGTAAGAAAGTAGGTTCTTTAATTTCAATGGGCTCTTCTATTGTAATAATTTGACTGGCTTTTTCTTGATAGGCATTCCTTAACAGTTGGTAAATGGTCGTTGTTTTCCCTGAAGAAACTGGGCCTGAAAATATTATCAAACCACTTTTGCGCTTCATATATTTGTTCAGGGTGTCATAAGCAGCTTGATTCAAGTGATTGGCTTTAAAATCACTGGTCACCTTGTCATGGAAAACACGGATGACTAATGATTCATGCATGAGATAATTAGAGATTGACGATAATCGTAATTCGATTTTGTCGTCTCCCAGGTCATAGACAATAGCACCGTCTTGGGGCATACGTTTCTCACCTACATCCATATTAGCCATATACTTTAATAACCGAATCAACTGACTCCCTTTTTCAAATTCAAGGGTTTCCTGCAATATCAATTGGTATCCGTCTCTCAGAAAAATATGATACTGCTGTCCTTCTGGGAGAATGTGGATATCATCGGACCGTTTTAATATCGCCATCGAAATCATCTTGTCTATCATTTCTTTCAACCTACCACCTCCATTTATTTTCAGGTCATATAATTTATACGAAGAATTCTTATAAAATCGCTTACGAAATGAAAATAATATGCAAAAAAAAGCGCATCTCAAAATTTTGCCCACTTTTGCATGATAAGCCCCCGTTTTAATTTTGAAAATTTTCTGAAATGATATACTTTAAGTTAGGCCGCTAAATTGGCACTACAAAAAGGGAGGGAACTGCAATGGATGACATCGTAAATCGTTTATATCAAATTGAAAATACGGCTAAAGATGCGGAGAATACGGTTCAAGATCAAAAAATGAGCATTAAAAGATCATTTGACGATAAGAAACGTGATTTTTTACAAGCCGCTAATGATGCTTATGCTAAAAAAATCGAAGCAACAAGAGAATCGTTTAGTTCTGAGGACTATGAAACTTCTCATAATCTTACTGCCAAATTTTCCCGTAAAATGCAACGCATTCAAGATATTCTTGACAATGAACACGGTCTTTATGTAGACGAGTTCATGGAAAAAGTAACAAAGCTTGGAGTCGATGAAATTGGATAACTATACTGCTATAGACACAAAAATTCATGGTATGCGAAAGCATTTATTGACCAGTGAGAAAATCGAGGCTCATGGGAATATTCGTACATTAAATGAATTGTACGCATTAATCACCGAAAATCCTTCTTACAAAAAGGCAGCAGACGTTCTAAAAACTGATGTCTCTTCGCGAGAAGATATTGAGTTGATGCTTAATTACGGCAATTTCTTTGAGTTTTTAAAGATATATCGATTTGCGTCTTTGCAACAACGCGCTTTCCTTAAGCGATATGCAATGTTTTTTGAGGCTTGGTTTATCAAACATACCTTAAGAACCGTCGTAAATCGTGGTGAAACATCCGTCATCATGAGTCCAGTGACCCATTATCTCGATGATAATCGCGGATTCAAAACGACAGATTTAATCATGGCAACTGACGTAAAAACAGTTGTGGATGCACTTGCTGACACCATTTACGGACCTTTTTTCCAACAATATAGTAACTTATTTAGTCAAAATGACTATGAGCGCTATGAATTCGAAATTGCCTTTGACCAATTTGTCATTCAACAAATTTGGCAAGGCGGTAAAAAATATCTAACCGGTGAGTCATTAACAGGTTTTAAAAAACTATTCGGCGCCCGCTTTGATATCTTAAATATTTTTACAATTTATCGTTTGAAATTCCTCTACCAATTAAGTGACAACGAAGTGACTTCTGCTCTAGTGGATGCTCATTATCGCTTAAATGATGAGTATGTTGATCGATTGCTACAAGCACCTGATATTCGTAATTTTGAAATAACAGTTGCAGAGCTTGGTTATGGTGATATTTTTGAACATTTATCAACTGAGGAATCCCTTCAAAAATATGAAGAAGCATTTTTAAGATCTTTACAAAGTCATCTAGCAAATAGAGCTCCAAGATCTATGTTTGCAATTATTAATTATTTAGAAGATAGTCGTCGCGCACTACTAATGTTAGAAGAATTAACCGAACGAATTACATATAAAAACATCTCACCTATAGAAAGGAGTTTAAATCAATGATAACCGAAATGCGCTTAGTCAATATTACCGGTCCTCGTGACGATATTGACCGGATGGCGGATCGTTACTTGACCCACTATCCTATTCATTTAGAAAATGCATTGAAGGAGTTGTCAGAGATTCGAACACTTCGTCCCTATACAAGTCCAAACCCTTACGAACCTTGGGAAGAACGAATTGATAACTTATTAGACTACACAAACGTTGAGCATGGTAAAGACATTCACTTGGACAAACCCATGACCTTTGATCAAGCAAAAGCTTTAGTAAACGAAGTTGAAGAAAGCTTGCAACATGAACGAGAAGCCATTGCTAAGGTGCAAGCAGCACATGATGAAGCAAATGAAAGCTTGTTAATGTTTAGACCTTTCCAATCGATTGACTTTACATTGGATAAAATTTACGAAATGAACCACATTAAATTCCGTTTCGGTCGTTTCACTCGTGAAAACTACCGTAAGTTCGAAAAATATGTGGACACAATGGTGCCAGCAATCTTCGTGAAGAGTGAAGAAACTGAAAAATACGTTTATGGTGTCTACTTCACACCAGATGAAGCGCGCCAACGCGTTGATGCTCTTCTATTCTCACTAGCTTGGGAACGAATTTACCTTCCTGAAGAAACTGGTAGCTTCCGTGAAATTACCCATAAATACCAAAACCTAGTGGAAGATACTGAAAGCCAGTTAATCCAATTGAAGCGTAAAATGCGTGCTTTAGTAACGCCAGTTGCACCTAATTTATTAGCTGCTAAGAGTCGTTTAATGGATTTATCTCAAGCCTTTGGTGTTCGTAAATTTGCAGCAATTACCCGTGAGGAATTCGCGCAAAAAGAAACACGTTACTTATTAATCGGTTGGATGTCTCAATCTGATGCGCAAAAATTCAGCGATGAAGTGAAAAACGATCCAAACGTGACTATGTATATCGAAGATGAAGATGACAACAGTCATTTGAATCCACCTACAAAAATGAAGAACAATTTTCTAATCCGCCCTTTTGAGTTACTAACCAAAATGTACGGCGTTCCAAACTACCGTGAAATTGATCCAACAGCGATTGTAGGTATTTCTTACTCCCTTCTTTTTGGTGCCATGTTCGGAGACGTGGGTCAGGGATTAATTCTATTTCTTGTAGGGCTTGTCGGATTCTTCAATAAGAAATTACGCCCTATCGGTATGTTAGCGCCAATTGGATTAAGTTCAACTATCTTTGGTTTCCTTTACGGATCAATCTTTGGATTTGAAGATGTTATCCATGCATTATGGCTACATCCTATGACACACATGACAGACATCCCCTTCTTCGGAAGCTTAAATACTGTATTTATTGTTGCAGTCGCCTTTGGTATGTTCATGATCCTCGCAACAATGATCGTCAACATCGTGCAACGCTTTAATGCCGGAGAAAAATGGGAAGCCATTCTTGATAAGAACGGTATTGCCGGATTCATTTTCTACTTTGTATTAGTAGCTATGTTAATCCTTTACATGTCTGGACACACAATTCCAGCAATTGGCATCTTAATCGCTATCCTAGCTTTAGCATTAATCACAATTGCCTTTAAAGAGGAAATCATTCACAAGTTGGAAAACCATAAAGAGAAAAATGGTGACAACATCGTGATTAAAGCATTAACGATCTTCTTTGAGACATTCGAAACCCTATTAACTTACTTCTCTAACTCAATTTCATTCGTCCGTGTGGGTGCGTTTGCTATTTCCCATGGTGCAATGATGAGTGTGGTATTAATGTTTGCAGGTGCTGAAAATAGTGGCAACATCAACTGGTTGGTCATTATCTTAGGTAACTTGTTTGTAACTGGTTTTGAAGGATTAGTCGTGGCAATTCAAGTTTTACGTCTTGAATTTTATGAAATTTTCAGTCACTTCTATCGTGGCGATGGTATTGAATTTAAAAATATTTGGATTAAAGATTAAAGGAGAAAATAAAAATGACAACAGAATTATTAATTAAACTGACAATGGTTGCAACTTTCGTATTGGGTTTTGTTTTACCATTTGGTTACTTCTACACAGGCAAAAAAACAAAAAATCGTTACAAAAAATCATTAACTACTAACTTAGTATTCGTTGTAGCTGGTATCTTAATTGCTATCGTATTAGCTTACAACCCAGAAGTTGCTTTAGCATCAACTGGTGCTGCTGCAGAAACTGCTGGTGACGCTGCTGGTTTAGCAACAGGTCTTGGTTACATCGCTGCTGCCTTATCAACTGGTTTATCGTGTGTTGGTGGTGGTATCGCCGTTGCCTCTGCTGCTTCAGCTGCCCTAGGTGCTATTTCAGAAGATGGTTCAATCTTCGGTCGTTCATTAATCTTCGTTGGTCTTGCTGAAGGGGTTGCCCTTTACGGTTTGATCATCTCATTCATGATTTTAGGTCAACTATAATGAAAGCTTACGTAATCTGTGATAACTTAGACACTTTGACTGGATTGCGATTAGTAGGTATTGAAGGTGAAATTGTAAAGCCTGCGGAATTTGAACCTGCCTTTAAACGTGCAGTAGCAGATAAAGGTATTGGCATTCTTTATCTTTCGCCTTCTCTAATTGAAAGCAATCAAGACCTTGTAAATGATGTTCGCTTTAACCAAGCAACACCACTTATCACTTCAGTCTTAGGTGCAAATGAATATCAAAATGCGACCAATACCATTGCAGAAACAATTCAACATGCAATTGGTATCCAATTATAGAATGGGAGTTTTAAGCAATGGATTTAGAAGATAAATTTGCTTATTTTGAAACGCAAGTCAACCAACAAGCGCAAGATATTATTGACGAACAAGTCAATCAATACCGAGCAACTTTGCAAAAAGACTATGATGAATTTGTGAAAAATACAAATCAAGAGTTTGATGCAAAATTTGTAAACGCCAAAAAAGATATGCGTAAAGAGTTAAATAAAAACATTTCTCAAAGTCAAATTCACTTACAACGTGACTTGTACTTACAAGAAGAAAAGTTGAAAAAAACGCTATTCGCTGATTTCAACGATGCGATTCAAAATTACATGCAAACAGATGAATACCGCAACCAATTAGTTGTGATGATTAATAACTTAAAAGACTATGCAGAAAAAAATCGTGAAGAGTTGGTTGTTTACATCAACCATTCAGATCAAGGTATGATTGAAACTTTATTTGAAGAAACAAATGCAAATATTCAAATTTCAGACCGTGAGTTTTTAGGGGGCGTCCGTGGTGTCTTGAAAGACCGTCAAGTGTTGATTGACTACTCTTTCTCTACCCTATTAGCGAACGTTGAAGATAGCTTTACTATCAAGGAGGTTGATGACTAGAATGGCAAACGAAAATTTAATTTATTCAATTTCGGGTCCAATCGTTAAAATCGCTGGTCCAACCGACTTATCTATGCAAGAGATGGTCCACGTTGGTGAAGACAAATTAGTTGGGGAAGTTATTTCCATCAATGAAAAAGAAACCACTATCCAAGTGTACGAAGAAACTGCGGGTATCCGTCCAGGAGAACGCGTTTACGGTACAACAATGCCGATTAAAGTACAGTTAGGCCCTGGTCTAATCAATAATATCTATGATGGTATTGAACGTCCTTTAGTTGAAATTGAAAAACAATCCGGATACATGATCAAACGTGGTGTTCAAGTAGATTCGCTTGATAAATCAACTTTATGGCACGTGAAGCCAGTTGTTAAAGTCGGTGACCAAGTTTCTGGTGGTGGAATTATCGCCGAAATCCCAGAATCTAACGCCATTACCCATAAAGTATTGGTACCACCTACAACTGTTGGTGAAGTCGTAGAAGTAGTTGCTGAAGGTGACTATACTATCGAAGATATCTTGGTTAAAGTTCGTCGATTCAACGGTGACATTGATGAAATCAAAGCTTATCAAGAATGGCCAATCCGTCAAGCACGTCCTGTTGCTTCTCGTTTCGAGTCAACTACACCACTTGTAACTGGTCAACGGATTATCGACTCAGTCTTCCCTATCGCTAAAGGTGGTACTGCTGCGATTCCTGGTGGTTTCGGTACTGGGAAAACGACTATGCAACATCAGATTGCAAAATATGCTGATGCAGATGTTATTGTCTACATTGGTTGTGGTGAACGTGGTAACGAAATGACCGAAGTACTTGAAGACTTCTCAAAATTGATTGACCCTCGTTCAAATGCGCCTTTGATGGAACGTACAGTTTTAATTGCCAACACTTCTAACATGCCGGTAGCAGCCCGTGAAGCCTCTATTTATACAGGTTTAACGATCGCTGAATACTACCGTGATATGGGTTATGACGTAGCGATCATGGCCGATTCAACTTCTCGATGGGCTGAAGCTTTACGTGAGTTATCTGGTCGACTTGAAGAAATGCCCGCTGAAGAAGGTTTCCCTGCATACTTAGCTAGTCGTATTGCTACTTTCTATGAGCGTGCAGGTTACATGCGTAACTTAAACCAATCAGAAGGTTCAGTATCGATTATCGGTGCTGTGTCACCTCAAGGTGGGGACTTCTCTGAGCCAGTTACCCAAAATACCAAACGTTTCGTACGTTGTTTCTGGGGGCTAGATTCAGAACTTGCCCATAAACGTCACTACCCTGCCATCAACTGGATGAATTCTTATAGTCAGTACGTGGATGATTTAGGTGCTTGGTATACTGCCAACGTTTCTGAAAAATTCCTAGCTAACCGTGCTGAAATGATGGCTCTTTTACACGAAGAAGATCAATTAATGGAAGTTGTAAAACTAATTGGTTCTGATGTCTTACCTGACCACCAAAAATTAGTCTTACAAACTGCGCGTGTCTTCCGTGAAGGTTTCTTACAACAAAACACCTTCCATAAAGTCGACTCTGCGGTTCCTATGGCTAAACAAGAAAAAATGATGGAAGTTATTTTATACTTACATCACCGGGCTAAATCATTGATTCAATGGGGTATGCCAATGTCTTATCTAAACAAATCAAGTATTTTCACGGATGTCATCAATATGAAATACACTACTTCAAATAATAATATAGATGATTTTAATCACTACTTTGAAGATATTGATGCCTTCTATGAAAAAGCAATGCAAGAGAACGGTTAAGGGGGGAATAATAATGGCAATAGAATATCTAGGATTAAATTCCATTAATGGTCCTCTAGTAGTTGTAGACGGTGTTAGAGGCGCTGCATATAATGATATCGTACGCTTTCGCGTGAATGGCAACGAAGAAAAGTTAGGTCAAATTATTACAATGGAAGGCGAAAAAGCCATCATTCAAGTATTTGACTCAACTACTTCAATGTCTTTAGATAATACACATACTCAATTTACTGGTCACGGATTAGAAATCGAACTGGCACCAGAAATTCAAGGGCGTGTCTTTGATGGTATCGGTCGTCCAATCGACAATTTAGGACCTGTCCACTCTGACATCAAACGTGATGTCAACGGTGCCCCACTTAACCCAGTATCTCGTGTTTACCCACGTGACTATATTGAAACTGGTTTCTCTGCAATTGATGGGTTGATGACTTTGATTCGTGGTCAAAAATTACCAATCTTCTCTGGTGATGGTATGAGCCATAACCAAGTAGCTGCTCAAATTGTTAAACAAGCCAAATTAGGTGAAGATTCTGATGAAGAATTCGCGGTTGTATTTGCTGCAATGGGTGTAAAACATGATATTGCTGACTACTTCCGCCGTTCATTTGAAGAATCTGGTGCCATGGACCACGTAACCATGTTCGTGAACACCGCCGATGATCCCGTTATGGAACGTCTAATCACGCCTCGTGTGGCCCTAACAACGGCTGAATACCTGGCTTATGATTTAGGTAAACATGTGTTAGTTATCTTAACGGATATGACTTCTTTTGCTGAGGCGTTACGTGAAGTATCTTCAGCAAAACAAGAAATTCCTTCTCGTAAAGGTTACCCAGGTTACCTTTACTCTGAATTGGCTACTATTTATGAACGTGCGGGTATCGTTAAAGGTAAACCAGGTTCAGTAACGCAAATTCCCATTTTGACCATGCCTAATGATGATATCACGCACCCTATTCCTGATCTTACTGGTTATATTACTGAAGGACAAATTGTATTAGACCGTGTGATTGAAGGTAAAAATGTTTATCCACCAGTTGGGATTCTCCCCTCACTATCTCGTTTGATGAAAGATGGTATTGGTGAAGGATTTACCCGTGAAGACCACTCTGATGTAGCTAACCAATTATTCGCTTCTTATTCTGGTGCTAACGAGGCTAAATCTTTAGCTTCTGTTATCGGGGAAGAAGAGTTATCGGATGTTGATAAACTTTACCTTAAATTTGGTGAGTTATTCGAACAAAAATTTGTTGGTCAAGGCCAAGATGAAACAAGAACCATCCAAGAGACATTGGACTTAGGTTGGCAATTACTAGGTATTTTCCCACGTGAAGAATTGACACGTATGGATACTGAAATCCTTGATAAATACTACAAAAATACAGCTGATGAGGTATTAAACCAACAAACAACTGACAAGCCCCTAGTATAAGGTGGTGAAAATTAATGGATATTAATAACACCCCTACCAAGGGGAACTTAATGCAGATTCAAAAGACATTAGATCTTTCCCGTAACGGTTATCTATTGATGGACCGGAAAAGGATTATCTTGATGAATGAGTTGATTGATTTGCTAAATAAGGCCTCCGGCTTACAGGATGACCTTAAAAAGGCTTATGAGTTGGCTTATCATAAATTGTCAATTGCTGCTTATGAAAATGGTATTTTAAGCGTACATAATGCATCAACTAACGTGAGTGTTGAAGACGATATCCAATTAAAAGTACGTAGTGTCATGGGTTCAGAGGTGCCGGAAATTAATTACAAACCTCGACCTATGAAGCCCGCCTACTCATTCTATGACAATACAGTGGCTATTGATGAAGCAAGGATTGCCTTTCGTCGGGTAAAAGAATTGCTGATTCAAATCGCTGAAGTTGAGAATGCGGCTTATCGTTTAGCGAACAACATGCAGAAAACACAAAAACGTGTAAATGCCCTTCAAAACGTGACCATTCCACAATTGGAAGGTGCGCAAAAATCTATTTCTTCTGCGCTTGAAGAGAAAGAACGTGAAGAATTTACCCGTCTTAAAGTGGTTAAACGCATCTTAAATAGCAAAAAGTAAAGATAAAGACGACCTATGTAAACTGGTTTCGCGCCAGTATACATAGGCCGTCTTTTTGATTATATAAAAAGTGTTGGTGGAAGTTCCTTCGAACTTCTACCAACACTATTTGTATTGAATAACTTTATTCAGCTAATTCTGTATTGTAATGTACATTTTGTACATCATCGTCGTCTTCTAATAAGTCGATCAAGTTTTCAAGTTGGCTGGCTTTATCTTCAGGTAGTTCTAACATTGTTTTAGCTACCATTGTGATTTCAGCTTGTGCTAATTTGAATCCTTGCGCTTCTAAGGCGTCACGAACATCAGTGAAGTCAGAAGCTTCTGTAGAAATTTCAAATACTTCATCTGAAGTTGTCATGTCTTCCCCACCAGCTTCGATTACGTTCATTAACATTTCATCTTCGTCAAGGTCTAAACCTTCACGCTCAATCACGATGTAACCTTGACGGTCAAACATGTAAGCAACTGAACCTGATTCACCTAATGAACCACCATTTTTGTTAAAGATAGTACGTATACTGGTTAAAGTACGGTTGGTATTATCAGTTAAGGTTTCAACTAAAATGGCAATACCGCCTGGTCCATAACCTTCGTAAGTGATTTCATCATAATCTTCACCAGCATTGTTACTTGAACCTTTTTCAATCGCACGGTTTACATTGTCGTTAGGCATGTTCGCTGCTTTTGCTTTATCCATAACCAAACGTAAAGATGGGTTTGATTCTGGATCAGGTCCACCCGCTTTCGTTGCTACATAAATTTCACGAGAAAGTTTTTGGAATACTTTCGCCCGTTTAGCATCGGTTGCACCTTTTTTATTTTTAATCTTGCTCCATTTATTATGTCCTGCCAAGATATATACCCTCTTTCATGTAATATTCCACTAGATTATTATAGCAAAGTATTGACATCATAGCAATGAAGCCTATTTATTAGGCACCATTACTTCCACATGTGATGGTAATACTTCGATGTTAATTGGTAACGCTGGACCAACCTCACCGTCAATATTCACTTTCACTTCGTCCGCGTCTTCATTAACGACCGAGATAGACACTTTTTTTACGTTATACGTAATCATGTTATTGGCTTCAGAGATATACCCGCCGTTTAATTCTTGTAGCATACCTGGTAATTCAGCTAATAAGTTTTCATCTTTTAAGGTCATGATATGTAATAAGCCGTCATCTGGTCTTGCACCAGCAATCATGTTTTCAAATGAACCTACACTGTTTGTTAAGGCAATCACTAATACTTTTGTTGAGATTTCAATCTCTTCATCGTCGTCTAAGACTAATTTGTAGGTGTACTGGTTATCGTTTAATACAGCACGCATTGAATCACGCACATAGGCGAAGAAACCAAATTTTGATTTTTCTTCACTTGAGGTTTCCATTACTGCTGTTGGAATTGATCCAATAGCGGCCACATTACAGAAGTATAGGTCGTTTATTTTAGCGATATCAATTTTTCGCGTTTTAAAATTAGCCAGGTCTTCAGCTGCTTTTTGAGGTTCTAGACTAATTCCTAAGGCACGTGCTAAATCATTGGCTGTCCCAAGTGGAATGAAGCCAAATTTAATGGTTGAATCTGCTTCAGCGATTCCTGAAATCCCTTCGTTAACAGTCCCATCACCACCAACGACGACAACAGCTTCGCAGCCTTCATCACTAGCTTCTCGAGCCCAGTCTTTGGCGTCGCCTTCTCCTTCAGTGAATCTTGTTTCAACGTCATCAAATGAAGCAGACAAGGCTTTTTCTAAATCACTTTGAATCTCTTTACCCGCACCTTTTCCTGATGAGGGGTTAATAATCAACATTACTTTAGACATTTTCTCTACCTCCATGTGCTTTGTATTACCTTTATTTTACTAGACCCTTGCTTATATAGCTATATTTAGCCCTAGATTATTTTGAAAACGAAGGAAAGCGAGCTAAGTTAATTTTACATTCATTTTACAGAGGGGGAATTCACATAGCATGTATACAATTGTTTTGATATAATTAAGGGCAAATCAAGCTATTTTTACAATAAAATATGTTATAGAAAAGTGTGTGTATAGTGAAGAAAAACAATGAAGAAAAGAAAAAAATTGGGAATGGGCTATCTAAAACTGAAAAAGTGATATTCTATGTGAATGTGGCTTTTAAATCCTTGGCTAAAATATTCCTAGTCTTATTGCTTATCCTATTTCTTGGTGGGTCATTGGGGCTTGGTTTAGGATCAGGCTATTTCATTGGTTTGGTAGAAGATATGCCAATCCCAACTGAAGAGGAACTTGCTAATGCGGTGGAGAATGCCGGTGAGATTTCTACCATGACTTATAGTGATGATACAGAAATTTCTAGTATTCGTGCTGACTTGGTTCGTGAAAATACTGAACTGAAAAATGTTAGTCCGTATATCATTAATGGTTTAGTGGCTACGGAAGATGAAAACTTCTTCGAACATGATGGTGTCGTACCGTCAGCCATTATCCGGGCAGGTGCTTCAACCTTCCTTGGTGTAGGTGGGACTTCCGGTGGTTCAACTATTACCCAACAGTTGATCAAACAAAAACTATTAACCAATGAAGTGTCTTTTGAACGTAAGGCGAAGGAAATTTTGCTAGCGATGCGGTTAGAAAACCACTATTCAAAAGAGCAGATTCTGCAAGGTTACTTGAATGAATCACCATACGGACGTAATAATAAAGGGGAAAATATTGCAGGGATTGAAACAGCAGCCCAAGGGATTTTCGGTGTATCAGCGAGTGAAGTCACTTTAGCACAAGCAGCCTTTTTAGTGGGTATTCCGCAAAATCCTTATACTTATACCCCCTTCTTGCAATCTGGTGAATTAAAAGATGCAGAATATTTAGAAGATGGGATTACCCGTTCGCATGAAGTCTTACAAAGAATGCGGTTAACCAACTATATTACTGAAGAAGAGTATCAAGATGCCATTAATTACGATATTACCCAAGACTTCCTAAGTACTGGAACCAGCGAAGAAGTACCAGATGAACGTAATTCATACATCTATCAAGCGGTTGAACTTGAAACTATTGATATCTTGATGGCACAAAAAGTAGCGGCTGATGGACTGACTATGGCTGATGTTAACGCGAATGATCAGTTATACAACCAATATTATGCTGAGGCTGAAAGTCAAATGCGTAACGGTGGTTTAACCGTTAAAGCGACAGTCGATCCCGATATTTACGAAACAATGAACTCAACCGTTCAAGAATTTTCTGCTTCATTTGGTACCACCTATTATTCAGAATCAACAGATGAAAATGGTGACCCGATTGAAGTCGTAGAACCTGTTCAAAATGGAACAGTTTTATTAGATAACGACACTGGCCAAGTCCTTGGATTTGTAGGTGGGATTGACTTTGATACCACTCAAGTTGACCACGCATTCAGTTCTCGTCGTTCACCTGGTTCATCATTTAAACCTATCTTGACTTATGGTCCGGCCTTGCAGGAGCAAATTGCTGGTGCAAATACGATGCTAGCGGATACTTATACTCGTATCGTTCAACCAGATGGGACCCCTTATGAGCCAACCAACTTTGGGACTACCATTTCAAATGACTTTGTAACCGCCCGTTATGCCCTGTCAACGTCTATGAATAACCCGACCTTGGCCTTATATAATGAATTATTAAACCAGGGCGTCGACATTCAATCTTACGCATATAAGATGGGCTTACAGGATGCGATTTCAACTGATGAATTCAGTAACTTAGCCCTATCACTTGGTGGGACAACTACTGGTCCAACTGTATTAGAAAATGCGGCAGCCTTTGCGACTTTCGCAAATGGTGGGGTTTACGTTGAACCTTACCTAATCGAAACTATTACAGATTCCAATGGTAACGTGGTTTACCAACATCAAACGCAAAAAGAACGCGTCTTTGATGAAGATGTAGCCTATGTAATTGCTGATATCTTAAAAGACGCGACAACTACTGGTGCTATGGCCTCTTATAATTCGCAAATGGATAGTGATTTAGACTGGTTTATGAAGACTGGTACTTCAGAAGAATTTAGGGATTTATGGGCCAACGGTTCAACACCAAACGTTACCCTTACTTCTTGGATTGGTTATGATAACATCACGCAAACTCGCGACCTATATAGTCAAGCTGAAAATGCCGTATACGGTACGCCAGCTCAACGTTCATTAAGTTACTGGACAACCTTAGGTAACCGACTAAACTACTACTACCCGAATACAATGGGATCTGGTGAAGTCTTAGAAGAACCTGAAGGTGTTCACGAGGAGACAGTTGTGACGGAAACAGGTACAACATCTGGTACCTTTGAAGGGCCATATGATACAAGCTATACAATTCCTTCATCAGCAGCAACCAACACTGAATTGTTTACCGCTGCGATGGATCCAGAACAACCAAGCTTTACCTTTGGTATCGGTGGTTCGATGGATGACTACATGAACAAACTTGAAAGCTTCCGTTCTAAGACAAATGCTACTGTAAATGCTAAAGTTCAAAAAGTATTAGAATCCTTTAAATTGCGTAGTGCAGAAAATGAACAACGTCGTCAAGAAATTGAAGAAGATAATATTCAACAAGATGGTTAGAAAAATAAAAAAGATGTGCTAGGAAACAACTCTGTCTCCTAACAATGGAACCCTTCAACTCATTCTAAATTAGAAAGAGTTGAAGGGTTTTTATCCATCTAAAAAAGTATTGATATGGTTTTATTTGAATAAATTTCAGAAACGCCAGAAGGTATTAAAAAAATCATTTATCATTTGGGTGAAGAACTGATAGAAGTTGAAGCTACAATCAAAGAAGAAAAGACGATTCCTAAAGGACATTTTGCACACAAGCGACGTTGTCGCAATCTAAAGAAACATCGCCATAAATGTCTAACTGATTTCTTATCTCCCAAATCCGCTAAAAATAAAAACGCGACAAAACAATCACATTTCATGATTATCTCATCGCGCTTTTATTTTTAGAGCTAGTTATCTGCCAGCCCCACTATTTCTTTCGCCTTTTTTCACTTTGGTCACTGCAGAACCAACTTCTTCTACAATACCCATAGGCTCATGTCCTACTACATAGTCTTCTTCCATGACCGGTTTCCCATTATGATATAAATGCAAGTCGGAACCGCAAATAGCTGTTGCTGTAATACGAATGATCATATCGGTTGGTTCTTCAATCGTTGGATCCGGGACTGTTTTGACTTCCATTTTTTCGTTTCCTTGCCATGATACTGTGCGCATAGAATCTCTCCTTCATATAAAAGTGATAGTTTCAGATTTTAAATTAGTTTATCATCTTGTTTTATATAATTCAAAAGTTATGTAATCGTTTAAATTTTGACTTCTCTATTTTCGTACCTCTATAGCTGTGCCATAGAACTTTTCTCATAAACGACAAGGGATTCTTGCTACTAAAGCTAACATTGGAAGGTCGCTACCAGAGAATAAACATTCTATGACTAATACGGAAATATAGCTTAAATAAATGAGCCCTACCACGCTATGTAAGTTATATGTTACTTTCGATCCTATTTGATATTAAATACCTTTTTCCCAGTATGTATTTAGTAAAAAAATTACACTACTCACTACACTTTATAGTAAGGAGTATCTATTCAACTATTAATAAAAACATTGCTGTCTTCATTTTGAAAAAGTGATAAACTTATTTAAAAATAGACCATTAACACGCTCCTGAATAAATTAACCACAATGATTAAATAAATGAGGATGAAAAATATGGAATATGTTGAACAAAAGTTTTACTATCATAATGATCAAGAAGTATCCACAGACAACTTGCATCCATTTGAACAATTAACAGGAAAAAACGTGTATGAAGTGATTCGCGTTAGAGAAGGCATACCTTTGTTTTTGGAAGATCATTTGCGCCGATTCAGAGCGTTTGCTCTAGCTGTCGGCATTCCTTTAACAGATTCAGATGATATTTTAATCAATCGGTTATACCAACTTATAGATAAGAATGGTGCCTCTGATCAAAATATCAAATTGATCTGGAATAAAGACATTGGTTTACTGGCTTTCTTCACTAAAAGTTCTTATCCGCCTGCGAGCTATTATCAAAATGGCATTAAAACAACTTTGTTGAATTTGGAAAGAGAAGATCCGAATATCAAGATTCAACGTGAAGAGTATCAAAAAACTGTACTAACGGAACGAGAAAAAACAGGTTCATATGAAGTGCTGTTAGTCGACCAAGAAGGTAACCTCACAGAAGGTAGTCGTTCAAATTTATTTATTGTTAAAGGGGATAAACTCTATACTTCTCCTGCTAAAAATGTTCTTTTAGGTATTGTCCGTTCTAAAGTTGTAGCTATTTGCCAACAACAGCAAATTGATATTATTGAACAAAATGTTCCTGTGACGGAATTAAATGGTATCGATGGCGCTTTTATTTCAGGAACGGGTAACGATGTATTGCCTATAGCATCCATCGATTCCATCACATTAGAGTCGATAAAAAAACCGGTCATTTCATCAATTATGCGGGAATACGATTGCTTAGTGAAACAGTACATTGCCTCTAAAAAAGATACTTAAAAAGGAGATTGCAAAACAACTTAGTCCCCTAACAAAAAACCTTCAACTCATTCTAAACCAGAAAGAGTTGAAGGTTTTTTATCCTTTTAAAAAGCATAATGAGTCAAATACCTTACAAGATTAGTGACACACAAAAATTAAATGAGTGACTCACCATCTATCAAAATTATAACAAAATAAAAAAGTTATCTACGCTAAACGCAAAGTTGACGGTGAAATTATTTTTGACTGCTTGCACGGTGTATTTAGTATGCGAGAAACCAACGTCAGAGGCAAACCTGCTGTTCATAATGACGATGGACTGTTGCTTATGAGCATAGACCTAACCAATTAGCCCTTGCGGCTAGAAAAAAGAGCGTAAGCTTTTCAACATAAATCAGTCAAAAATAAAAACCGCAACGGATAAATCACATTTATAATTTATTTCATCGCGATTTTTATTTTTAGAGGTAGGTGTTTCCTAGCTCCGTTTATTTATCAAGGATGACAATCAGGTTATTCAATAACGAAAGCATCTAAAGTTGCCATATCAGCTTCAGAAATTTCGAAATCTAATTCAGCATTGGCAAGAATGTATTCTTCGTGAACTGATTTTGGTAGAATGATGTGGCCTTTTTGCAAAGGATAACGGTAGCATAATTGTGGTACGGATACCCCGTATTTGTCTGCAATCGCCTTGATGTCTTCGTTGCCTAATAAGCGGCCTGTACCTAGTGATGAGTAGCCTTCAACGATGATGTCGTTAGCTTCACAGTAAGATACAATATCGTCTTGCGTATAGCCGATGTGGTACTTGATTTGGTTTACAACAGGTTTAATATTTGTGTTTTCGATTAAGTGTTGTAAGTCGTCGGCGTTAAAGTTTGAAACCCCGATTGCACGGACTAAGCCTTTATCATACAACTCTTCTAAAGCGCGCCATACTTGGATATTTTCTTCATAGAAGCTTGGACGTTTTTCATCAGTTCTTGAGAAAAAGCGCCAAGGTGTTGGACAGTGGACTAATAATAAGTCTATGTAGTCAGTATCTAAGTCTTTCAACTCTTGGTAGAAGTTGTCCATAGCCGCTTCATAAGTTTTCGATTCCCCACGAACCTTAGTTGTGATGAAAATGTCTTCACGGTTAACGTTTGAAGATTTAATCCCTTCACCAATCCCTTTAGAGTTTTCGTAGGCATGAGCACCGTCAATGTGTTTGTAGCCATTGTCTAGGGCAAAACGGACTGAACTCACCGCTTCAGCAGTCGGTGTTTGCCAAGTCCCTAATGCAATTTGTGGGACTTCTACCCCATTATTTAAGGTTAATGTTTGATTTAATAAATTCATGTAATTTCCCCTTAATACGTATTCAGTTTCCACTGTCCCTCCATTATAAGCGCATTCATTCATTGAACCAAATAAAAGCCCTTATTTTGTAAAAAGATAAGGGCCTTACTTATGATAAAAAAACTAGTTTTTAAGTGATTGAATTGGTGCTGGAATACGACCACCACGGTGGATAAAGGTATTAGGAGAAGTTCGATTTACTTGCATAACAGAAGCTTCACCGAACAAACCACCAAAGTTCAAGACTTCATCATCACGGCGACCTATAGCTGGAATCACACGAACAGCGGTTGTTTTGGAATTGATCATCCCAATCGCTGCTTCATCGGCAATAATCGCTGAAATAATTTCAGGCGTTGTATCACCAGGAATAACTATCATATCTAAACCAACTGAACATACAGCTGTCATCGACATTAAAGTTTCAATATTTAAAGTACCGTTAGCTGCAGCAGCAATCATCCCTGCATCCTCACTTACTGGAATGAAGGCACCTGATAAACCACCAACATTTGATGAGGCCATGATACCGCCTTTTTTAACTGCATCGTTTAGCATAGCTAGAGTCGCTACTGAACCATGGGCACCCACTTGGTCTAAACCAATTTCTTCTAAGATATGAGCTACAGAATCGCCGACAGCTGGCGTAGGCGCTAATGATAAGTCTACAATTCCAAAAGGTACACCTAGCATATTAGAGGCTTCTGTCCCCACTAACTGACCCATACGAGTTACTTTGAAAGCTGTTTGTTTAATAGTATCCGCAACTGTTTCAAGAGATGCATCTTTTGGCAATTCTGCAAGAGCATTGCGGACAACACCTGGTCCAGAAACCCCAACGTTAATCACAACATCCGGCTCCCCTTGACCGTGAAAGGCACCAGCCATAAATGGATTGTCTTCAACAGCATTACAGAAGACGACAATCTTAGAGGCCCCCATGCTTTCATTATCTTGGGTTAATTCAGCCGCCTTACGGACAACCTCACCCATGATTTTAACAGCATCCATGTTGATCCCTGCACGTGTTGACCCAATATTAACGGATGAACAAACGTGGTCTGTCTCAGCCATCGCTTGTGGAATTGATTCGATTAAAGCACGGTCCCCAGCAGAAAATCCTTTATGAACTAAGGCTGTATACCCACCGATATAGTTGACGCCAACTGCATTGGCTGCCTTATCTAAGATATGGGCATATTTTAACGGGTCGCCACCTGAAGCCGCTAATAATTGAGAAATTGGGGTTACAGCAATCCGTTTATTGACAATTGGAATCCCGTATTTCTCTTCAATTTCTTCACCGGTTTTCACCAAGTCTTTGGCAACAGTAGTGATTTTATCGTATACCTTTTGACAGGCACGGTCGATATCTGGATCTGCACAGTCAATCAGTGAAATCCCCATTGTAATTGTTCGAATATCTAAATTGTTGTCTTTAATCATTGAAACTGTTTCAATGATATTATTCATTTCTAGCATGTTTGTTTCTCCTTAACTGACTTAAATTTTATGCATGGCATTAAAAATATCTTCGTGCATTACATAAACTTCCATCGCAGTTAATGCATCTTTAATTTCTTTTTTAAAGTCCTCAAATTCAACGTTTAAACCATCAATATTGACGATCATCACCATGGTAAAAAGATCTTGCATGATTGATTGCTCAACATCTACAATATTTGCGTTTAATTCTGCACATTTAGTGGCTGCTTTCGCTAAAATACCAACCTTATCCTTACCAATTACTGTAATTACTGCTTGCATATTATCCCATCCTTCAATTTATTTATCCTGTTATTAATACAAATCCCACTAACAACTTAAATAAGGTCATTGTTTTATTTATTGCCAAGTACATATGCCTCCTGACCAAAATAAACAAAATCTCATCCTATTATAATCTATGCCATGTGAAAAAACATTAAAAGATAACATTCTCACAAAAAAGCTAACATTTTAAGGGGAATTCGATACAAAATCAATCCCTTATTGCATTTTACTAAAAGTATTTTACTAAAGTTATTGTAAAATCCACGCTTCTTAGCAATCTCCTATCTACTGTTACTATTCGTAGTTAACGCCTTGTGTCCAGGCAGTCTCTAAGTAATCCTGATAGGTAAAATCTTCTGTATAAGTCATCATCCGGTCATGGATGGTTTCAACCCAAGCAGCTTGATCATTATCTTGCCCCTTATAATCCCCTAGTGGGACACTTTCATATGAAGTCTCATTAGCTGTCCCTGAAAAATAAGTCGGCATGAATTTCCCGGCGCGCACTTGTACTTCACCGTTTTCGTCACGGGTAAAAGTCACCTCATGAATGCCCCCAAGTTTATTATCATCCGCAACTTGACCAGTCATAAATGACGCTTGCGAATAAATCACATAGGTATCCTTGTCATTCAACCAATTCACTGGCTGTAAATCATGTGGGTGTCCACCAATCACCAATTTTACACCAGCATCTGCCAAGGCCTGGGTCACAGCGATTTGTTCATCATCCGGCAACGTCCCGTATTCAGTCCCCAAATGTAAGGACACAACAACCGCATCCACTTGGTTATTCAATGCCGCCACTTCTTGAAGCATCACTGGTAAATCCGCATAGTTAACCACCCACGGCTCATCTTCGGGCGGAACCATGCCGTTGGTCCCATAAGTATAAGCCAGAAAGCCCAACTTAATCCCATTTTTCTCGACAATCCTTGCCGTGTCATGGTCTTCTTGACTACGAAAAGCCCCGTAATACATGAGCCCAGCTTCATCCAGATAGTCCATAGTGATGTTAGCTCCGTCCGCAAACTGGTCCAGCGTATGGTTGGTCGCAGTTGACACACCGTCAATACCAGCCCGCTTCAAAGACCCAAGAATGGATGAAGGCATATTGAAATTCGGATAAGTCGCCACCGGCAATTCAGGATAGGCCGCAGGAATCTCCAGGTTGGCCACTGTATAATCTGCATAAGATGTAAATGGCGCAATTTTAGCAACCATAGGGTCAAAATTATAGTCCGAAACACCTAGATCAACCGCCATGTCCCCATTATTTGAACCATGGGCAATCAAATTGTCTCCAGTTAGAGCACCCGCATCCTGTAGTGAAGCCGTTTGATCCGCAAACACCTCCGCTGTCGTATCCGCTGTTGAAGTCACCTCCGAATGGATCAAAACATCTCCAACCGACCGCAAGACAAAAGTCCCATCCTCACCCTGCCACTGGTCTTCAGTTTCCTTAGCCGGCAGATTTGATAAAAAGGACGGCACTTGTATAACTGGCGTATCGTTTCCCCCTTGTTCATCCCCGTTTTCATTGGCGTTACTTGGTGAAACAATCCCCTTGTAGGCAAGTGCAATGCCCACTAGACAGACTAGTCCAATGGCTATAATTATTAGTAATATTCGGTTACCCTGGCTCAACTTATTCTTCATCTAAATCCAACACCTCTCCCAATTCATTACATTAATGATAATGGAAGAATTTTCAAACAACAAGGTAAAAAAAGACCTTCAAAGCATTTCGCTTTGAAGGCCTTTCTCACTTTATGCATCTTTAGTTGAATCACGTAAAATAAATTTATGTGGTAAGGTTACATGGTTTTCGATTTCTTCTTCTTTATTCATTAATTTTGTTAAGATACGCATTGAAACGGCACCAATATCATATAAAGGTGGTTCAATTGACGTTAAAGTAGGTCGAACAACTTCAGTTAGGGAAGTGTTGTTTGACGTCACAATAGCGAATTCTTCTGGTACTTTCACACCATTATCCACCATATGGTTCGTTACTTTAACCGCTAACTCATCACCAACGACAACGATACCGTCAGCTTTTGAATCACGGATTTGTTGGGCAATGTCTTCACCGTTTTTGAAACGAGAGTCTTGCACTTCAAATAATAATGATTTGTCCAATTCTTTACCAGCTTCTTCTAAAGCTTTTAAGTAACCATTGTAACGGTCTAGGTTATTGTTAAAGTATGGTTTAGCCGCTAGGAAACCAATATTTTTGTGTCCTTGTGCAAATAGACCTGAAACAGCTTCATAGAAAGCTTGTGTGTAGTCGATATTTACAGAAGGAATTTCGCCTTTATCATCGTTTAAACCGGCTAATACAAACGGTGTGTTTGTACGGTTGATTTCTTCACGAACAGAGTCAGATAATTGGTGACCCATGTAGATAACACCATCTACTTGTTTTGCTAAAATATTAGAAAGAACTTGTGATTCTTTTTTATTATCTGCATTATCTAGAATAATGTTGTATTTGTACATTGAGGCAATATCATCAATCCCTAAAGCTAAAGCACTAAAGAAATTATTCGTGATATCTGGTAATAATACCCCAACAGTTGTCGTCTTTTTACTTGCTAATCCACGTGCGACCGCATTAGGACGGTAGTCTAGTCGTTTAATTACATCTAATACTTTTGCACGCGTTGAAGGTTTAACATTCGTGTTACCATTTACAACACGAGAAACTGTAGCCATAGATACTTGAGCTTCACGCGCAACATCATAGATCGTAACAGTTTGTTTTTCCATCTTCATCGCTCCTTTAAAATTTTTTAATTTGTTTTCATACGTACATTGCCAAATATAGCACTAAAAAGTGATATTTGCAAACGTTTTCTTTGTTACGGTGACTGCTTTCATTCACATTTTCATATTCTATCAGTATTTGACTTGTTTAACAAGTCATTTTCATAAAAATGTACAAAATTTGCATGATTTTTATGAAACATAACAAAAATTGCCTACAAGTATTTCAAAATCTCAAATACCTGTAGACAATCCTATTTCATTTTTTTAAGTCAGCAATTATTTTTCTTTAACTTCTTCCACTTGTTTTTTCACTTTTTCAGCGTCTTCTTTAAGTGGTTGTTCTTTAGCTGCTGCTTTATCAGTAGCGGCTTTCACTTCTTCAGTACCTTCCGCAACTTCAGCTTTTGCATCTTCTGTTGCTTGGGAAGTCGTATTTTTGGCATCTACATAAGCACTTGCCACTTCATCACGAGCTACTTGGTATTGTTTAGTTGCTTCGGTAGTTGCTTCGTTTAATTGCGCTTTTAAAACTTCAGCAGATTCTGATAAGTTCACGCGGATATCTTGTGCAGCATCGCTAGCAGTTTGATACATTACGTTACCTTTTTCAGTGACGATATCAGCGTAGTCTAAAGCTGTATCACGAAGAACGTTTGCTTGTTGATTTAAGTCATCCCGGAACTCGCGACCTGATTTTGGTGCAAATAATAATGCCGCTACAGCACCTGCAGTACCACCGATGATTGCACCTAATAAGAATGAACCTGTATTTCTAGACATATATATTTCCCTCTTTCTTTCAATTAATAATATTGATTAATATGGTTTAGATTGTGAATTCTCTTGTGCCTTGCGCACTTGCCGTTTTTGATATAAAGCTTTAGCTGATTGCCCCACTTTTTGAATACCAGTCACAGTTGGTTGTCCAGGTTTTACTGCTTGATCAGCAGTTACTGTAGCTGAACCAGCTTCAGTAGCACCTGTTGTTTTATCCTTAATATCATCTACCTTTGTTTGGGCAGTATTGGTAATATTTAGGACTAAGTTACGTGTAGAATCATTCACGTCTGAAACAGTTACCCCGACGTCCCCGATTGCTTTGAACAATGGGTCCACTTGAGCTACTTTTCCATTCACATCATCTAATAAAACATTAGACTTATTGAGTAATCCTTGCACCTCAATTGATAATGCATCTACATCCTTGGTGACTACTTTAACTGTTTCATTCGCTTCATTAACAATACCTGTAACTTCCTTCATGGTCTTTGTTAGTTCACGTAAGAATAGAATAATGTAGATCACTAATGCCGCAAATGCTATTGCTGCGATTAAGCCCGCAATTTGGCCTCCGGTCATGTAAAAATCACTCCTTCTCCATCTCTCATATCATTGAATATAAGATATTTAATATATAACTATAAGAATATTTTACCATACCATGAGAGGGCTTTACAAAAAATAACGCACTTATTTTAAGCTTAAAAATCCGACAACTTAAATATTGATTAATCCTTTTGCAAATGGCTTTACAATAATTTCATCATTCGATACCATGAAGAATAAGGATAATGTTGAAAGGATGATTTATTTGGATCAAATTAGACAATGGTGGCGCACTTATATCGAATCAATTGATTATGCCAGTCTACTCTCAAGCTTAATTTCTACCATTTTTGAACTGGTAGTCACCGCTTTAATCTTTTGGGTTGTCAAAAAGATTGTCGACCGTATTGTTGACGTATACTTTGAGCGGGACGCTAAACGGATTGAAAACCGCAACGTTGGGTCTATCCAACGGAACAAAACCATCCATAAATTAGTGGAAAACGTTGTTCAATATACTTACTATTTCCTATTAGGTTACTCTATTCTAGCCATTCTAGGTTTACCAGTAGCCACACTAGTAGCCGGTGCCGGGGTTGCTTCCCTAGCCTTAGGTCTTGGTGCACAAGGCTTTATCACTGACGTGGTCAATGGTTTTTTCATTCTTTTAGAACACCAATTTGCTGTTGGAGACTATGTTACAATCGCTGGTTTATCAGGTACCATTATTTCAACGGGTATCCGGACAACTATTCTATCTGGAGATGACGGTTCAAGGCACTTTGTCCCTAACCGTAACATCGAAAATGTAACCAACTCTTCTAATACCACTCGTCATATGTACGTAGACTTGTACATTGATCCAAACTCTGATTTAGGTTCAATCGAATCTGTTATTAAAGATGGTTTATCATTAGCTTCTTCTGATGACCGGGTTTTAGGTGAAGCAGAAGTTTGGGGTTACCAACGTGACGCTGTCGGCCGCTTATTCTACCGTGTAGTATTCAATACTAGAGATAGCGATAAGATGGCAGTTCGTTCACACTACTATGAACAACTTACAGCCCTACTTGTACGCAATGGTTACAAACAACCTGTTTATGACTCAGGAGCAGAACTATAATCATTAAAATCACATATACAAAAACCGCACGATTGGTGTCCAAACCAGGACTTGACCGTGCGGTTTCTTTTTTTATTATTTAGCCAACTTCTGTAATAACTTCCCAGTCTGCATTGTAGAAAGTGACTTCTTTCTTGTCACCTTGCCAGTCTAAAATAGCAAATGATGGGTATGGGTAGTTACCTTTTGGAATGCGGATTGAACCTGGGTTAATAATTTTAATCCCGTCTATTTCTTGGTCATCCATGACATGGGTATGGCCGTACATGATGACATCCGCTTGATTTTCTTTCGCTAAGGCAACCAATTTCTTCAAATTTTGTTTTACCCCATATAAATGGCCGTGCGTCACAACAATCTTCCCTTCAGGGGAATTTAAACTAATGGCATCCTTGTAGTTGCCATAGTCAGTGTTCCCTCTTACGGTATGGAAAATCCCCCAAATGGTATCGTCTTCTGATAACTCAGAGTCTCCACAGTGGATAAATAAATCAATGTCATCCCCTGCTTTTAAGACTAGGTTGACCAGCGCTTCATGGTCGCCGTGATTATCACTTGTGATTAGAATCTTCATATAAGTTCAACTCCCCATTTTGTAAATCTTTGGCTAGTAAACGTAAGGCATTGCCTCGGTGACTTAAAGAATCTTTTTTTTCTGCTGACATTTCAGCTGTGGTTAACCCTTCACTTGGTACGTAAAAAATTGGATCATAGCCGAAGCCATTTTCCCCGCGCTCTTCACGTAAGATGACACCAGATAAAGTGCCGTGGTAGTGGTTGATGACTTGACCTTGTGCGTCAGAAACGACTAGATAGGTATGGAAAGTCGCGCCTCTATCTTCGTCAGGTACGTCAGCAAGCTCGGTTAAGGCCTTTTTCCGGTTATTGGCATCTGACTTCTCAGGGCCTGCGTAACGGGCTGAATAAACGCCTGGTGCCCCGTCTAATGCGTCAATGGCTAGACCAGAATCGTCCGCAATGACTGGAATGTGCAAGTCTTTCGCGGCTGTTGTGGCTTTAATCGTCGCATTTTCAATGAAAGTAGTCCCAGTTTCTGGAATATCTGGATAGTCAGGAAAATCTAGCAAGGTTTTAACTTCAATTCCGTATTTATCAAATAATTGCTTGAATTCCTTGGCTTTACCTTGGTTGGCTGTAGCGATCATTACTTGCTTCATATAAATGTTAGCCTTCTTTCATCTGTTTTTGAATTGCTTCAAGTGTTTCGATAGTGACACGGTGTACTTCAATTGGTTGATCCAACCAGTCGTCCGCAATCTCCTTAAATAGTTCTGGTGAGCCGGTGGTGTAAAATTCAGTCACTCTTGGTGATGGATCATCCGACAATTTGGCAATGTCGTTGTAATCCAAAAGGATGGATACGTCTGAAATAGTTTCCTGGCCAGAATCAACAAGTTTGACCGTATGTCCCAAGGTTTTTTGAATGGTATCTCTTAGTAAAGGATAGTGGGTACAACCTAGAATAACAGTATCCAACCCCTTATTTTTAATTGGTGCTAAAGTTTCCGCTATCACCTTTTTGGCTAAAGGTGTGGCGTATTGTTGGCTTTCTACCAGTGGGACAAGGGCTGGACAAGCTAATGAAGTCATGTTCAAGTCTTTATTTTTTTGTAGTAAATTTTCAAGGTACATGCCACTTTTAATGGTCCCTTCAGTACCTAAAACACCAATTTTGCCATTTTTTGTGTATTTATTGGCTGCTCTTGCACCCGGTTGAATCACCCCGATAACTGGAATAGATACCCGCTGTTTAATTTCATCTAAGGCAACCGCAGTCGCTGTATTACAGGCAATGACCAATAATTTAATATCTTTGGTTAAAAGAAAATCGACCATTTGATTAGTAAAAGTCGCTATTTCTTCTACACTTCTTGGCCCATAAGGACAACGTGCATTGTCACCAATATAGATAATCGATTCATTGGGCAATTGTCGCATAGCTTCTTTCACTACCGTTAAGCCACCTACACCAGAATCTAAGAATCCGATAGGTCTGTTCATGTTAACCTCCTCCGTCAAACAAATCGTTCAAAAATCGCAATGAACAATTTAAAATCTATGATACAATTATAACAGAAGAAGACGATTCACTTCACCCATTCGCAATTATTAAACGTAATTTAAGGAAAAAGGTCAATGTCTCGTTTGAAAATCAAATTGCCGATACGAACTGGAGGATATGCTATATGAAAATTGCACTTATTGCCCATGATTCAAAAAAAGATATGATGGTGTCCTTTGCAACTGCCTACAAATTCATTCTTGAAAAACATGAATTATTTGCTACAGGGACAACTGGTTTACGTATTATCGAAGCCACTGGTTTAGACGTTCACCGCTTTAAATCAGGCCCACTTGGTGGTGACCAACAAGTCGGTGCGGCTATCTCACAAAACGACATGGACTTAGTTATCTTTATGCGTGACCCATTAGCAGCTATGCCCCACGAACCAGATGTGACTGCCCTGATCCGTTTATGTGACGTGTATAACATCCCACTAGCAACCAATATCGGTACCGCAGAAGTCCTTATTCGCGGGTTAGATGAAGGATTTATGGACTGGCGTAAACAATACGACGATGGTTTCTTAAACCAAGACATCTTAGAAAATATCGAAAAAGGCAACGAAGGCCGTAAGTTAGTAGAATAAAAAAAAGGTGCAGCAAAAAAGTAGTGGTGCGATCAAGCTAATTGGCTCCCACTACTTTTTTATTGTGGCCAACCGATCACAGTCAACTCTTTATGCAACCATTCAGGTACCTCTTTTATAATGACTTGGTTGCCTAAAAATAGTAGACATGAAATCAGGCCATCAATATCCCTTTAGCTAGTATCTGGATTGGTAAATCCTTGAATAATGACGGACATTTGAAAAGGATCTCAATAGCGAATAGTAAAGTTAACTTGATGATATTTCTTATACTGAATAATGCCCGAAGCCGCAACTGTCAAGATTACATCAGCTGGCAGCTTTTAAACCTGGATTTTCTTGGGGAATTCTTTATACGAAAGATAAGGGCTATGCTAGAAACGGTGAATTCTCAGTTGAAAACCTATAGTTGCGCAATAACAATAGACTTAAGCAAATAAAGAAAGCGGTCGAGAATTTTCCCGGCCGCTTTCTTTATTTTAGATTATAAGTATTGGTTTAATACTTGCTCTAGATTTTCTTTTGGCGTATAACCAACTAATTGCTCAACAACTTGACCGTCTTTCTTGATCATTAATGTTGGGATGGACATAATACCAAATTCACGTGCTGTTTCTGGATTATCATCCACATCCATTTTGGTGAACTTAACTTGGTCACCCATTTCATCATCTAAAGTTTCAACGATTGGTGATTGCATACGACAAGGTCCACACCAAGTAGCCCAAAAGTCAATTAATACAACGCCTTCTTCAGTCTCATTTTTAAATTCTGCATCTGTAATAGCTTTAACCATTTATATTACCCCTCTCATTTTTATTCTTCATCATTATAGCATTGTCTGACCAATTTGAACATTTATCTGCTTTTTACCAATTTAGCCTTTAAATTTAGCGATTGTCGCCCCATTACCACCCATGTTATAAGGTGCGAATTCAAAGGAATCAACCCGTGGATGGTTCTTCAAGGCCTTTTGAACACCCTGTCTTAAGGCACCTGTGCCGTGACCATGGATAATGGTGACCTGACCATGCCCGGCTAATAAGGCCGAATCGATAAAATTGTTTAGTCGAATCATGGCTTCCTCATACCGTTCACCACGTAAATCTAGACTCGTATTGACTGATTTAGCCTTACTTGCTTTGAGTCCAGCCCGATGATTTTTCTCTTTCTTCGGTTTCTCATCAACTAAAGTTAAATCTTTTTCAGCCACTTCCATCTTCAGCATACCCATCTGAACAACCCAGTCCTTTTCACGTTTCTCAACCAAGGTACCACGTTGCCCGTAGGTTAGAACATTCACTTCATCGCCCACTTCAAAGCTGGCTTTTCGCTCTTTATTTTTCTTGGCTTTTTGAAGGATTTTGTTTTTCTTTAGCTGTTCCTCTTGCGTTAAGTTAGACAAGGCGCTTTGACGATCAATCATCTCATGTTCTTTGATATTACCAATGGTTGGATGGTTGATTTGCCACTCCCGGATCTCCGCCAGAATGGCATCGGCTTTTGCCTTGGTGTCTTCTACCAATTGATTGGCTTCTTTACGGGCCCGGTTCATATAGGTTTGTTTGTCAGCTTCTAGTCTAGCTTGTGCCTTTTTCAAATCATTTAAAAGATTTTCAGCATCGGCTAAGTCTTTGGCGGCTTCGGCTGATAAGTCTTCGTATTCGTGACGTTGGGCTTCTAAATCAAGCAACATTTCGTTGAGATTTTGGCTATCTTCCTGGATATAAGAACGTGCTTCATCCACCATTTCAACTGGTAAACCTAGTCGTTGGGAGATATCAAAGGCGTTAGAGCGACCTGGCACCCCAATCAGCAATTGATAGGTTGGTTCCAAGGTGATTTCGTTAAATTCCATCGAGGCATTAATGGCCCCAGGATGGTCATAAGCGTACGTTTTCAGTTCCGGATAATGGGTAGTGGCCAATACGCGGGCGTTTAGGAAGGCAAAACGGTTTAGTACCGCGATGGCGATGGCTGCCCCTTCTTGAGGGTCGGTACCAGAACCCAACTCATCGATTAAAACTAGCGAATGTTCGTCTGCAGCCTCAACAATACGGATAATATTCGTCATATGTCCTGAGAAGGTGGATAAACTTTGTTCAATGGACTGCTCGTCACCAATATCCGCAAATATTTCTTTGAAGATTTCTACCCGAGAATCTGCCTTGGCAGTAATATATAAGCCTGATTGAGCCATTAATTGCAGTAGACCGACTGTTTTCAAGGTAATGGTTTTACCACCGGTGTTTGGCCCGGTAATGACGATCATATTATATTCATGGCTAAAATGAATATCGTTAGCGACAACTGTTTTGCGGTCTAATAAAGGATGTCTCGCCTCTTTTAGGTCAATGCGTTCAGATCCATTTGCTAAAATCGGTCGGTTGGCCCCAATTTCACGGGCATAGAAGAATTTAGCTTGAATCAAGTCTAAATCCCCAAGACGTTGATTGTTTTCAGCAATTTCACTGGTATAAGGGGCTAATTCTGTAGATAACTCTTGGAAAATCCGTCTAATTTCCTCGTCTTCTTGGACTTGCAGGGACCGCAAGTGGTTATTTGCATCTAAAACTGTTTGCGGTTCAATGTACAATGTTTGTCCTGATGACGATTGGTCATGAACTACCCCACCAAAAGCGTTACGGTATTCTTGTTTAACCGGAATTACAAAGCGGTTGTTCCGGATGGTGATGATGGCCTCACTTAAATAAGAAGCCTTATTAGACCGGATTATTTGGTCTAGTTTGACACGGATACCCGCTTCTTCGCGTTTGATTCCTTGTCTTAAGCCATGTAAAGTTGACGAGGCATTGTCATAAACTGACCCATCATCTGCAATGGCATTTTGCATCTTACGCATCAAATCCCGCATGTCAATAAAGTCATCTGCAATTGCATACAATTGCATTAATTCTACTTTTGCTTCTTTTAGTTTGCTAAAGAAGGTAGAAACTTCACCAGATGCCCGTAAGACCCGGCCTACTGCAGCCAATTCTTTCCCGTTTAAGTCAGCACCGATATCCAATCGTTTTAAGAATGGTTTTACGTTAATTAGTTGGCTGACTGGGATCCGTTTGTCTAATTCAAACAAGCGTTTTACATCGTCAACACTTTGTAAGGATTGCTCGATTTCTTCCGCTTCTGCACTGGGTTTTAAATTTAAAGCTTGGATTTTTCCGATTTCAGTTCGGGTTTCTTTTGCTACTTGTTGTTGTATTTTCTCAAATTCTAAGGTTTGAAATATTTTAGGATTCAAAATGTATCCTCCTTCGATTGTTATCAGTAATGAATATAAAAGGCGTCTTAAGTAGGAAATAGGCCGTGATCAATTATCACAGCCATATCAATTGCCATAATTGCGCAGTGCGCAAAGGCATATATTTGCACGTTGTTAAAATGGTAAGTTGCCTAGTCCTTGTAGTAGGATGTTGAATACTTGACCAGATAAAATTGGGGTATTCAAGATAATGAAGTCGGCGACTGAAGAATTGGATAAGGCTGTTTGCACCCCTTCAAAGGTTAAAACTGACATAAACATCAAAATAAAGAATGACCAGTACCAAGCTGAGAAGAAGCCAAATAGGCCGCCCAAAATGCCGTTCCATTGAATATCCATTTCTTTAAATTTTAAGTCTCTTAAGCCAAAAGCAATTAATTTAGTAACAATCCAGACAAGCAAGATAATTGCTAACAAGGCAACTAATCTAAAGTAAATGATATCCATATTTTGTAATAAAGCTACTGGATAATAGACAAAGGTATTTTCAATATCAAAACCTACATAAGGCACCCATAAGGTTACAAGGTCAACTAGATTTTGATAGAACAAAACGGCAAACAAATACGCGACTAATAAGCCTATAGAATGAATGCCTTGCAGTATAGCCCCTCGATAGACACCAACGCCTATACTAAGTATAAAAAATAATAAAATCAAAAAACTTGTCATGCTTTCCTCCCGTTGGTACCCATATTTTCTATCAATAGCCTATGATCTTGGTGTTTGACGCAAACGACCCAATTGTTTTGAGGCTGTGTTCACACTAGACTTCAAACTTGGTTGGCTAATTTCAGGAATTTCTTTATCTAAGTCAGCCTGTGTTAGTGTTTGTTTTCCACTTGCTTTTGTTTGCGCTGGTTTTTTAGCTGGCGCTTTAGCATGTCCCTGGGTCGTCTTGGCTTTTGATGGTGTTTGTGGTTGAGTTTTTTCTTTTGCTTCACGCATCTTTTCTTTTTCTATTTCAGCGATTTCTTTCACCAACGTGCCCATGGTTTGCTCCATTGATTTTACACGGACCATTAAATCGGCATTTTCTTTAGATTTTACAGCCATTTGTGCTTGTAAATCCACATTATCAGATTGGATGTTTAACGCTACTAATAAAGCCATCTCTTCCATTGACATATTGGGATTCTTTTTACTAATATCAGCAAGTAATTGGTTGATATCACGGCTCACTTGTTGAATATGTTCACTTGTTTTATGACTCTTGATGGTGAATTTGTGATAGCCCAATTTCGCTATTACTCTGTTTTTTTCTTCATTCGACATATTTGTCACTCCAACTTTTTATACTGTGCGTTAAATGTTTGTAGATGCAATAGAAAGGTCGCGTCTTAACGACTTTCGTTCCACCTAGCTTTCATAATCTTAGATATTTTACCATTTATCCCGAATAATGGCTAGACCTAGCCACTATCTGCTTTTAATGATCAAAAAAGGTAGAAAAATTGCAATGATTTTAAGCTATCATGAAAGATTTAATCAGATTTTCATGACAAGTCAATATTCTTCGTGTATGATGAGATACGATATATTGAGATAGAGGTGCGGAGCTTATCAGTACATACCCGAGCGGGAGCGTTGAAAGTATGGAAAGGAATATTCGCCGAAATATTTTAACCCCAAGTTAAAGTATTGGGCATAAACAAAAAATGTTTATGACTGTCACTTAACCAAGTGATGCGCTATCCTAGGAGTAACGACTGAAAGACTAGTCATAGTCTTACTGCGTACAAAGGGAAGCCTCTATTGCAATTTATTGCTGTAGAGGCTTTTTATTATTTTCGGGAGGTATTATTATGAAAAATCATCAAGTAAGTAACACTTGGCAAAAAGCTTTGATTGCTATTTTGACCATCGTATTTGCCATCGTTGGCCCAACATCCGCTTTTGTTGAAGCGAGTGAGGTCGGCACAACAATTGAGGTTGACCAAGAAGCATTAGCTGAAGGTTTAGACACAGAAGGCGTCCTACGAGTTGGGATGGAAGCCAACTATGCGCCCTTCAACTGGTCGCAAACATCTGACGCGGACGGTGCAGTCCCTATTTCAAACTCTGACGGTGAATATGCAAACGGTTATGACGTACAAATCGCTAAACGTCTAGCTGATTCACTAGGTTTAGAACTTGAAATTGTTAAGTTAGAGTGGGACGGTCTACCACCTGCACTTGAATCTGGCATGATAGACGTGATTATTGCCGGTATGTCACCAACACCAGAACGTCTACAACAAATGGACTTCTCAAATTCTTACTATTCTTCAGATATCGTTCTTGTGACTATGGCTGACAGTGAATACGCAGATGCTACATCGCTAGAAGATTTCGCTGGCACAACTGTTACTGGTCAATTAAATACATTCCATTATGATTTAATTCCGCAAATTACTGACGTAACCCAAGCCACTGCCTTGGATTCATTCCCAACGATGATTACAGCTTTAACTGCTGGTTCAGTTGACGCCTATGTATCTGAAAAACCAGGTGCCATGGCTGCTGTAGCTGCTAACCCTGACTTAACATACGTTGAGTTTGCTGAGGGCCAAGGCTTTAACTTAGGTGAAGTCACTTCTGATATTGCTGTTGCAACCAGAAAAGATTCTCCATTAACAGACATTATGAACCAAGCCTTAGCAACTATTCCAACCGCTGACCGTGACCAATTAATGGAAGATATGGTGAACTTGAACGAGCGCGGTGAAAGTGCTGGTTTCTGGTCTGAAGTTGCGGGCATTTGGGATACTTACGGTTCCCAATTCCTAACTGGTGCTGGTAACACTATGTTTATCGCGTTAAGCTCGACAATTATGGGATTTGTCATTGGTTTATTGATTGCTATCTACCGTTCATTAATCGTTCGTCGCGATCAAAAACCAGTTGCCTACTTCTTCTATAAATTATTCGACTTTGTGATTGCTGCCTACATTGAAATCTTCCGTGGTACACCAATGATGGTACAAGCTATGATGATTTTCTATGGTTCAAGACTATTCTTCAATTTCCAAATGTCTACTATGTTTGCAGCCTTACTAATTGTGTCGATTAATACTGGTGCTTATCTTGCCGAAGTGATCCGTGGTGGGATTACCTCAGTGGATAAAGGCCAAACTGAGGCCGCTCGTGCCATTGGTATGAACCACTACCAAACAATGACGACAATCGTTTTGCCACAAGCTATTCGGTCAATCTTACCTGCTTTAGGTAACGAATTTGTAATCAATATTAAAGATACGTCTGTATTGAATGTTATCGCAGTAACTGAGTTATTCTTTGTAACGAAATCAGCCGCAGGTTCAACTTACCTAACCTTCCAAACATTCCTAATTACAGCGATTATCTACTTTGTCTTAACTTTTACAACAACTCGTGTCTTGAATTTCATCGAAAATCGTATGGCAGGCAAAAAGACTTACCATGTCTATGAATCTAGCACGAATACAGTAATCAACGGTCAAAGAGAACAATAGGAGGAAAATGACATGCAAAACCAAGATCAATTAATCTTAAATGTACAACATTTAGAAAAACGTTTTGGGGAAAACTTGGTCCTACGTGATATCGACTTCCAAGTACGCCCAGGACAAGTAACCTCTATTATTGGTTCATCTGGATCAGGTAAATCTACCCTACTACGTTGCTTAAACCTACTTGAAGAACCAACTGGCGGCGACATTTTATACCACGGCCAATCGATTTTAAACGGGAAGAAAATGAACATTAATAAATACCGTACCCAAGTTGGTATGGTATTCCAATCATTCAACCTATTTAAAAACTATACAGCCCTAGAAAACTGTACAGTTGGCCAACGTAAAATCTTAGGTCGTAGTCAGGCTGAAGCAGAAGCAGTTGCCCTTAAGAACCTTGAAAAGGTCGGTATGGCACCTTACCGTGACGCCCGCCCTGAGCAACTATCTGGTGGACAACAACAGCGTGTCGCGATTGCCCGTGCCCTTTCAATGGACCCAGAAGTATTACTATTCGATGAGCCTACATCTGCCCTTGACCCAGAAATGGTTGGGGAAGTATTGGAAACAATGACCCAATTAGCAACAGAAGGTCTAACAATGATCGTTGTAACCCACGAAATGGCCTTCGCCCGTGACGTATCAACCAATATCGTCTTCATGGACAAAGGTGTCATCGTCGAACAAGGTCCAGCCAAAGAGGTCATCGATACCCCGAAACAAGAAAGAACAAAAGCCTTCTTGACAAGATACGCAAACGAAAGATTTTAAACTGGATGGTAAAAATGTCGCTTAGACTAGCCGTACTGTAACCAGTCCTTCTAGATCTGAAAGATATTGAAGGATTTGGTGATATGTCAGCGAAGTCTGACATTTTAAACTCGACTATGTAAGGTGCGAGTCGCTCGATCCCGATTTTGAATGAGGGTGCAAGGCGCTACATACTTTCAAATAGCAAAAAATTACAAAAAGCAGTTGGAAAACCCAGCTGCTTTTTGTGTATTATCTTATTCTTAAGTCTATTCCGCGCATTCGATATCATCGCGAATTTGAATTAATAAATCACGCACATTTTCATCTTTTACCTTGTCTGCGTATGCTGTCAGTAAATCATAATTGACATACGCATCTGTAATTTCACCGAATTCAGATTGAATGGCCTTGGCGTCTTTTCTGTATTGGTTTAAGTCTTTAGAAACCGTCTCGTCGAAGTAAGTGGCTGCATACCGCACCTTCTTGGCACTCTTTCTAATTTCGTGGACTGCCTCGTAGTCAGAAATATCCACTGTCTTAAAGGCGTATCGCAATTTTTTATCCTTCTTTTTCAGGCGCTTAAGCGTATACTTCTTCCAGTCTTTCTTATTTATAAATAGGTCGAGTTCAAGGATTTCTTTCGCATCCTCAATAGCCTGCTGAATGGTGGCGCTATTGCCCTTATTAAAAGTCCGATTCACTTCTATCCGACGTTCTTTCACGAAGGTGTTAAACAGCTGGTAATAAGCCTCGCTGGTTTCAGGATGATTTACTGCATAATCTTCGCAATATGCATAAAGCACATCCAATTCACGAAGGGGCCCAAATACGCGCGCTGCTGCACCCAATTGCTGGTTCAACTTGTTATAATGGTCTTTGTCCATACGTTTTTTTATAAAGTTAAGTAGACCACGTAATTCTCGAATTGAAACACGCAAATCGTGGACTAGTTCATCGGAAAATGGGTTGTTCTGATAATCTAGATATAAGCCTGACACCTTATTTATCTGCTGTCCAAATACTTCATGCCTTTTATTCATTCAAAACACCCCCTTCCCTAGAAATTCCTTTTCATATAATTTCATTATACAAAATAAATTATTATCCGTAAAACGAAAAAGGCACTCCCTACAAAAGGAAGTGCCTGTTTTTAGACAATTTAGTCATTTGAATATTTTTCTTCAATTTTTGAGAACCATAATGAGAAGATTGTCCCTAATACAAAGGCAATCACACACCAAATCAATGTATTCATGAATGATAAACCAGAATTTGCTAAACCTTCAGCTGAGAAACCTGGAAATACTTGTGTTGGGAATAAGGCAATCGATGAACCAATTACAGTCCCTAAAATAAAGTGGTACATTTTAGAGTAGTAATGTTTGAAGGCCCATTCAGCAGCCTTCGCTAAACCAATGACACACAGTAACCCACCTAATCCTAATGGAATAATGACTGAAAAATCAAGAGCTGCGATACCTGCGGCCATTTTGTCATATAAACCAAAATAAATTAAGAAATTTGATGGACTCATCCCTGGTACAATAACCCCTAAACCAATCAAAGCACCTGATAATACCCAGGCGATAAATGATGGTTGTACTTGTGTAATCCCTTGACCACCTAAGAACATGATCAAGAAAATGATGACTGCAGTTACTGCAAGCAAGGCTAAGTCAGATGTACTGCGCCCTTCTTTTCCAGCCGACTTAAATAGTGATGGTAAAGTCCCCACTACGAAGCCGATAAATAAGGTAATAAAAATAGCTGCGTAAAGTCCAAAGGCTTTTTCAACGAAAATTGAGAATACTAAGATTCCTAATAAAAAACCAATTCCAACTGGAATAAAGTAACGGACATTTTTCCAGAAATTTTCAGTAATATTAGCTAAAAAGTTAATAATTTGATCGTACAAGCCGAAAATGACAGCTAGGACTCCACCTGAAAGACCTGGTAGAATTCCTCCTATTCCAACAGCTGCACCCTTCAGAACACGGATAAACCAATCTGCCGAAAAGACGGCATCTTTTTTATTATTCATTTATTCTCCTCTTTCAATTCCTTTTTTTACTAGACAGTTCAATAAGACGAGTCCAGTATACTCTTATCTAATACTTATTGTATCAATCTTTGGGCTGAGAATCATCGTTGAAGGCTAAAAATTGTGAAAGATCCGGTTGAAAATAATCAATTAATCGAAAATCAACCCGCCTTTAGCGTTCACCGTCTGGTTCTTCCCTTGGTGTTTCGCTTGATATAAGGCTTGGTCAGCCCGCAATAAGGTAATTTTCATATCTTCATGCGGTTTTCTATGGGCCACTCCAATTGAAACTGTAATCTTCAAAGGCTCGCCCTCTTCACTAAATAGCGGCATTTCAGCAATCCTGTCATGGATAGATTCGGCTAAATCCAGCGTCTTTTGTCCCGTCCCATCAAAGACTAGACTCACGAATTCTTCCCCACCATACCGGTAATAATCGAATAAATCAGACTTTAAATTATTCAAAACGATGCCTATTTCTTCGAGTGCCTTATCGCCCACAAGATGACCATGGGTATCATTTAAATTCTTGAAATTATCAATATCAAGAATTAATAGCGAATAGGAATGATTATTTTCTGAAATTTTCCCAAGGTCTTCATCTAATTTCCGGGCGTTATATAGGGCTGTTAGGCTGTCGTGCACTGAGGTTTGGTAGAGTTTGTCTAGATCGTTGGTGAAGCGGTAAGAAAAGTATATGAATACCGATGACAAAACAGCCAGCAATAGGTAAGCTGAAAATACTTGGGCGAGATTTTCTAATCGAATAAAGGACATTGGCGCAGATATAACAATAACCATCATCACTAAAAACCACAGTTGGAAGAACTCTGAATACTTGGATTTAATACGGTCAAAGACACCTAAACTCAGCAAAATATAGGCTAAGGCGATTAAGAGGTTTAAACTGGACAAGATTAAGTCGCCAAAGAAAAAACGACAAATCGCAACCAACACTATTGTCGGATGGGCAATTTCCTTATCCAAATACACCATGGTATAGGCGAATAGTACCGGCCTGAAGTCAAAGCGCACACCTTCAGCTGTAAAGGATGACATCATCAAGCAAATACCCGCTGCCGTTTGTAGGCCAATAAAGAGGTTACGGTTGTTGATTGGATTTCGTCTTTTCTCAATACTATATCGCCAGCGCCAAACAAAATAAATATCCATAAAAATAATTGCCATATTTGCTAAGACATTTACAATCATGCTATCCTCCTATATCCATTAATGTATATAATATTCCTAAATAAAAATATTATCTTAAAATTTTTATTTAGTCCTGTCTTCACACGAAAACTCATTCCACTAAATATATCACAATTGGTCGGCTGGAAAAAAACTAAAATAATTTTCATGAGAGAAAACTCTTGGAAATTTATCCATTACTTAATTATTAAAATTTCATCTCCCAATTTGGCCATAACTTTACACATAATTATTGATAATAATTTATATTGTTGAAAAGTCTGTTATGCATGTTTGAAATTATTCGTAAATAAAAAAGCCAACTAAAACGAGTCTAGTTGGCTAATACAATTATTGTTCGCATTTATATTGTGACAGACTAGCGAACACCGCCGCCGCCACCTCCACCGAAGGAACCGCCACCACCACCGAAGCTGGTACCGCCACCTCCACCAGATGATGAAGAAGCTGTTGCAGCGCTATGACCGTCTGAATAAGATCTGTTAAGCATTGAACCATAGTATGCGTAGTAGAAGAATGGTGCATCTGAGTAAGTTGAGATTTCAGCATATTCAGGATAAATCTTACGGAATTCTTCTTCCACTTCATCAGCAATACCAAAAGCACCCGCATAAATCATTAATTCATCCCATAAGGCAACTTCATTGGTTTGACGCTCATTTAGTAATGAGAAGTCTAACAGATAGTTTTTGAATTTCACGATATTATCGCGTAGTTCAAAGCCTTTATCTGTATAAGCGACACCTGCCACTTCATGGGCGATATCTAAGTCGCTTTTTTCACGACGTGATTTGGCTGTTAAGCCGACAAAAGTGTAGCCATTTTCTTCCAAATAATCTGATGAATAAGAATCTAAGGCTGCTTCATAGGCCTCAATTTTCTTGTAATTCTTTTCGATATATTTAGAGAAGGCTTTTTGTTCAACACGGCCGTCTTTTTGAGCAACACGTTGCATCAATTTAAACAATCGTGCTGATGGGCCGGTTGGCGCCTTGTCTGATTGAATATAGATAACGGCTTGATCTTTCGACCTTAGAAAGCCATCGATTTCTTCTTCACGGACGGTGATATAGCCGTTTTTAACCAGATATAAAATACCGGCAGTCATATAATTTTGGCGTAACTCACTCTTATTATCAATTAACTGTTCTAAAATTTTATATAGTTGAAATATATCTTCACTTGGGGCCTGACGGTAATATTCACCTTGTGTACGCTTTTCCATAGTGGTCATCGTTGGATAATATTCTCGATATTTTCGTTGATTCGCCACATAATGACCTATACCCCATACACCAGCACCAAGTCCACCAATACCAGCAGCTGCTGCTAAACCAAGGATGACCTTAGTAGATGTTGAGGTTGAAGTATCGGCTTCATTTGCCCCGTTCATTTCTTGAATTTCTTCATAAGTGGCATTAGGATCATAATCTTCATAGTTATAAGATGACCCTTCAAATGCTTGCTCTACAAATGAATCAAAGGTTCTATCTTCAATGACAAAATCAGTTGGATAGGTCCCATCAGGAATACGCAATAGAATCGTTACATAGTTGTTTGACCCTAAAGCTTCAGTCGATTCTGTTTGTACGACACCATCGCTTGTGATATCAATATTACCTTTGTAACCAACCCCCCAAATGCGGTTATCTTCATAATTCATTGTTTGTACATCTGAGGAAATTTCTACGGACACAGCTTCCGGAGATGGCGATAGGTCTGAGTTAATAAACTGCCAATAGACCATTTGATCCGTTGATGTTTGTGTAACAAAATTTGAAATCTCATATGACAACTCGTATGTATGTTGCCCGTATTCAGTAATCCCCCAATTCAGTTCATTCGTGTTTTGCCCATAGGTACCCGCTTTTTGGTCAAAGCTATCATCAATATCCCAAGATGATTGTTCTTCCATAGGCTGTCCATCCATTGAAACTGTAAAATTCGAGATATCCTGAACATCTTCAAGATTCAAACCCTTATAAATCTCAGTTCCCTCATCAGTATTCATGTCCCAGATTTCATGGATTAAGGCTGAACCATCCGACTGTAAAGTCACATCTACATCGATTGCATTAATCTCATTCGCCAATACTGATTGAGGTGCTACCCAAAATAAAACCAACGCACCAAAGGCTATGATTGTATCAATAGCTTTTTGATGTGTTTTTACCATTGTGGCATCTCCGCTTTTTCTGCTGAATTTTCAAAGTATTCTTCTGGTGTAAATCCTGTAAATCCAGCAATAACAGAATTCGGGAAAGTTTTAATTAAACGATTGTATTTAGTAACAGTGTCATTAAAGACCATACGTGACTGACGTACATTGTTTTCATAAGTGTTTACAGAATTCATTGTTGATTGGTAAACGTCCGAAGCTTTTAAATTCGGATATTGTTCCACTACTACATCAATTGAACGTAAGGCACGGTTGAAAGCTGCATCATCTTTTTCCACATCACTTACAGATGAGTTACGTGATACATTCGAACGTGATTCAACGATTTTAGTTAAGGTATCATGTTCATGTGTTTGATATTGTTTGGTTGCTGAAATTAAATTTGTTAAGGCATCCCAGCGAGATTCTACTTGTGCTGCAATTTGTGCCATGGCATTTGATACCATTTCTTTGGAACGTACGAAGTTATTGTAGGCTCCAATCCCCCACACAACTAATATAACGATTATAGCAATGACAATAATCCACACCATAATATCCAACTCCTTTTCTTTTTATATTTTAATTATACTTTAAATGTCATCGTCAATAAAGCGATACCCTCGGGCATTGTATAAAAAAGAGAGGTAAAGTACTATATTGACATACTTACATCTCTCAAATTTCTATATATTTCTCTTATTCTTCTATTTCAAAGCTATTGGTTAAACGACCTAATCCTTCAATTTCAATCGAAATTTCATCGCCTGTTTTAAGCCAGTTTTGTTGATCTTCTGGATAACCTAATACTACCCCTGAAGGTGTACCTGTTAAGATGATATCCCCTGCTTGTAAGGTCATGTATTCTGAGATATAAGACACAATCTCAGCCACCTTGAAAATCATTTGCTTGGTACTAGCTGATTGAACTTCTGCACCATTACGGTATGTCTTAATGGCTAAATTGTTGATGTCCACTTCATCTTTTGTTGTTAAATAGGGACCAACGGGTGCAGAGAAATCGTTTGTTTTACCAAGTAACCATTGACTTGATTTAAACTGTAAGTCACGAACGGATACATCATTGGCTATAGAATAGCCAAATACGGCATCTAGGGCCTCGGAATGAGAAATGTTTTTAGCTGTTTTGCCAATTACGACTACTAATTCTCCTTCATAATCAAATTGTTCGCCGTGTTTATTCAATGGGATGACCTGATTATGGCTGGCTAAGGCGTTATTAAACTTTGAAAATAAAACGGGTTCTTCTGGATCATCAGAGATTTTTGATTCACTCACATGGTCATGATAATTTAAGCCCACACAAATTATTTTCTCAGGATTATGGATAACAGGCGCATAGACAATGGTGTCCGCATCCACAAAGTTCACTTCATGGGCGTGGTGGGTATAGTAGTCTAGAATTTGTTGAATACGATCCTTGTATGCCCCTTCAATAATGTCCTTCAGTTGGTTTGGGACTCGAATACCTAATGTTTCACTTGCTTCTCTGATGTCGATAATCCCTAAGTCACTCAGGACACCGACTTGAATGTCATTTGAATTTGCCTGGAAATATTGAATAAATTTCATGTTCAACCTCCTATGATTCTGCCTGTTCAGTGATTTTTACTACCCTTAAAATACCACTTTTGACTGTAAAATGTACCTCATAAGCATCAAAACGCATGCCGTAAATTTTATCAGGATTGTCTTGGGTTCTAGGTCTCGGGTCTTGAGCTAAAACGGCTTGCAGTTGGGTAAGTAAATATTCTGGTAACCCCGCAGTCACCGCTTCAGGCATATCGACTGTCAGTGGTTGCCAAGATACTTCATCTGTAAAACCAGCCCTAACGTCTTCATGGATGTCTGTTTTGACATAGGGTTTGATATCTAAAATAGGTGTTTTATCCATTAAATCAACACCAGATACTTCTAAAGACACTTTTCCAGCCCCGTCTATATGGACTTTTTCTAATTTCACTGAAGACAGGCCAATAGGGTTTGGTCGGTACGGCGACCTGGAAGCAAAGACACCTACCCGTTCATTCCCACCCAAACGAGGCGGTCTGACAGTTGCTTTATTGGACCGACCCTTTTGTGCTGAAAAATGCCAAACTAACCACAAGTAATCAAAGGATTCAATCCCTTTAAAATATTCAATTTGATTGTAAGGTGGATAAAATTGAATCATTCCCTTTACTTGTGGCACAACCATACTTTGTCTCGGAATGCCGAACTTTTCTACAAAAGCCGTTTCTATCCAACCTATAGGTGCTACTTCCATATACATCCTCCATGCTCTTGCTTATTTCTGCTTTATTTTAATTAATTACAATACCAGACGACACTTTCCTCAATATAGTTGTATAAGTTTCCTTCGCAAACTATACTAAGATTAAAGAGAAACATGACAAAAGGAGATTTTATGGCGAACTTAGATACGATAAAAAAACTTTACAAAGACTACCCTGAAATGCCTTATATCAATCCAGACCGTGATTTCGATACCTTTATGGATAAACTGGATGTTCAAAAAGAACACCTAGTTCCAAAACGAAATATGGAACGGACGGAAGAAGGCTTATTACCTGGTCACATTATTTTATTATGGCGTCTTGATTTGGGGACTTTTTCAACTGAATCAGCTATCCCTCGCTATTTTGAGTACATTTACGGCATTCATGCCTTAGATGCCTTGGACAATTTTATTGAAGAAGGTCTAGCTTACCAAATGTCAGCCAAGGAAACTTTGTACTTAGTGAATGCCGGGACTTTGAAAAAAATCCTTAAAAATGCTGGCTTATCGGGCTATTCTTCTATGAAGAAAGATGAATTGGTGAAATATGTACAAGATCAAATCAATGAGGAAGATTTAGCACCGCAAATGCCTATGTTTGCTTATCAAACAACTGAACGCGGTCATGAACTGGTTGAAAAATACGATGATATTATTCAACGGCATGGTCCTAAAGGCTAAACTTTTGAATCAAGAGCTGTGATGATGTCACGGCTTTTTTTGCATCCTCGTTGCGTTAAGCCTACTCCATTTCCAGGAGTTGTTTGAAGATTTTTTCCGAAATAATTTTAATTTTTTCGCCGCGATTAGCGTATTCTTCAGCTTTTTTAAATTTACTTGTTTTCTTCTGCTTATTTAAATCAGATTGTGAGACAATAAGGTATTCTGTCTTAAGGGTGACTGATTTACCTAAAATAGCCCCCTTATTCAAACTAGATTGCATGGCTTCTTCACGAGACATATTATCTAAGTCCCCTGAAAAAACGATAGTCTTATTAAATAAGGGATGCATAGGATTAAAGTCACTTGTTTCTGCCTTTAAGTCCTCCACTTTAATTTGTTTTGGATAGGCACGGCGGTAGAAATCATTCTTGAAGTCTTTTTCACTTTGATAGACTTGCTTAGCTTGGTTGAAGAGTTGGTTGTACACTTCTACCGTAATATAGCAGTCTGTTAACCCCCGGTGAGCGCCCTCGTAAGAAATGCCATAGAATTGGGCCATAGTCCCCAATTTATGGTTGGGTGTTTCTGTTACTAATTTACGGGCGATGGTTAGCACGTCCAGGTAGTCATTTCTCACGGGGAAATTATAAAGGTTTACTGCTGTATCATAAATAAAGCTTAAGTCGAAGTTGACGTTGTAGCCTAAAATGATATCTTCTTGGATGAAATCTAAGAATTCGGGCATAGCCTGTTCAATTGGTGGTGCGGTCATGACCATATGATTGGATATGCCGGTTAAATTGGTGATGAATCCTGAAATTGGTCGGTTGGGTTGGACCAAGGTTGAAAAAGTCCGGTCAATCTGGTGGTCACGAATCCGAATAGCTGATAATTCTAAAATGTCATCGTTACTTGGTTTTAAACCGGTTGTTTCGATATCAATCATGACATAATCTTTTGGAAAACCGATGATTGACTTGCCCATATGCGGTCGTTGTTGACCTGATCTTCTATTGTAAGCCATACTGCCACTTCCTTATTTACTGGTGATTTTACACCTTAATTGCGCATTATTTTGTATACACTTTATTATACTTTTTATTTTCCCATTAGTTAATGATAGAAAGGATGTTTTGATGAAAATCTTTATCGACGGTGACGGTAGTCCCACTAAACAAGAAACTATTCAATTGGCGAAAAAATATGATTTACCAGTCGTTTTAGTAACCTCGATTGACCATTTTTCAAAAAAGCCAGTCGCTGACCACGTGGAAACAGTCTATGTGGAAAGAGGTGCTGACTCGGCCGATTTTAAAATCCTATCCATGATCAGTGCCGGGGATATTGTGGTCACCCAAGATTACGGCCTAGCGTCATTAGCTCTGGCAAAAGCGACGGTCATCCACCATTCTGGCATGATTTATACCGACATGAATATCGACCAACTGCTCCGCCAGCGGTATGAAAGTCAACAGATGCGAAAAGCCAAGATGCGGACGAAGGGGCCTAAACCCTTTACTGCAGAAGACCGTCATCATTTTATTCAAGCCCTAGACAAGATTATTCAAGACCGCCTCTAAAAAGCTATTCATACCAATCTTGTTGGATGACTTCAATTGGATAGTTGGCTTCACAAAAGTCAACAGCTTGATTGAGCATCTTCTCCGCAAAACCGTATGAATTTGACACAATACCCATGCCAAGAATAGCCTGGTTGATGACGTCTTGGTCTCCAGTTTCTGCAACTGAAACACCGTATTTGGCGGATACTTTTTTCATCATACTTTGTAGGATTCGGCGTTTGTCTTTCAGCGAATCGCTAGCAAATGTAAATGTAATTTCCAATCCTAGTAAAATCATGTCACACACCTACCCCTTTTTCCTAAATTTTCTCATACTATTTCCGGGTGTCAACTGTTTGAATTAAAAGCCTTTATGCCTTATAGTGAAAGTAAGAATCGATTGTATAATTAAATGTTGAAAGGAAGATTCCATGAAGATTGCTTTACTAGAACCATTACGCGTACCAGAAGCCCGCATTGACGAATTGGCCCAACCGCTGATTGACGCGGGTCATGAATTTACCTATTACCCTGACAAAACGACTGATCCAAACGAACTTTATGAACGGTCTAAAGACGCTGATATTGTCATGATTGCCAATAATCCCTACCCGGCTGAAGTGATCGAGCGTTTAGAAAACACAAAATTTATCAACGTCGCCTTCACTGGTTTCGACCATGTTAACAGCAAAGCAAGTAAGGATAAAGGGATCGCCATCGCCAATGCTTCAGGATATGCAACAACAGCGGTTGCTGAATTGGCTTTAGGTTTGACTTTAGACCTATTCCGCGCCATCACAAAGGGTAACGACGACATCCGTAATGCCAACTTTCCAGGTCCCTTCCAAGGTCGTGAAATCAAAGGGAAAACGGTTGGTATCGTCGGTACTGGTCATATCGGACTTGAAACGGCCAAATTATTCAAAGCTTTTGGCGCTAATTTAATCGGATACAACCGGTCTGAAAAGCAGGAAGCCAAAGACTTAGGCGTAGAATTAGTTGAACTGGATGAATTATTGCAAAGGGCAGATATTGTTTCAGTTCATTTACCTCTAAATGATGAAACAAGACACTTGTTAAATAAAGACAAATTAAGCTTGATGAAAGAATCTGCTGTGATCATTAACGTTGCCCGCGGGCCGATTATTGATGATGCAGCCTTAGCAGACTTATTAAATGAAGGCAAAATAGCCGGCGCTGGGATTGACGTCTTTGACGGTGAACCGCCATTGCCTGCTGACTACCCATTATTATCGGCTAAGAATGCTATTTTGACACCACATGTTGGTTTCTTATCTGACGAAGCCATGGAATTAAGAGCGCAAATTGCTTTTGAAAACACCAAAGCATTTATCGACGGTAAACCACAAAACATCGTTCAAGAAGCCTAGTTTCCATCAACTTAAATCAAAAAAAAAATCCAGGTTGCCCGGTTAAAGGTGCCTGGATTTTTGGTATGATTAACGTTTATTTATTAGCGTGTAGTTCTTGAACCTACATAACGTTTTTCAATATAGTTTGATAGTTTAGTTAGGATCGTAATGATGATGATGTACATCAAACCAACAATCAACCACATGCTACCTGATTGGTAAGTGCGGGCGATGATGATACGACCTGTTTGCGTCAATTCTACGATACCAATTACGGATAGGATTGACGTATCTTTCAAGGTAATAACGAACTGGTTAATGAATGACGGTACCATCACTTTTACTGCCTGTGGCAAGATGATGCGACGCATTGTTTGACCGTTTGTTAAACCTAGACTTCTTGCTGCTTCAGTTTGACCAGTATCAATGGCTTGGATACCACCACGAACGATTTCACCCATGTAGGCTGCTGCATTAAGTGAAAGGGTTAAGATACCCGCCAAGTTACTTGAAATGGTAATGTTAAACATTTGCGGAATACCGAAGTAGATGAAGAATGACATTACAATTAGTGGTAACCCACGCATGATGTCGATATATACTGTCGCAATTCCTGATAGCACAACGTTACCACTTGTACGCATCAATCCTAAGAAAATACCTAATATTGTCGCAATTACTAATGATACGATAGCTAAGTAAACAGTTGTTCCTAAACCTGATAATAAGGCTGGGAAGTTGTTGGCTAATTGAGCTAAGAAGCCGTTAGAAGAACTTGTTTCGCCTTCTTCAGAATCACCCAAGTATTTACCAACGATTTCATCGTACTCGCCAGATTCTTGAATAGCCGCTAGTCCGTCATTGAACATTTGTAGTAATTCTTGGTTTTCACCAGCTAAAACAGCAAACCCATAAGATACTGGTTCTAATTGGTCACCAATAATTTTAAGGTTCAAACCACCAGAGTTAATCGCGTAAGCCATTACTGGATAATCTTCTACCGCTGCCGATGAGTTACCAGAAATAACATCTTGGTACATGTTAGAAGAGTCATCAAATGTCGTTACGGTAAAACCGTATTCGTCGGCCATTGATTGGGCAATTGTTGCCCCTTGCGTACCCGTTTTAACGGCAACATTTTGCCCTTCTAAGTCTTCATATGATTCAATATCTGAATCCGCTAAAACAGCGAATGTTGTCCCTGAATCAAAATACGGTTCTGAGAAGTCAAATGTTTGTTTACGTTCTTCTGTAATTGACATACCAGCGATTACGGCATCTGCTTGTTGGGTCTCAACCGCTTGAACCGCCGCATCAAAGCCTAATGATTTCAGCTCGTAGTTGAAACCTTGGTTAGCTGCAATAGCATCCAATAATTCAACATCGATCCCAGTGAAGTCACCATTTTCGTCTACGAATTCAAATGGTGCAAAAGTTGTATCGGTTGCAATTGTGTAAGTTTCACCTGAACCAGCTGCTGGTGTTTCTGATGAAGAAGATGTTTCTTCTTGACTAGCACCGTATTCAGCTAAAATGTCATCATATTCACCTGAAGCCTTGATGTTTTCAAGACCGGCGTTGAACATTTCAAGTAATTCAGCATTTTGGCTACCTAATACAGCAAATCCATAAGGCGCTTCTTCAAAATTGTCACCAATGAATCGTAAGTTTAAACCACCTGATTCGATAGCGTAACCCATTACTGGATAATCTTCTACCGCTGCTGCTGAGTTACCAGAAATAACATCTTGGTACATGTTTGGCGAGTCATCGAAAGTATTCACTGTAAAACCGTATTGGTCCGCTAAGTCGGCTGCGATGGTTGCCCCTTGCGTTCCTGTTTTGACAGCAACAGATTGACCTTCTAAATCTTCTAATGATTGGTATTCAGAATCGTCTAATACCGCAAAAGCAGTACCTGATTCATAATATGGTTTTGAGAAGTCAAAGGTTTGTTGACGTTCTTCAGTAATTGACATACCAGCGATTACCGCGTCTGCTTGACCTGTTTCAACAGCTTGAACCGCTGCATCGAAACCTAATGAACGTAATTCATAATCGAATCCTTGGTCTTCAGCGATTGCTGCTAAAATATCTACATCGATCCCAACAAATTCACCTGAATCATCTACGAATTCAAAAGGTGCAAAAGTTGTATCAGTTGCAATAATATAAGTTTCGTCATTACCTGTTTCAGTTGCTTCAACTTTACCAGGTGCGATTGAAAATAATAGAGTAAGCAAACTTACAATAAATACGGAAAATGATAGCTTTTTATGCTTCATCATGTCTTTCCCTCACTTCTTTCTTCATATGTTTTTAATGCTTTCACAAGATAGTTACAAGTATACCTTGAAATTCTCGAAAAAGAAAAGGAAATATCACGCAAAATGTTAGATTTTCTCACATATTTAGATCAAACTTGTCTAATTACTCACACGCCCTATTTTGTTATACCCAATCGCTTTTTTTCGCAAAATAAACATAGATGTGTAAAATAGGATTAAATCATAGAATTAAATCGAAGGATGAAAATATAAAAGAAAGTGATGTTGTGTTATGGCAAAAGCTAAAAAAACCAATGTAATCCGTAAATTAGACCAACAAAAAATTCCCTATACAGAAATGACCCTTCCTGAAGATTTCAAGCCCCGTTCTAGTGAAGATGTTGCTGAAATCCTTGGCATTAATCCAGATCAACAATTCAAAACGCTAGTCACAAACGGAAAATCAAAAGACCACTATGTCTTCCTAGTCCCTGTTAACCATGAGTTAGATCTAAAATTAGCCGCTGCTGCCGTTGGCGAGAAGAATATTCATATGATTGCTCAGAAAGATCTTGAACCCTTAACTGGCTACATTCACGGTGGGTGTTCTCCAATTGGTATGAAGAAGGCCTTCCCAACCATTATTGATGCCTCCGCTCAAAATTATGAGACCATTATTTTTTCAGCCGGAAAACGCGGTTTCCTAGTTGAAGCACCCGTAAATGATCTGGAAAAAGTGATTGCCCAATTAGATTTTGCCGACATTCTGGCCTAAAAAAACTAGCCAAGAGGAACCCAGCTAGTTTTTCCCTATATTTATTCTACTATCTTATATCCATGTAAAGTGTATTTGACGGTACAATTCGCGCACCAAATGGCACTAGGGATAGTAAGGCTAGTTTAAAATGTTGTTTGGCGAATGGGATACCGATAATGGTAATGGCTAAAATAACCCCCATAAATAGGTGCATGACTGCTAATTCTAGACCACCAAAGATTAACCATAGAATATTCCATAGCAAGCCCCCAAAGCCACTTTCCTCACGGACAACGTCTTTACCAAATGGCATTAATGATAATTTGGCAATTTTGAAACATTGTAGGCCTACGGGAATACCAACAATCGTGAGGCACCATAGACAGCCGATAAAGAACCAAGAGATGGCAGAAATAAGCCCACCAAAAATCATCCAAATTAAATTTCCTAAACAACCCATGGGCGTTCATCCTTTCATTTTCGTTTTCAATAGTTTATGGTTATAATATAACATAGATGAGTTTACTAGCCATCCGTCTTACGATGTAATTTTTAAGTTAAAAGTAATTGTAAGCGCTATATAACAGTCTAAAAAAGCTCGCTAGTAAAAAATACCAATTGGAGGATTTACATGAAAGATATTAAATTAATTGCCATTGATATGGACCACACCTTACTGAATGATAAGGGTCAGCTCCCTGAGAACTTTACTGACCAGGTACACGCCTTAAAGGAAAAAGGCATCCAGGTGGCCATCGCATCCGGACGACCACTTTATACATTGGTAGATATGTTCAGTCATATCGAAGACGATTTGATTTTCGTATCTGATAATGGTGCAGCCATTACCAAACAAGGAGAACAATTATTTAATTCAATCATCGATCCAGATGACTACCACAAATTGATGGCCTTTACCCTTGAGCAAAATGAAGCAACTGGTATCCCTATCTTGTGTGCCCTAGACGCTGCCTACATTTCAAAAGCCCATGATCAATATGATCAAATCTACCGGACATTCTATACCAATATTTACTATTTCGACGACTTCGCATCAGTAGATGCTGTTGCTAACAAATTTACAGTGTACACACCAAATAACGATGCCGTTGACCAATATGCGGACATTTACGGTCCGGCTTTAAACAAACAATTCTCTGCCACAACATCCGGAAAAGAGTGGATTGATATTATGAACAAAAATATCGATAAAGGCCAAGGCATGTACCAACTGAGCAACTTACTCAATATCACCACTGACCAAATGATGGCTTTTGGTGATAACTATAATGACATTGAAATGTTGGCTGCAGTTAAATATTCATATGCCATGGAAAATGCCCATGACGATATTAAAGCACAAGCTAATTTTATCGCCCCATCTAATAACGATCTAGGTGTATCAAAAGTCATTCAAGACTTGTTAGACGGTAACTTATAAAAATAAAATAAAAACACAGAAAATAGTTGAACCTCACTTGGTCAGCCATTTTCTGTGTTTTTCCCTCTATTTTGTTCTTCCTTATTCACCTGAAAACATCCACTAAATGACGTAAGGGCCTTTAAACCTCCCGAAGATTTCTGACCATTCTGTTACTTTGGTCCCTAATTTTTCATAAAAATTCAGCACTTCTTTTGAATGGGCAAAAATCAAATACGGGACAACTTGAACCATCCAACCACTCCTTTTTGAAACTGACTGTAAAGTCTCTTTCAACACTTATAGTATATAGTGGAATGCAGCCCAAGTCCCCTGATACCCATTTTACGCATAAAAAAAGAACAATCCCCACTTAAGCTAGCCTTCCTTCTATAGAAAGAACCGTAGTAAGCTGGTGATTGCCCTTTTTTAAACATTAATCAAACAAGCCTAATTGTTCACAGGCTTTATAAATGCCGTCATTCCAGACTTCAGAAGTGATGATATCTGCAGTTTTCTTGACGTTATCGGTCCCATTACCCATGGCAACTGAGGTGCCAACCTTGGCCAACATTTCAAGATCGTTGTCGGCGTCACCGAAGGCATAAGTTTGTGAAATATCCATATTCAATATCTCAAGAACCCTGTCGATCCCGTTGGCTTTAGACACGTCGAATGGATAGATATCCAAATGAGTCGGACCCGTTTGAACGACTTTCAATTCAGTTAACCAGTCGCTCACAATCCGGATATTTTCAGTGGTTACGAGCATTTGAAGGACGTGTTCAGGATATTCACTATCATCCACAATCTTAAATGGTTCACCGTAATCTCTGGCATGAAAGACATTTGGTAGTAAATGAAGTCCTTTCTTGGTGTCAAAAAAGCCTGGCACATTGCGGGAACGCATCTCGTCAATCGTTCGTTCAACTAGTGCTTGGTCAATATAGTTTTGATAAACTAGGTCATTTTCGATATGAACTGCCTGACCATTTGAAGTGATAAATGAATCAATCTTCAATAAGTCTCCCAAGTCCTGCGCACGATTCTTCCATCGCCCAGTCGCAATAATGGGTAGTACATTATTTGCTTTTAACTTTTCAATGGCTAAGTATGTTGAATCGGGCACTTGCTGTTCAATAGGTAAATGATACTTGCTCGAATCAAATAAGGTACCGTCGATATCAAAAAATGCCACTCGTTCAATCTTCATAGAAGAGCCTCCTGTAATTTTCTTACTTTCATTATAGCAGTTTACGCTTTCATTTGATCTGAGTGATTGCATTTACTAAAATATTTCTGCTTTCAATTGATCAATAATGGCTGCGAATTTCTTAGTATCCGCCATTGGCATCCGGTTGCTTTCTAATCTACCTGCTTTTAGATTGGCATGGACATGGGTAATTTCACCATAAAAATCATCGACAATATTTAAAATTTCATTATTTGTGATCTTATCGTCTACAATTAAGTCAAATTTAGTTGGTCGGTGGAAGTCATAAAGCACAATTTCCCCTTTACTTCCTGAAATCACTGCTTTTGCGTCTGTTAATCGGTCAAAACCTGATTCTAGCACTGCTTCCTTACCGTTCACGTCAAATACAGCATTCACGTAAACTTCTACTTGACCATCATGTAACTTGTAATCCAAGTTTTTCAAGACAAATTCACCTGGCAAGATGTCTTCTAGCAAGGCAATGTTATAGACCCCCATATCCAGTAAACAGCCACCTTGACCTTTTTCAAAATGGTAAGAAGCATTGGATTCATCGAATTTTCGACATAAAGAAGTGGTTACCGTGTGGACTTCCCCAATTTCACCTTGTGCGACCAGCTCTTTCACCGCTTGATAAGCCGGTGTAAAGCGACTCTTCATGGCTTCCATAAAGAAAACGGGTTTAGCATTTAAAGCTGCTTCAATTTTTGAAACTTCAGCTTGGTCTATAGTCGCTGGTTTTTCACACAGAATGGCTTTGCCTGCTTGGATGGCTTTCAAGACCCAATCCAAATGGAATTTATGCGGTAAGGCAATGTAGACCGCGTCTACTTGGTCGTCGTCCAATAATGCTTGGTAAGACCCATAAGCCTTTTCACATGGATGGTTAGCTTTGAAAGTTTCAGCCTTTTCAATCGTCCGGTTGGCAACCGCGTATAATTCACCGTCAGTTACCTCCTCTAGACTATTCGCAAAACGGTTGGCAATATTTCCTGCGCCGATAATTCCCCACTTAATCATCTAATGCTCCTCTCTGGATTCGCGTAAACTTTTTGGCAATTTGTTTGTTATTTTTCTGGTAATTGGTCATATAAATCATGGCATATAAAACATTGAAAATATATTCAATGGCAATTTGGGAGGAGAAAGTCCCTATTTTCAGGGAGTCTGACCGCTCCAAATCAACAGTTGTCAGCCAATGGTCAGTCATCCCCGCTAAAACTTTAGCGTCTAGGGACGAAATCAAAATAGTTGGCACACTTTCAGCTTTCAAAATCTCAATAAATTGCTGGTACTTGACTGAATCCGCCCGGTAAGAGGTAAAAATGGCACAGTCAGACTTTAAAATATTGGATGCTACCCAGGCCTCATCCGCGTATTCTTCAGCAATCACAATGAAAATCCCTAATTTAGCGAGCTTATTCTGAAAAGACCGGGCTGAAATTTGCGTGTCGCCTTTGGCAAAAATAAATATCCGTTTGGCATCTAGCATAGTTTTCACACAGGCTTCAAAAGTCTGTTCATCCAAATTGACTTGCATAGCTTCAATCGTCTGCTTGGTCAAACTAGCCATTTTGTTGGCAATATCACTAGTCGAATCTTCCGGTACGAAGGGGAAATTGGCATCCACTGCCCCTTCTTTGAACCGATACTGCTGGGCATAGGCAATTAAAGCCACCCGAAAATCCCTGAAACCTTCAAAACCTAACTTTTGGGTGAAACGGACAATCGCTGAATGCGAGGTATAAGTTTTGGTCGCCAAGTCTCTTAAATTAAACTGGCTGGTCGCTAAAGGATTGCTCAAAATATAAGCCGCTATCCGTTTTTCATTGGGGGTAAATTCTTGATCATTTTTAAGTGCTTGCACTAAATTCATTTTCTCACCTTTTCCTGAAAGGGTTTCCTACTCTTAGCATTGTACGCTATCTGCCTGAAAATTGGTATAGAAGATGTCTTTTTGGTCAAAATGTTCAAAAGACCCCATTAAGTTGACCCCTTCCTGGCAGTTACTACCAGAATAGCCAAATCGCTATCATTTTCCAATCAATACCGCTATATTTAAGATAAATACATTTATGGAGGTTATATTCATGTTAAATATTGCTTATATCGGAAACGGTAAATCCACCAACCGCTACCACCTACCCTTTTCTAGCCGCCTACCGGAAATTGCCAACATTCAAACGATTTACTCACGGTCTGGGAAAAGTGCTTGGCCAGCCCTTGAAGGCGTCCATTACACGAGTAACCTAAATGATATCTATAAAGATGAAGCTATCAACCTCGTTGTCATTACAACACCTAACGCCAGCCACTATGATTTAGCCAAACAAACCCTTGAAGCCGGTAAGAATGTTCTGGTGGAAAAACCATTTGCAGAAACCCGCGACCAAGCCCAAGAATTATTCGACTTAGCCAAAGAAAAAGGACTTTTCATCCAGTGCTACCAAAACCGCCGCTACGATTCTGACTTCTTAACAACACAAAAAGTCATCGAATCAGGTGTTCTTGGCGACTTGATCGATGTAGAAATCCACTACGACCGCTATAATCCTGAATTTTCAGAAAATTCAACTTATAGTCTAATCGATTCCTATACATACGGACTAGGGTCTCATTCCCTAGACCAAGCCATTTCTTACTTTGGCATGCCTGACGACGTCCACTTCGACACCCGTCAAATTCTTGGTGCCGGTAAATTGAATGACTACTTCGACTTTGATTTAAACTACGGCAATTTAAAAGTGGCTGTTTCGGGATCATTAATGCGGTTTGAAGCCAGACCATCTTTTGCCATTTACGGCAAAAGAGGTGTCTTCATCAAGCAAACAAAAGACCGTCAAGAAGAACACTTGAAACTAAACTACACCCCTGATGAACCTGGTTTTGGCCAAGACCTGCCTGAACACTTCGGCACTTTGACCTATCTCGATGACAATGGTGTCTATCACAAGGAAGCGGTTGTTTCTGAACGTGGGGACTACCGTCAAGTTTACCGTGATATTTATGAATCGATTGTTAACGGCAAAGAGAAAGTCGTGAAAGACGAGGAAACATTGTTAGTGATGCAAATTATGGAAGACGGACAAGTCGACTTACATTAATTTTGACCCACTAAAGAAAGGAAACGATTATGAAATTAGGAATATTAGGTGCTGGTAAGATTGTCGTGGATTTCCTATCAATGGTCCACGATATCCCAGCTATAGAATTGGTTGCCCTTTTGTCATCTGAAAGATCATTGGTTAAAAACCAAGCAATGGCGGACGAACACGGGATCAATCAGGTGTTTACGGACGTGGCAGACTTACTAGCCAGCGATATCGATACCGTCTACGTGGCCTTGCCCAACCATCTGCATTATGAATTTGCAAAAAAGGCACTATTGGCCAATAAAAACGTGATTTGTGAGAAGCCATTCACCTTAAACTTGGCGGAGCTAGAGGAACTTGAAACCATCGCTTTGGAAAAAGATTTGGTATTAGTAGAAGCAATTACCAACCAACACTTCCAAAACTTCAAAGCACTGAAAGCAGACTTGGCTAAACTGGGGACCGTCAAAATTATTGAAGCCAACTACTCACAATACTCAAGCCGGTATGATGCTTTTATGGACGGTGAAATTTTACCAGCCTTTGATCCCAAAAAAGCTGGTGGTGCCTTAATGGACATCAATATTTATAACGTCCATTTACTGGTCGGCTTATTTGGTGCACCAAAATCAGCGACATATTATGCCAATGTAGATCGGGGAATCGATACATCTGGCATGTTGATCATGGATTTTGAAGATTTTAAAGCGGTCTGCATCGGGTCAAAAGATACCGACGCCCCAATTAAATCAACCATTCAAGGACGAAACGGTGCCTTAATTATCGATGGCCCAACCAATTCATTGGCTTCTTATGATTTGGCCTTGCGCGGAGAGTCTTCACAGACAACCGACAAACGAATTCATAGCCACCGCATGTATGAAGAATTTGTTGAATTTGAAGACATCATCCGTACTCACGATATGGACCGGGTTAAAGCAAACTTAGCCCACTCTAAGGCGGTTATGGCAGTCATTGACCAAGCACTTGCTTCAGCAGATCTACAACTAGGATAATAACCACTGAAGTATACGACAAAAGCCTATGGCATCCACAATTGGGACCATAGGCTTTTCCTTTGTAAATTATTTTGATGCGTTTAAAGTTTCTAGTCCTAAGACCACATCGTCGGTAATAATATTGGTTACTTTAGCAGTAATTAGTTTTTCCATATCTTCAGATCGGTTTACTGTATAGGTGTTAATCCCGATATTGTTGGCTGCAAGATTGTCAAAATCTTCTGACTCTAGAGTCATGAAGAATGGATGGTAAAATTCATGCCCGTGACTAGCCGTATAATCACCTGGGTTCAAAATGCCACTCATAGTTAAAAGACCCGTTTTTAAGGCCGGATTTATCTTTTTGGCCTCAGTCATGGTGTAGTGTTGGAAAGAAGATAAGACTACTCGATCAATTAGGTCATATTGTTGGATCAGGTCATTCACCTTTTCAACTAGACCATCATAACGGAAAATATTGGTTTTTAATTCAATATTGACCATGATGTCCAAGGGTTGGAACCACTTGAAAAATTCTTCGAGTGTTGGAATTTGAATGTCTTCATTTTCTTCAACTTGTCCTTGGAATTTGCCATAAAAATAGAAGGTTTTTAATTCCGCTAAGGTCATGTCCTTGATAAAACCCGTGCCATTTGACGTCCGGTCAATGGTTTCATCGTGACAAATCACGACCTGACCATCACTCGTTAATTGTACATCAAGCTCAATACCCGTAATATCAAACTTGGCTGCTTCTTTAAAAGCCAGCACGGTATTTTCAGGGAATAACTTTGAATAGCCTCTGTGGGCAATAATGCCAGTCATAGGTTCACTCCTTATTCTTCGTGGTAACGACGGTTTAAAATTGAATTACCTGTTGTTTTATCAAATAAGTATGCTTTATTTATATCAATTTGTAAATACACATCAGCATGTGTTGGCACTCTTCTCGCTGGACTTAAGCGCGCTGTCATTTCACGTTCTGAAGAATGGAAATCAAAGTAGACGAAGGTATCTGCACCCACTTGTTCAACATTTTTCGTTTGAACTAAAATAGTCTGGTTATCAAAACGGTCATTCTTATATTCAAAGTGCTCTGGGCGTAAACCAATTTGAATTTCTTGACCAGTTGCTTCTACTAAAATGTTATCCTGCATCTCTTGAGGTAATGGGAAGATTTCCTCGCTTGATTCAATTGCCGTACCATTTTTAGTTTTTACTAACCGACCGTTTATTAAGTTCATTTGTGGACTGCCAATGAATTCCGCAACAAAACGATTCACTGGATTATTGTATAAGTTTTCTGGTGTATCAAATTGTTCAACGCGACCAGCATTTAAGACTGCAATACGTGTCCCCATTGTCATCGCTTCGGTTTGGTCATGTGTGACATAGATGAAGGTAGTTTTTAATTGACGGTGTAATTCAACGATTTCAGAACGCATCGATACACGTAATTTCGCATCTAAGTTTGATAATGGTTCATCTAATAAGAAGACTTTTGGATTACGTACCATCGCACGACCTAAAGCCACACGCTGACGCTGTCCACCAGATAAGGCACCTGGCTTCTTGTCTAAGTATTCTGTTAGTTGTAGTGATTTCGCTACTTCTTCAACTTTTGCATAACGTTCTTTTTTCGAAATACCTTCCATTTTCATTGCGAAGGCAATATTGTCACGAACATTCATATGTGGGTATAAGGCGTATGATTGGAAAACCATTGCGATGTCACGGTCTTTTGCAGGTACGTTGTTGACAACCTCATCACCAATACGTAATTCCCCTTCAGAAATAGTTTCTAATCCTGCGATCATACGTAGGGTAGTCGATTTGCCGCAACCAGATGGTCCTACAAATACAATAAATTCTTTATCTTCGATGTCTAAATCGATATTATGGATTGCTTTAAATTCATCTTCATAAATTTTACCGACTTTATTTAATTGAACTTTTGCCATTTTATCCTCCTATTAACCTTTCACTGCCCCTGCAGTTAAACCTTTAACCATGTTCTTAGATCCGATAACGAAGATGGCTAGACTAGGTATCATTGAAATAATAACACCCGCTACCATTAAAACTAATGATTGTGAGTCTACACTATTCAACATTGAAATCCCAATTTGAACAGTTCGCGCATTATCGTTATTCGTTACTAGTAACGGCCACATGTACATGTTCCAACCTGCAAGGAATGACTGAACGGCCATCGAACCAAGCGTTGGTCTCAGTAATGGGAACATAATTTCAAATACAAATCGTAAATCTTTACACCCATCCATTTTAGCTGCTTCATAAATTTCATAAGGGAAGTTTTGTAGCGCTTGTGTACATAAAAAGATGTTAAATGCTGAAGCCATAAATGGCAGGATCAACACAATAATTGAATCATTTAAGCCCCAACCAGATACCATCAAGAATTGAGAGATAATTACCGCTTCACCTGGTACCATCATGGTAGAAAGGATTATGGCATACACTAATTTACTGCCTTTGAAATTTACAAATCTGAAAGCAAAACCGGCTAATAAGGATGTCAGAATCTGCAATAAGGTAACAGATGTTGCTACGATAATTGAGTTGACGATATAACGACCTAAAGGGGCGATATCAAAAACTTGAACGAAGTTTGTTAACGTTGGGTTTTGCGGGAATAGAATTGAACTTGGATCATATAATTCAGCTGATGGTTTCAAGGCCATTAATACGGCATAAATTAAAGGAAACATCATAAAAAGCCACATGATAACGTTAAGGACAATTACGCCTATTTGTTGAACTCTTTGCTGCATCAAATATTTTTGATCTTGTTTATTACGGTTAGTAACTGCTGTTGAATTTGCTTGCGTGCTGGCCATTATTTATTACTCCTTCCTCGAATGATGAACATGATAATAGTTAAAATCATAATGATGACAAATAAAACGACTGATTCTGCTGAGGCAAATCCATACCGGTAATTCATAAAGGCATTCTTGTAAATATCGTAAACAATTACGTTCGTTGCTTCACCTGGACCTCCTTTAGTCAAGATATTGATTTGACCGAAACCTTGGAAGGTGTTAATCACATTGGTTACAATAACAAAGAAGAAAGTTGGCCCTAATGAAGGAATGGTAATATTGATAAATTTTTGAAAACTGTTGGCACCATCAATTGAGGCACTTTCATATAAAGAATCATCAATACTCGCTAATCCAGAAGAGAAATATAAAAAGTTCATCCCTGAATTTAACCAGCCAGTTAAAATCCCTACAACTACAAGAGACCATGCCGGATGAGTTAAAAGGTTCTGATTAGTGCCGATTAACTTGTTTACAATCCCTACCGTCGGGTTTAACATGACTTGGAAAATCATGGCCATACCTGCAGATGCAATAGCCATTGGCATCGCATAAGAGGTAGAGAAAAATCTAATCCCAGGAAATGACCGTTGACATAGCATAGCCGCTATTAGTCCGACTGTCACACCAAAAAGTACAACAATCAAAACAAACTGGAATGATACTATCATAGAGTTCCAGAATGATTTACTGGCAAGTAATTCAGCATAGTTTCTCAATCCAAGAAACTGAGACATTTGACCGAAAGAATCTGTTAGATATAGCGAACGGAAAATCGTTTGGATAAAAGGCCAAAACATAAATATTGTTAAAACTAACAAAGCTGGTAACAAGTACATATAAGGTTGGATTCGTTCACCCAAGGTCTTCTTCGCTTTAATGATTACAATTTCATCTGTACGTTCCAAAATTGTGCTCCTTTCAAAATATAAAACAGCCGGAAAAAGCTTCCGGCTGTACAAAGTCTAAATCTTATTGATTCGTCGCATTGTAGTTCTCAAGCGCTGCATTTGTTTGATCAGCCATATTTTGAACTGCCTCTTCTGCAGTGATTTCATCATTTAATAGACGCTCTAATTCTGCTTCGAAGTACATACGTGCTTCTTGGTTTACACCAGATAAAGCACCTTGATCTTCAGGTCTTGCATCATGTAATTGGTCAATCGCTGTTTGGAATTGAGGGAATTCTGCTAAGTTATCTTTGAATACTTGTTCGTCATGGGCATTTTTGTTTACAGGAAAGTAACCTGTGTCTGCATTCCATTGCGCTTGAACTTCAGGTGTTACTAGGTATTGCATGAAGTCCCAAGTAGCATCTTTCTTAGCTTCATCTTCAGATTCGATCATCCATAGAGATGCACCACCGATTGAAACGCCACCTTCATCTTCTGCAGATAATGCTGGGAAGTAAGCAGTACCTACTTCGAATCGGCCGTCAACTTCTGTTAAGATTTGGCGTAATGTTGCTGTTGAAGCTAAAGTAATTGCTGATTGACCTGAAACGAACTCAGCTTGTCCACCTGTACGTCCTACGTTAGGTGCTACACCTTCATCTTGTGCTTTCTTCCAAGTTTCTAAGGCACGTAACATGCTACCGTTTTGGTCGAATGCAACTTCTGTTGGTGCAGCTTCACGGCCGTTACCATTGTTGTACATGTCTTCTTCATTTTTGTTGATAAATTGCTCAACGTACCAACCATAGATAGTTAATGACATTGGCATTTCAACGCCAGCTTCAGTTAATTGTGGTGAAATTTCAATAATTTCTTCAAATGTAGTTGGTGCTTCTTCGATACCAGCTTGCTCAAATAGGTCCGCATTGTAGTACATTAACGGTGTAGATGAGTTGAATGGCATAGAGTATAAAGTGTCATCTTTCGTATAGTAAGCTAATAAGTTTTCTTCTAGGTCGCCTAATTCAAATCCAGATTCGTCAACGTAATCTTGAACAGGTACTGTTAAACCTGAGTCGATCATGAATGTCATCCCTTGTTCAAATACTTGAACTAAGTCGGCACCAACATCAGAACCAGAGGCAGATGAACGTAATTTTGTTAATGTTTCATCATAAGTTCCTTGATATTGCGCATTGACGAAAACTTCATCTTGCGACTCGTTATATTGGTCAACGATTTTTTGTAGTGCTTCACCAGTAGACCCACCCATACCATGCCAGAATACTAATTCAGTTTCGCCCTCTGCAGCACCAGTAGATGAGTTAGATGATTCAGAACCTGCACTAGCATTTCCACATGCAGCTAATAATGCAGCTGATAATAACCCCACACCAAAGCGCATAATATTCTTGTTAAATTTCATTGTCCTTATTTCCTCCCGAAAATTGATCTCAAATTTTTAACTCCGCTATTTATCTTAAACTACCAATATTAACTTCCAATCAATTTTAAGTATTAGTTTTGAAAATAATCAGTAAAGTCTTTAATTCGATTTCTTTACACTTAATTGATTTTATATATCAAATAAAAAACGATAAAAAGCCCTTTATCATCAACTAAATAAAGGCAAATATACCGCTATACCGACTTTGATAAATATAATTTGTGTAAAGATTGTATATATATCTTTACAATTTCACGCCATAAATGGGTATTTTTAAACTGTCAAATGGCTTATTGTTTATGCTAAAGTCATTCTTATATGTTTATACTTTAATTTTTAAGCGTATTTAGGTTACTATATAAGAAATTAATGATGTAGGAGGATGGTCATTTATGGCACGATTACAGCAATGCACCCTAGCCGATGTAGACGAGTTAAGAGCTGTCTCAATCGAAACTTATACGGACACTTTTGGGGAATTTAATTCGGATGAAAATATGCGGATTTACTTGGAGGATGCCTATAACCGAGAGAAACTCACGGCTGAATTAGCAGAAACTAACAGCCAATTCTTCTTTTTGAAGGAGAATAATGAAACTATGGGTTATCTTAAATTGAATGTGGGCGAAGCACAGTCAGAATATGTGGGCGACAATCTCCTTGAAGTCGAAAGGATTTATGTGCGAACAGCTTTTCTACGCCACGGATATGGCACAAAATTAATTCAAGCTGCTGAAGAAATTGCACGTAGTCTAGGTGTGGCTGGTATTTGGTTGGGCGTATGGGAACATAATCAACGCGCACTTAATTTTTACAGCAAAATGGGCTTTCGCCATATTAGTCAACATTCCTTCTTCATGGCAGACGACGAACAAATAGACTTGATTTATTATAAAGAATTATAAGACACAAAAATCCCTAGACAGTATAGGGGACCCAAAAAGTTAGACTAAATTTTGGCTCTTCGTCAAATAGGACTGATGAGTAATGTCTACCAGGTAATCATTAGATTGCCTGGTTTTTTATATACTCTTTTCCATTATTCATTTTTATCTTTATAATATGCTTTTGGAGCAGCCCTTAGGCTGCTTGTACTACCGATATTTCATTTAGATATAGCTTGTTCGTCATTAATATTCTAGTTCTAAAATTTTGGAAGTTTCGGTATCCATAGGCAATCCGTTTTAAGACCTTAATTTTATTATTCAAACCTTCTATTCGGCCATTCGTTAAGTGGTTATATTTGAAAGTATGCCCAATATCTTTGAAGTTTGGTAAATGTACGTAGCACACGTCTTAATCCGCTTGGTAATTTAACTAATTTGGACTGCGCTAACTGAGCTTTAAATGCTTCAGAAACGTTCTCTTGGAGTGCCTCACGCAAGTTATGGACGACATTATAGGTATTTTTTAATAATGGATTCTTATCCAGTAAATAATCTAAAATACCACCGGTATTCGTAAGCCAATCGAATAACTTGAATGATTGATAATCCCATGAGCTTAGTCTTTCTCGGGGCAGTAATAATAGTCGCCAATACCTTTTATACTTGTTGTACAATCTATGGTCAGGAACTCTGAAGGTATTCATTACTTCAATACGTAACTTATTCAATTCTCGATTTAAAGCTTGAAATAAGTGGAAGCGATCAATAATGATTTTGTCGTTGGGAAATACCTCTCTTACAACTTCCATATAAGGCATGTACATGTCCATTGTAACTGTCTGAACTTTCTGACGAGTCTTCAATGGATAGGCAAAAAAGTAATCACGTAGCTTGAATTTTCTGCGATCTCCCAACCCATCAACAATCTGTGAATTCGTATCATCTATAAAGACAAAGCTCATATTACCTTCGGCATACTTCACACCTTTGAATTAATCGAAAGCAATATGCTCAGCTAATTGTTTATCGTTCATAGTATTGCTCCATTTAATTTATATAAAGCGCTTTCTCGGTCCAAACTATAGCATCTCAGCCTTGTGATTTGGGATTTAGCCATGATATTGGACTAAAGGTTCAAATTTTAGTGAAACTTAGGCTTCAATTTTGAACCTTTGGGTATCAAAAAAGGCATAACACACAGTCATACCTTTCTTAAACTTATTAAAGTGAATGTTTATAATCCTACTAATGGTCCTTATATACCTCAATTGATGATCTTAAGTTTTCTTCATAATTTTTAGACATTAAATCCAAGTACATAACATCTAAAACAAAAATCATCGCCGTATAAGTACCAATCGACTCAATATTAAAAACATGATTCTTATCATCAATCACAATATATTCATGACACATTTCTTTAAGCGTTACTGATTTGTGACCACCAATTCTTATGATATGAATCCCATTTCTACGTTGGTTTAATCGATCTTTTTTCGAGATTTACTTTATCAATGTCATACGCAAATCGCTATAGCCCGACAAGTCTAGTTTTTGACATAATCGTAAAACGGTTGCCTTACTCGTATAAGAATTACTACCCAATTCAGTTGCAGTCAAATTTTGAATTTTTGTAGGATTTTTTTAAATATAATCTGCAATCTGTCGTTCGGAATTGGTAAAACCTTCTTTGCTTTCTAATCTTTCCAATAATATCAGAAATTTCCTCCAAAATATGTATCACTTTTAATATTCATCTTATTAAAAAGTTTGCAATAACACTAAATTTATCATCGGCTATTAAATTTTAAGATTTTTCATATTTAAATATATTTGGCATCCTTGACCTAGGTCAAGGTAGAAACGCTTACTAGAATCTATACTAAAGTTATCAAAAGAAAAGGAGTGTTCAATATGTCTGATTATCAAAAAATTTATGAAACAGAAGCTACAAATACAGGTGGTCGTGATGGTTTTAGCTATTTAGATGATGGCTCTTATGAAGTAAAAATTACTACCCCTAAAGAAATGGGTGGTTCTGGAGCTGGCCAAAACCCTGAGCAATTGTTTGCTTTAGGTTATAGCGCTTGTTTTCACGGTGCTTTAGAAATTGTTAAAGGTCAACACAAAGTGCGTGAAGATTCACAAGTTACAAATATTGTGCGCCTATACAAGAAACCTGATGCTGCAGACTTCCAATTAGCTGTAGAAATTACTGTTGCTATTCGTGACCTTGATACTTTAGAAGTTCAAAAATTAGCGGACGAAGCACATAAGGTTTGCCCTTACTCTAAAGCAGTTAGCGATTCAATTGAAGTAACTGTTCGCGCAGTAAATTACGACGCTAGCAAAGAAAAATAAGCTTAAATTGCACACAACTCTCAATAAACGTTCACTAGCAATTCAAAACTAGTGGACGTTTTATTGTGCTATAATATATTAAGAAAGGATCGGTGGATATGAAAAAGACAATTGATTTTACAAAATATCATCATTGTGTCAGTACAATGCCCTTATTTCAGGGATTAATCGTTGAAGATATCCAATCAATCCAAAACTACATTACTGAAAAAAATGTTTCGGCAGGAAAATTAGTTTACGCTGCAGGCGAAAAGTTGCAATCACTCTACCTAATACAAGAAGGCCAGTTAAAAGTTTATCGCCTAGCTGCATCAGGAAAGGAACAATTGATTCGCATACTACAACAAGGTGATTTTGTAGGTGAAATGTCATTATTTGAGGAACGTCATTATGACTATTATATTGAAGCAACTCAGCCTAGCAAGCTATGTGCCATTAAAAAAGACGATTTTGAACAAGTTTTATTAGCCCATCCACAAATAGCTATCGAACTTTTAGGTGAAATGGCCCGCCGTCTTGATGATGCCGAACAGCAAACGACTGGCATAACTACAAGCTCGACGAAAACGCGATTGATTCAATACTTATTGCATATGAGCGAAAAACAAGATTCTTTAAAAGTAAAATTAGCAACAACCAAGAAAGCTACAGCTTCGTATCTTGGAATGTCCCCAGAAACTTTTAGTCGTTGCTTATCTAAATTAACTAAGGACCAGCTTATTTCGCAACCACGTCCAAATATTATTGAAATACTAGATAAAAATGCGCTAGAATTCGCATTACTTGATGAAAGCATCGAAGCAAATGAATAATATTTTATTATAAAGTAACAGATTAATTGCTGTTACTTTTTTTGTCGCTCTAATAAGCTAATCCATAGAAACTACCAGCTAGAATATTTGTTTAACTACATGTGAATATGCTCTTACCCTACTGTTTATAAAACTTTAATCTCCTATGTCGAATAACGCTTAATTGCAATATCAAATGCATAAAAAATTTTAAAAACCTTTATAGACAGCGAATTACTCAATAATCCAGTATTACCAATGCTTTGAAGCCATTGACGGCAGGGAGTGTTTCATCCCTTACCATTTTTCAGGTGAGTTGTTGGTGGTTCTGACCCAAGAGGATAGGTTAGCTGAGTCAAGAGAAGGAGCAAAGCGGCTCTTGACTCAGCTAATCTATTCTCTTATCCTATAGAACCAACAAAACACCTTAATCTGCTTGTAAATCGGCCAGTTCTTCCTGAAGGCGTTCTACAGGTGTTGTATAGCCCATTATTTTTCATTGAAGGGATTTTCTTCATTTCAAGTATTACCAAATTCTTTCATGGTGGTTATGTTGCCGCTATTATTGCGACGATCATTTTATTCGTCATGGTGATATGGCAATGGGGAAATCAAATAGAAGCCAAGACAGAAGACCTTATTGATATCCATGATTACCTTGACCAAATTGGTGAATTACGAAAAGATTCCTCATTGCCTTTAAATCAAACAAATGTCGTTTTCTTAGTTGCTCATATGAATGACTCTATCATCGGGCGGCAATATATCTATTCCATCCTTGATAAACGTCCCAAAAAAGCTAGGGTATATTGGTTTGTAAATGTTGTTGTAACCGATGAGCCTTATACAAAAGCTTATGAGGTCGATATGATGGATACAGACTATATCGTTAAAGTGAAATTACATCTCGGATTCAAGGTCACTCAAGAGATTAATGTTTATATTCGCCAGATTATCCATGACTTAATGACAAGTGGTCGTTTGCCAAAACAACCACAGAGATATACCATAACACCTGGTAGAGAAGTTGGTGACTTCCAATTCGTTATTATTCATGAGAAACTTTCTCAAACCTCTGAGCTCAGCTCTATTGAGCGCCAAGTTATGCAACTTAAATTGTTTATTAAAGAACATGTTCAACCAACTGCTTCAGCCTTTGGCTTAGATTATTCAGAAGTATTAAACGAATACGTACCTCTAGTTATCGGTAAAGAAAGAAAAACAACATTAACAGAAATTACCAATAACAATGTACAAAAATAGTAACTGGTTATATTGAAGAATGATTCAAAAAATTGAATATGGATTGCAAAAAGGAACTCTTAAAAACGGAGTTCCTTTTTGTAGTTATTTATTTATCCATCTAATTCGGACTATAATTATCCTTTAAGTGTATTTAGTGCGATATAAGCGCTTATTCCAACAATTCCAGCTATAAATATATCTTTAAATATTTCGATACACATTTCTAAAATTTTATTTGAAATTCTATTTATCAAAGTATCTTTTTTTGAATATACAGTGAAGGCTAGACTGAGAGGTAACATTACCAAATATAAAATGATTAAGTGTGTCAAAGTTTCAAATGCTAATCCAATAATGTTCTCATTTCCGCTGGTAATGATAGCATCTTCAACGAAGGGGTGAATTTGGGAATTAAAATAAGAAATAAAAAGTACTTCTAAAATAATTATACCAATAGTTAAAGTAGCAAACTTAATTTCTATAAATCCATTACGAAATTCTTGATTTTTACTATTTAGCCATTTGAAAAAATTTTGCATATTTGTTCAAATCCTTTCTTTTGAGTGTTGAGATAATATAACTTTTATCTTACATCTTATAAATTACAATCAACAATATTTTTCATAAATAACAATCTTACTATTTTTTCCAATTTTCTAACTTTGAAATAAAAGTAAATACTATTTGAAAGATTATTAAAATAAAAAACCTTACAAAGTACATTTAAAATGACTCTGTAAGGTTTACATTTAGTACCAAAATAGTACCACTATAAAAAAGGAACGCTGACATATCAACGTTCCTAAAGGTTTTAATTTATTCCCACTCGATGGTTGCAGGCGGCTTGCTCGTAATGTCTAAGACTACGCGGTTGATGTGTGCACATTCGTTTACGATACGTTTAGAAATGGTGTCTAATACGTCGTAAGGGATGCGTGCCCATTCAGATGTCATACCGTCGATTGAGGTTACGGCACGTATACCAATTGTATATTCGTAAGTACGCTCGTCACCCATTACCCCTACTGATTTGAAACCAGGTAGGACTGTAAAGTATTGCCAGATGTCGCCTTCTAGACCTTGTTTTCTAATTTCATCACGTAAGATGAAGTCAGATTCACGAACGACTTCTAGTTTTTCAGGGGTTACTTCACCGATAATACGGATAGCTAAACCTGGCCCTGGGAACGGTTGGCGCCAAACAATTTTATCTGGCATACCTAGTTCTGTCCCTACTGCACGTACTTCATCTTTAAATAAGGTATTTAAAGGTTCGATCAATGAGAAAGTCATGTCTTCTGGTAAGCCACCAACGTTATGGTGAGACTTGATGGTTTGCGCTGTATCTGTACCTGACTCAATAACGTCTGTGTATAAAGTACCTTGCGCTAAATAATCAACGTCTTTAATTTTTTGTGCTTCGTCGTCAAATACGTAAACAAATTCGTTACCGATAATTTTACGTTTACGTTCTGGGTCAGATACGCCTGCTAATTTGCTTAGGAAGCGGTCTTCAGCATCTACTTTGATGATGTTTAAACCAAATTTACCACCTAGTGTTTCCATTACTTCTTCTGCTTCGTTTTTACGTAATAAACCGTGGTCTACGAAGATACAAGTTAATTGGTCACCGATAGCTTTTTGTAATAATACACCTACAACTGATGAGTCTACCCCACCTGAAAGGCCTAGTAATACTTTACCATCACCAACTAATTCACGAATTTCTTGGATTTTAATGTCGATGAATTTTTCCATCGTCCATGACCCTTGTGCACCACAAATATCGAAGACAAAGTTACGTAACATATCGTTACCGTGAACTGATGCACGAACTTCTGGATGGAATTGGAAACCATAGAATTGTTTTTCAGTGTTTTCAAAGGCTGCTACTGGACTATGTTCACCGCGTGCAGTGACTTCAAATCCTTCAGGAATTTCTTCAATACGGTCAGAATGGCTCATTAACACTAATTCTTCTGCTTCTAACCCCTTAAAAATGGCTGAATCTGCTTTATCAATAAATAACGGTTGTTGACCATATTCACGTTTATCGGAGCGAGCGACTACCCCACCATTTTTAAATGTCATTAATTGCATACCATAGCAAATCCCTAAAACTGGAATTCCTAAATCAAATACTTCTTCATCAATTGAAAAAGCGCCATCTGCATACACTGACATTGGACCGCCCGATAGGATAATTCCTTTAACATTACCTTTCGCCATGATTTCGTCAGCTGTTAGTTTATGTGATAATAGTTCTGAATAAACGCCAAACTCACGAATACGACGTGTAATCAATTGGTTATATTGACTACCGTAATCAAGTACAATGATTTTTTCAATATCTTGCATTGATTGTTGGACACTCATGTTTTCACTTCCTTTTTCGAATTTCATCTTTATTCTAGCATTTAACATTTGTGATTACTAGGATTTTATCGATGTTAATTAAAATATTGTTCGGATTTTAATCTGGCAACATTTAATAATTTGATAAATTTATACTTAATTCGTTTTCAAAGGTGTTGGCCTCTGTAAATATTGTATATAATAGAAAAGAATAGGAGTGAAAGTATGAAAAAAGCGACTGGTAAAGCCAACGGGAAAATCATTATTATGGGTGAACATGCCGTGGTTCATGGGTATCCATCTGTAGCCCTACCCTTTCATGCGGTAGAAATGACAGTCACCATTGAACAGATTCAAACCAATGCTTATTTAGTGAGTGACTTATATGAAGGACCACTCCACCAAGCACCATCTGATTTGCAGAATTTGCTAGCTGTTTATGACCAATTACGAGCGAATTTAATGACTCAAAACCAGAGTCACTGGCTGATCAATATCCACTCATCTATACCTGCTGAGCGTGGTATGGGTTCTTCAGCAGCTATGGCAACGGCTTTGGTCCGCGCTTTCTACAATTACTATGAACTTCCCCTTACAGAAGACCAACTATTAAAATACGTAGACTTATCTGAAAAAATTAGTCACGGCAATCCTTCTGGTTTGGATGCACGCGTGGCCGGTCTTGGTGTCCCTTTGATTTATCAAAAAAATCAACCAATGACGATTGTTCATTTCGACACCCCTTATTGGTTGGTGGTTGCAGATACTGGCATTCACGGTAACACTAAAAATGCGGTATCTGACGTGGCAGCTGGTTTGAATTCAGCTTTTATTACCCGCCGACAAGCTGTTGAACATAACTTGCGTCAGCTTGGTGAAGCCGCTACGCGTTTTATTGATTTAGTTGAATTAGATTCTGCCAAAATGGCCAATGAACAGTGGTTTACGGCTATTTGTCGCACGTTTAAGGATGCCCACCAGCACTTGCGGGCTTTACAAGTATCCAGTCCTGAACTTGAAGCGGGCGTCACTTTTGCGGAAGCGAATGGAGCCGGCGCAGCCAAGCTAACTGGTGGTGGACGTGGGGGTTGCTATTTCGCCTTGTGTGACAGCAAGAACAAGGCTGCCCTTTTGGCTAAAGCCTTAAAAGAGGAGAATATGGCGGTGGCGAGCTGGGTGGTGCCTTTTAAATCATCACCTATAGATGATAATGCCGGCGAATAGTGGGCGTAATCTGTAAAAATCGGTTATAATAAGGGAAAGAAAATTTTTTGAGGGAGAATCGAGATGTCAGTTTTTCAAGGCGCTTACCGGGCGCACACCAATATTGCATTAATTAAATATTGGGGTAAGGCGAATAAGGACCTATTTATCCCCACTACATCTAGTTTGTCGCTCACTTTAGACGCCTTGTATACAGACACACGCGTGACTTTTTTGAGTGAGTTGGACGCGGATGTTTTCTATTTAAACAATCAATTAGGCAATGAAGCGGATACGACAAAAATCAGCAAGTTTTTAGACATGTTTAGAGCAGAAGCTGGCCTAGACTTGCGCGCTAAGGTAGAAAGTGTCAATCATGTGCCCACTGCGGCTGGATTGGCTTCTTCTTCATCGGCATTTTCTGCCCTAGCGGCGGCTACTAGACAGGCTTTGAATTTAGAAGATCAGATTTCTGACCAGGCCCTATCGACATTTGCGCGACGAGGTTCTGGTTCAGCAACCCGGTCCATTTTTGGTGGCTTTGTTGAATGGCAAAAAGGGACCAGCAATGAAAATTCTATGGCAGTTGAAATTGACGACGCCTCTTGGGATGTTGGTATGGTCATTATGGCCATTAACACCGCTGAGAAACGCGTATCTTCTCGTGAAGGGATGGCCCATACCTTGCGGACGTCGCCTTTCTACCCTGAATGGGTACGTCAAAATATGATTGATTTAGAACGGATTAAAGCGGCCATTGCCGAGCAAGATTTCCAATTGATGGGTGAAATTGCTGAAGCCAACGCCATGCGGATGCATGCAACAACTATGGCTTCTGATCCGTCATTCACTTATTTCGAACCAGATACTATTAAAGCCATTCAAGTAGTCCAAGATTTACGCGCGACTGGCGTTTTGGCTTACTATACAATTGACGCTGGACCGAACGTGAAAGTTTTATGTAAAGCAAGCCAGATGGACGAGGTGGAAGCCTTTTTTGCAGAACGGTTTAAAGATATGAACTTTATCCAAACGACTGCTGGACCTGGGATTAAACCCTTAGATAGATGGGAGTATGACGATGGCGCAATCTTATAATGATAGCACGATAATCCATACGAATAACGATACAGATGCCATCAAGGTGGCCGTACCGGGGAAATTATTCCTTGCGGGCGAATATGCAGTGGTGAGTTCTGGCCAAGCTGCCTTGTTAACGACTGTTGACGCCTTCTTACACCTCACTTTAGAGGCAAATTCCGGGCAAAATGGCTATTTAATCACCAACCAAGCTGACCATCCACTTGCTTGGACCTACGACGTCAATGGTCAAGTTGTTTCTGACGATCCAGAAGCTGGGGAATTCCCCTTAATCTGGCAAGCTATACAAACTGTGATGGCATACGCTGAAGCAGTTGGTATGAAGTCAGCAACAACTCCTGATTACTTTGATTTAGAAATCACTTCTGATCTTGATGCTGCAGATGGCACCAAATACGGTTTAGGATCTTCCGGCGCTATTTCAGTAGCTGTAGTATCTGCCCTTTTAAAATATTATAAATTAGACCAAAATATTACCGAGTCTCAATGGGTTTACCGGGTATATAAGCTAGTAGCGATTACCCAAGCACAGCTAGGTATGGTTGGTTCCCTTGGTGATGTAGCAGCTAGCGCTCAAACTGGTGTCATTTATTATCAAAATTTTGACCGTGAATGGTTTAACCAACAAGCTAAATCTACTGGGGAAGATATCCATCACTTAATTGAAGAATTTTGGCCCGAGTTGATGATTGAACAATTGCCGATTGACCCAGACTGGACTTTATCCCTAGTTTGGTCTAAAGAAAAGGCATCGACTGAAGACTTACTAAAAATGGTAGCCCACCATATTTCTGAAAGAGAATTAGAAGAAATTATGTCGACTTTTAAACAATTGGCTAAACGTCAAGTGTTAATGGCTAAGGCAGCTATTCAAATGAATGAATGGTCTTTATTTAAATCTGCTATTAAGGATAATTTTGAAAATATTTTAAATTACACACAAACACTGAATAAGCCGTATTTAACCAAGTCATTTAAGAAAGCACTAAAATTAGTTACATCAGATAAGTCTGTTGCCAAAATTTCCGGCGCTGGTGCTGGTGACTGTGCTTATGCAATTTCTAGTCAAGCTGATGAAGCTAAAAATGTCCAAGCCACATGGCGAGAAAACGACCTTGTCGTTTTACCTTTCGCCTTTTGGCAAAGAAATGAACAGGAGAGATAATATGAACCGTAAAGATGCCCATGTGCACAATGCTGAAATGCAGTATCAAACAGCACCTACCGATTTTGAATCTGTCCGCTTTGTCCATCCCTCATTATCCCACCAAGAGTTTCATAATATCGACTTGTCTACAACATTGTTCAAACAGCAATTTGACCGCCCTTTCTATATTAATGCGATGACTGGTGGTTCTGCTTGGACTAAAAAGATTAATGGCATGTTTGCTGAAGTGGCCCGTGAATGTCATTTACCAATGGCCTCTGGCTCAGTATCAGCTGCTTTAAAAGACCCTTCTGTAGCAGATTCATTTACAATTATACGTGAGGTTAATCCAAATGGCTTTGTAATGGCAAACGTAGGCGCAGACAAGGACTTAGAAGCTGCCAAACGAGCTGTGGACTTGCTTGATGCAGATGCACTACAAATCCACCTAAATACGGCACAAGAGATCGTGATGCCTGAAGGTGATCGTGATTTTAGAAAATTAGAAGACCATATTGTGGATATTGTCGAAAACCTAGACAGACCAGTTATGGTCAAAGAGGTTGGTTTTGGTATGTCATATCAAACCATGCATCACCTTCAAAGTTTAGGTGTCAATACGATTGACGTATCAGGTACTGGTGGTACTAATTTTGCCAATATCGAGAATGCCCGCCGTGAAAACAAGGAATTCTCTTATATGGCTGATTGGGGACAATCTACAGTGATTTCTTTATTAGAGGCACAACCATTAATGAGCCAAACAGCAATCGTCGCTTCAGGGGGGATTAAAGATCCGTTGCAGATGATGAAGGCTTTAGCTTTAGGTGCATCAGCTGTGGGTATGTCAGGACAATTTTTACATTCTGTTCTTAGTGAAGGCGTTGATGCTACGATTGAGATGGTAAAATCTTACGACGAGCAATTACGTTTACTAATGATGGTATTAGATTGTCAGAACTTAAATGAATTAAGAAATACTGACCTCATGATTACCGGAAAACCAGCTGAATGGTCAAGATTACGCCGAATTAATATCGAATACTTTGCATCTAGAAGTCAAAACTAAGCTAAAAATAGTCTTCCAATAGTTTGCTAAAATCAATAGAATACTGTATGAACAAAGGAAAAAGAGTGTCCCCTAGGTTAATAGAGGACACTCTTTTTTGTTTAGCTTATTTAGCGGAAACGACTGTAGCTGACCCGCCACCAAAGATAGCTTCAATATTCTCTAATGAAGTGATCACTACTTTACTTTCTGGACGATTTTCAACTAAAGAAATAGCTGCTTCAACTTTGGGTAGCATAGAGCCAGGTGCGAATTGATCTTCTGCAATCCAACCTTTTAATTGATCAACAGTTACTTCTTCTAGTTTCTCTTGATTAGGTTGATTGTAGTTTACGTAAACATTATCTACACCCGTTAAAATAAACAAGTAATCAGCTTCGACTAATTCAGCTAATTTTGCTGACGCAAAATCCTTGTCAATAACCGCTTCTACACCTTTATAACCAAATTCAGCTTCTTCAACAGGGATGCCACCCCCACCTGCAGAGATTGTGATAAAGTCTTGGTTAATAAGTGATTTAATAATTGGATATTCAACTATTGTTTGTGGTTTTGGTGATGCGACAACTTTTCGGTAGCCTCGCCCTGCATCCTCAACATATTGGTCACCGTTTTCAGCGCTAAGGCGTTCAGCATCTTCTTTTGTTAAGAAAGGCCCCACTGGCTTAGTTGGGTTAGCAAAGGCTGGATCCTCTGGGTCTACTACTACTTGCGTAATTAAAGTAGCTACCTTATTATCCAAACCTTCTTTGGCTAATGCTTCGTTTAAAGTGTTTTGTAACCAATAACCAATACTACCTTGAGTCATTCCCACTAACGCATCAAGTGGTAAGACGGGGTTTTCAGCTGACGCTGCAGCATCTTGTTGTAACATTAAATTTCCTACTTGAGGGCCATTTCCATGACTAATGATAACTTGGTGACCTTGCTTCACCAACTCGATTAATCGCTCGCTTGTATAGCGAAGTGCAGCTATTTGCCCTTCTGCAGTAGGATCATCTGATAAAATAGCATTTCCGCCTAAAGCGACGACAATTTTTTTACCCATAATTTTCTCCCTTTATATACTTACTTTTATAAAGATTTAAATATGTTCGTACACCAAGCAATATATCATTGCCTGAGGTAGCACCATATTGTTGAACTTGTTGAATTGCATTTTGTAGACCAGTGATATCTTGATTCTCAATTGCTTGAAAAACATTCAGCCACATATAATTTACATGGCCTTTAAATAAAACTTGATAGTAATTAAAAGACACTCTAGTAGTGGTCCGCTTCTCTAAAGCTGATTGAATAGCAGGAATCACATGTTGTTCATCAACTCCTGTGACTAATGCCATCATGATATAACCTTGCAAGAAATCATCACCACTTGGGGTTAAACCAATACCGGCACCAATCAAATGCTTGGCTAGATCATTATTCCAGGAATTTCGTAACTGCATATAGTAATTTTCTAGGTACTCTGATCTCGTAAATCCAGATTGTTTCCATATAACATCTTGGTTAAAAGCATTCATAACTTCAGGTTTAAGCACTTGTTTTATTGCAAGTTTTGGCAAACCTGTAGCTACTATTTTTATATCTGTCATTTCAACTAGTATTGTTCTTGGTCGACTATAAATAGTCCACTTTAAGTGAATAAAGTGATTATTTTCAACCGTCGATTCTAGTCTCACTTGTTGACCTACAGAAATCTCACTTTTGATTTTTCCAAATGTCTGTCTAGGTATAACTATGCCAAAAGCCGATAGATTATTTTCATCTGTTCCTACAAATATCAGTTGTTCCTGAATCAACAAATTAAAACCTTTTTCAAAAATACTTTCTATCCTACCGGTTAAGCGCGGCTTGGCTAAGAGTATTTTAGTGAGATAATCGCTCACCAAGTAACTTGATGAGCGATTATTATCTTCACTATTTAAATTAATTTTCATCTACATGAATACCAATTGATTCGGCATACGCTACTAAAGCTTTTTCAAAGGCTGCTAATGGTGCGCGAACGGTACCAGCACCGATTTGACCGACACCTGCTTCTTTTTGGATTGGTACCAAAATAATTTTCAGCACCACCAAACGGTACTACCATTGGGTCTGATTGACACATCGCAATACCTACTAAATTTGCTTCTACAATTTTTCGCATGTAGTAAGACAAGGTACCCGAATGGCCCATTTTAGATATACCTACAACAGCTACGCCACTCTCTTTGGCCATTTCAATCACCGGAACTAAGGCTTCGTTTGCTACATAATGTCCCTGAGCATTATCGCCATGAAAAATACCAGTTGAAGGTCCTGTTTGTTCAAATGACATCACTGGCTGGTTCGTAATCCCACCCTTGTTGATTCGTTCTGCATAATATTCTACTCGCACAGCTCCATGGGAATGAATACCCGCCATATCCGCAAATGTTAAATGCTTAGCAGTTTCTTCCGCTTGATTTTGATCTAATCCAGCTGCTTGTAATTTTTGGTTCATCAAGTCATATAAACGCTCTGGGCTAACCTTGATCATTTTTTCTTCATGATGTGCCGACATACTTTATCCTCCTATTTCACTTAAACTCCTGGGTTACGGTTAGCATCCTTAGAATAAACATAGGTCAACGGCTCCTCACGGTCAGTCGCATAAGCCGCTTGCGGTGTATAAGCTGCCATAAAAATGTAATCACCCTTTTGTACTGGATACCAATTATTGTCTAAATTATACATCCCTTTACCAGATAATAAATAAGCCCCATGTTCTTGATAATGCGTTTCAATGTAACCATGGCTTGCACCAGGTGAAAATGACAATATGTGGAAATTCATATCAAAACCTAAATCATCTGTCGGCAACAAGTCCCATAGTAAAACATCTTTCATACCTTCATATTCAATCGGTTGAACTGAATCTTTATTACCAATAACTTTATGTGCTTGATAACCAGCTAGTGGTTCATATTTTCTTTGGTACAAGAATGCTTCTGTAGTTTCTGTCTGGCCATTTTCAAAGTACATCTTTTCATCTACTGGGAAAAAGGCATAGCCTCCTGTAGTTAACGCATCTTTATTACCTGCCTCATCTGCGACAATCAAATTACCTTTGATAACATATACAAAAGTTTCAATACCTGGACCACCAAATCCAAGGGTATTTTTACCATTTTTTTCAAATTCAGCGATAAAATCAGAAAAACTTGCACCCATTCGTGGTGAACCAAGAATTGAAATACGTGTATTTTCAAAACCAGGAACCACATTGTTCACTAGGCCATCATGCGTTAAAATAGCATAATTATTCTTTTTAATGATTGATCGATTTTCCAGTAAACCTTCACGGTAACCTGTATTATTATTTTTGTATCCCATAAAGTGAACCCTCCAATAATTTTAAATTCAATAGTGATTACTTAAAGTGTAACCGCTTTAAGTAAAATTCGCCACTTTCATACCCCACAATTTTAAACAATACTTTGTTCATTTTGCCCAATATCTGTCTATAAAAAAAGACCATGCGCTAATGTCATAGTCTGGTGGCTAGCTTGATTAAGTTTAGCCCTTTTTTCAAAAAAAGTTAAAATAAGAAATATAATAGTGCAATTGTGCCGACACCAGCGATGATTGTCTTGATAATATCTTTAAATCGGTAGGCGACAAATATAGATACAAGTGCAGGAATGAGTTTGATATTCTCAAAGAGGTTGAGGTTGAAATGGCTTTCCCAGAAAAATATATCGGTAAAAATCATTGCTGTAAAAATAGTAACAGGTAGGTAAGCCATTGTCTTATAAACCATTGGAGAGATCTTACTATTCCGCATTACAAGTGCTGGTAGAACTCGCACAGCGATACAAAGAAATCCTAGTGAAACTACAAATAATGTCATGATACCCCTCCTATGTCACGCGATGATTTTCTTGACGCTTTAAGAAATAGAATACAACCGCTAGTGCGATGGCAGTTGCCATAATAATTACATAGGATGATTGGAAAATAACCATCAAAATAATAGCGATAATACCTGTGAATAGCATGGTGTTTAACATCATCCGATTATTTAAGTTTGGTACCAGAATACCGATAAACATAGCAACCATAACAAAATTACTCACTACTTCTGGAATCTGGATAAAGGTACCAAATAAGGCACCTAAGGCTGTAAATATAATCCATGAAGCCCAAGTGGATGTGGATATAAACAAGGCATCATCAATTGTCCAAGGCTGTTGCGGACTAGCATTTTGAAATTTAGATACATTGATCGCATAGCTTTCATCTGCTGTCATATAACTCAACCAAGCAATCTTGAAATTCGCTACCTGTTTTAGGTATGGGCCAAAAGAAACACTATATAAGGCTTGACGGGAACTAAGTAACAGTACAGAAATAAAAACCTCGCCAACACCCGCTTGTTGTGCGATTAGCGCTGCTGCCACAAATTGAGCGGATCCCCCGAAAACTAAGCCACTCATAAGTGCAACTTGCCACCAGGTTAGACCTGCATCAGCAAGTAATAGCCCACAAGCTAAACCGACTGGTAAATACCCTAGAATAATAGGTATTGATAACTTGATACGTTCGGACTTAGCATCCACTGTTTCTTGCATTAAACACCCTCCCTTATGTTTATTCGCTCAAATTCAAACCGTTTATCGGTTGACCTCGCGATGATAATCCATAAATTTCTTGATAAAATTATATGGATCAATTAAACCAATCTGACGGGCAAAAATATATAGATTTGACTCCCGTAAGAAGGCTCTTTGAATTAAACGATAGTCCGTCGCAATTCTAATCGGTTGTGTATCTGCGATCAACTCACCGTCAGCTAAAACCCAAGCATGACGAGTAAACTCCAAGACAAGATCCGTATTATGCGTATTAATGATAATAGCAATGTCTTGTTCTTGATTAATCTGATACAGATATTGCATAAATTCATTGTAATGATGATAATCTTGCCCTTCCGAAGGCTCATCAATAATTAATAATGACGGCTTATTGATCAAGGCTGAAGATAACATAATGCGCTTTTGTTGACCAAATGATAATTGTCCAATCTTTAATTCAGCGGCATAAATAAGTCCTGTTCGCTTCAATGAAGCGCGAATGACTTGCTCAGCTTCTTCCGGTGAATAATGACATTTAGAAGCAATATCTTTCAAATATTCTTTAACTGTAAAATCAAGGATAGATTGGTCAATATTTTGTTGGATATAAACCGTTTCCTGTCTCATTTGAGCTAGATTAGCCGGCGTTACCTCTTCACCCAACCAAGTGATTGTACCTTCATCAGGATGTAAATTACCGTCAATAATTTGCCCTAGAGTGGACTTGCCTGAGCCATTTTTCCCAACAATAGCAATTATATCCCCTTTAAATACTTTCGTAGAAATATTGCGCAAAGTGGGCTGGTCCCGCCATGGATAAGTGTAGGATACATTATCAAGGATCAAAATGGGTTGGTCACTACGTTTTTGAACGAAATTTGGTACGGTCATCAGCCAAGATTCAATGGTTCGTTTTAGGTCAGGACCATGTAAATAATTGACGTTTGATATGTTGCGGACCTTGTCTAAAGGATAGCCGGTATAACGAATAGCGGATACATAGGCTGGCTCGCCAACACCTAAACTGTTCAGAATGTTCCGTTTTAATAATTTCTCTGAATCCCCGTCAAAAATAATCCGGCCTTCGGAAAGGACGATGACGCGGTCAACTGGACGGTATAAGACTTCTTCAATCCGGTAATCAACCATGACAATCGTAGCGTCAGTATTATGGTGAATGTCATCTACTAAATCGATGAAAATTTGCCCAGCGCGGGGTGCTAAATTGGCTAAAGGCTCATCAAAAATAAAGACGGATTGCTCATAGTTGACGTTATTGACAAAATTTTGAATGTCTCTTTGCCCTTCTGAAAGGCGCTCTAAACTAGTATTCGCTTCGATCGGGTGTTCAAGAATACGGTGCTTTAATTCTTCCGAAAAATTAGGGATATAATCACTTGACCGCTTGCGCTTGCCGTTTTCTTCTAGGGTTTCCTCCAAGTGATGGTCCACCGCATCTGCCATAGCTGTTGCGTCCATAGTTTCCATTTCTAGGTCGTAATTGATAATCTCTCCTTCAATAGTCCCTTGAAATTCGTCGGTCGCTAATTTTCCGCGTAGGGCGCGTACTAGGGTGGATTTACCTGAGGCATTAGCCCCGATGATCAACACTTTTTCACCGCGATAGAATGTTAGATTGATATTTTTCAATGCCCGTCTACCTGCACCCTCATAGGTAAACGACATATTTTTAAATTGTATCCAAGGATTGGACATAAATCCATGCCCCTTTCAATAATATTTACGTGCGAATGGTTATATAAATCCTATCTAATAGCTGGTGAATTCCTAATTGCCGAAAGCAGCATCTACTGTATCGTATTTAGACCGTTTACCTAAAATACGCACTTCTGGTTCAAGGACTACCTTATTCAGGTCCCAAATCACTTCTTGAATATGGTGGATCATGTTAATATAGTCAGTTGCCGTAGCACCACCCACGTTGATAATGAAACCAGCATGTTTTTTCGAAATTTGTGCACCACCAATAGTGTAGCCTTGTAATTCAGCTTCTTGGATCAGTTTCCCTGTAAAATGGCCTTCTGGTCGTTTAAAAACAGAACCGCATGATGGATACTCTAACGGTTGCTTCGATTCACGAAGGTAAGTTAACTCATCCATTTTAGCTAAGATTGACTGTAGGTCGCCCTTTTTCAATTTAAAACGGGCTTCAACCACAATGTCCCCAGTTTCTTGTAGGTCAGAATGGCGGTAAGCGAGATTTAGGTCTTCGTTCTTCAGCGTATACATACGGCCAGCTTTTGTGACTACGTCCACTTCCACTAGGACTTCAGAAATTTCGCCGCCATATGCACCTGCGTTCATGTAAACAGCGCCACCAGTGGATCCTGGGATACCACAAGCGAATTCAAAACCAGTCAAGCCTTCAGCTCCTGCGGAACGACTCACATCGATGATTTTAGAGCCAGCGCCAGCTTTAATGTGTGTACCGTCAATTTGGATATAATCCATTTCAGTCAGCATCAAGACAACACCTGACACACCTTCATCTGAAATGATTACGTTTGAAGAATTACCAAGAACTAAAATTGGTTCGTGGGCTTTATTGGCAAAACGAACAAGTGCTTGGATTTCTTCTGGTGTCTCTGGGAAAATTAAAACATCCGCTGGTCCACCCGTTTTTGTATAAGTATAGTTATTTAATGGTTCGTGAAATTTAATCGTTGATTGGGGAAATGCTTTACGCAGATCATTTAAAAACATGGTAAATTACCCTTCCTGGTAATATATTTAGCAATAATAAAAAACAGCAAAAATTGCTGAAAAAATGCTAGTTGTATCTAATTCATAATAACACATTTTAACGCATTTTTACATTGTGTTAAAGGGTTTGTGTGGCAGATTCGTTAACATTTTCTTAAAAGCATGTTATAGTATTATTCTAATTAGTGACAAATTGTCACAACTTGTGATACGAAAGGACTTCTCCATGAATAAAATCAGACAAAATGCCTTAATGATGCTCGCTTTAACCTTTATCTACGCAGGTTTGCAAGTTGCCCGGCCTGCAGCGGATCTAGCTTGGACAAACATCTCACTATCAATCATTATTCCAATTATTGCCATGATTTTCGCCTTTAATGAGAAAGATAATAAATGGCGTTGGTCCCTTGTAACAATTGAAGTCATTCTATTAATTGTAATGATTGCTATGGCCATTCTGAAGTAGTATACGGATTTTAAAAAGGTCGAGACTGAAATGGTCTCGACCTTTTTGTATTTGCAATATTCTTATGCTTGGTCTTGGTTTTCGACTGCTAAGCCCATCATGACTAAATCATGGAAGGCGTCGTCATGATACATCCCTTTAGGGGTTACACCAATTTCTTCAAAACCAAATTTTTCATATAAGCTAATGGCCCGCATATTATCTTTAGATACTTCTAAACGTAAATAACGTAAGATATCATTTTCTGTTGCCCAGTCAATCATATCTTCCATCATGACACGGGATAAACCCAGTCCCCAGAATCGACGTAGAATGGAAATGCCTAGTTCCCCCATATGCGCAACTTTAGCATGTTGTTCTGCCCCGATGCTTGCAACTCCAATAATATCATCCCCTAATCGTGCAATTAATACACGATTATTCAACGCTTCTTGTAAAGATTTCAAATAACGGGTTTCTTGTTCTTGGTTAATCCCTAAACCTTCTTCACCAAATGAAAGGAAGTCTGTTTCACCACCGACCTCTTTGTAAAAGTCTAATAAAGCTTTCGCATCCTTTGGCATCGCATCTGCTAAGGTAATTTCTAATTGTTCTTTTTTCATATAGTCTCAATCCTTCTATTTCACTACTACACTATCATAATTTTTTTAGGTTAAATCAGCCAGTAAATCATCGTACAAGGCTTGTCCGCGAGGTCCTTCAAAGCTTAATTCAACAACGCGGCTAGTCTCACTTGTTGCGGATAAAGCTAACCAAAGGTAGTCCTTAGGCAAATCTTCCACGACAAATTGCGGCCATTCAATAATTGTAACGCCATCCCCATTGATATAATCTTCTAAACCAACACTGTCTGAGCCAGTTTCCTCTAGTCGATAGGCGTCCATATGATAAAGTGGGATATCATTATCCTCATATTCGCGGATAATAGTGTAAGTTGGGCTTTTGATGGCTTGGTCGATCCCTAATGCTTTCGCAAAGTATTTAGTAAATGTTGTTTTACCCGCACCTAAGTTTCCTTCTAAGCAAATAATATCGCCTGCTTGCACCAAGTGCGCTAATTTTTGGGCAAAAGCATCTGTATCTCTTTCACTTGCCCAATCAATTGTATAACCCATGTTACCCCTTCTCTCCCTATAATTTCATCATTTACTTTACTAAAAAATCAAAAAGACTACAAGATTAATAACTCTTGTAGTCTCCTAAAGTAATATTAGCTATAGCTTTAGTCTTCTAAAATGGCTTGGTTAGCGGTAATAATTGCTAACTTGTAGACATCTTCTTCTATACAACCACGTGAAAGGTCTGAGATTGGTTTTGCCATACCTTGTAAGATTGGCCCAATTGCTTCAAAGTTACCGAAACGTTGTGCAATCTTGTAGCCAATGTTACCTGATTGGATTTCTGGGAATACGAATACTGTTGCTTGACCAGCAACGTTTGAATCTGGTGCTTTTTGTTTTGCTACTGCATCTACAAAAGCCGCATCAAATTGTAATTCACCGTCAATTTCAAATTGTGGTGCTTTTTCTTTCGCAAGACGTGTTGCTTCAGCAACTTTTTCTTGCTCTGGAGATTTTGCTGACCCTTTAGTTGAGAAGCTTAATAAAGCAACTTTTGGATCAATGTCAAACATCGCTGCTGTTTTAGCAGATTCAACTGCAATCTCTGCTAAACCTTCTGCATCCGGATTGATGTTGATAGCACAGTCAGAGAACAAGTATTTCTCTTGGTCACGACCACGTAACATAATGAAAGCACCTGATGTTGATTTAACACCTGGTTTAGTTTTGATGATTTGTAGTGCTGGACGAACAGTATCACCTGTTGAGTGACGTGCACCAGATACTAAAGCATCACATGAGCCTAAATAAACTAACATAGTACCAAAATAGTTTTCATCACGTAAGATTTCGCGTGCTTGCTCTTCAGTCGCTTTACCTTTACGGCGTTCAACGAAAGCTTGAACCATGTCTTCGAATGCATCATAATTGTTTGGATCAATAATCTCAATATTATCGATATCAAACCCACGCTCATGCGCAATAGATTTCAATTCTTCTGGATTACCTAATAAAACTGGTTCAAGAATCCCTTCAGCTTTCAAACGCACAACAGCACCTAGAATACGCTCATCGTAGCCCTCAGGGAATACAACACGTACATTTTTATCTTGGATCTTGGCCTTTAAGCTATCAAACATCTCCATTTTTTTACATTCCTCCTAGAAATTTAAAACGCTCACTATCCCTTATTTTACATGAATCTTAAACATTTGTCATAACAATTACTGCAAAGTTCCTAATACAAGTCTTTGTATAGTTAGATTTTATTTTCTATCATTTTTTGAACCAGAATTTATATCATTCAATACAATGTTGTTCTCGAGGCTTGATCAAGTAAATCTGCATAACTTCTAAAATTTAAAAATTTCTGATGATACTTTTCTCGCGATTTTTTATCCGGCTCAATAGTGGAAAACGACAAGCTTTCTCGCAATCTGGCGCCTTCTACTAGGACGCCAGCACCAACTAAGCTAGCATCGTCACCTGACACATATTGCAAGGTTATACCTAATATATTCGCAATCCATTGTCCTATTTTAGGGTCTGCGAATATTTTGCCATTTACTTGGACAATCTTTTGATTTAAATGTGTTGTTTCAAAGACTAAGTCAATCACCTGACGGATTTCAAAAAATACTCCTTCAAACACCGCTTTTGCCATATCTAACTGACTAGTATGCCCCTGTATACCTTTAAATTCAGCTTGAAGATAGGCATTCCAATATGGCGCTCTTTCCCCATTTAAAAATGGCAAAAAGTAAGGGCCACTAGCAGAAAAATCATGTGCCAAAATTATCTGCAACATGTCTTCAAAGGACTGTCCTTTTTCCATAAAACCAAAGTGTTGGTATAACCATTCAAGTGCATTACCAGCGTTGTTAACTGGACCACCGATAATGTAGTGGGGTTTGTCATCGGCTATATATGAAAAAACCTGACCACTCTCATTAATAGATAATTGGTCACTCAAAGTTCTCACGGCAGCTGAAGTACCAAAGGATAGGACAAATGGACTGAGCGACTGGTCTTCTTGGCTAGCATAAGCTAAGTTGGATAGATTTGCTAAGGCACCGTCCGTTGATCCTGGTAATATTTGGAATCCTTTAGCTAATTGTAAGCTTTGAATAAATTCGGCTTTAACTGGTATTTTTTGCCTACTAGATACCAATTTAGCTAGTTGTTTTTTTTGGATATTCACATGGTTCAATAGTTTCTTTGACCATTTATGATTTGCTAAATCCATCAGACCCATTGAAGAAGCTGTCGCGTAGTCAATAACATATTTGCCTGTTAAACGACGAATGATGTAAGCCTTAATATCCATAAATTGAATGGAAGGATCCCCAAATAAATCTGGACGCGATTGGTTGAGATAAGCTAGTTTAACAAATGGATTCATTGCATGGATAGGTGTACCTGATAAAGCAAAAAATTCCTTAGCTTGACCAGATATCTGCATTTCATAACCAATATCTTTGGCTCGTAAATCAGCCCAGGTCATCGTCTTTTGTAAAACTTCTCCGTTACTATCAGTAGCTAATAGCGCATGCATTTGGCTGGAAAATATCAAATGCTTTACTTCTGGGTACTTCGCTTGCATTTTGCTTAGTAAATCAGTGAACTGATTAAAAACTACCGTTGGATCACTTTCATGTTTACCAGGGTCATCTTGACTGATAATGTTGCGCGTTTCCATCGTGTCTATTAGCTGATAGGGTGTTTCCATCAGGACGAATTTTAAGTTTGTTGTACCAAGATCGGCGACAAAATATTGCACAATGATTCCTACCTTCCTTTTATAATGCATCTTTAACTTGGCTAAATATAGCCGTTTTTCCAAAATGAATTGACTAAGTTCATTTAACCATAAAAAAGCAATGAGGCCACGATAAATATTTATCTGACTTCACTGCTTATCTTAAAAATTATATCTAATTGAATAAATGATGATTAGCGGATTTCTGCTGCCAATTCATTTGTTAAGGCTTCAGTAATGCGTGCCACATCGTTGGTTACCTCTTCATCAGTCAAGGTTGCTTGTGGATTTAAGTATTTCAAGCTATATGCTAATGATTTCTTACCATCTTCGATATTATCACCTTGGTACACATCAAAGATTTCGATATCCACTAAAATACCACCTTTTGATGCCTTTTGAATCGTTTTTACGACATCAGCATTTGTTACTTGGTCAGACACCAGGATTGCAATATCACGGTCTGAACCTGGGAACTTCGCGATTGGTGATTGTCTTACTTCAACTTTTGGTAAAGCATAAATTTCATCTAATGAAATTTCAAACACTAAGGTATCTTTTAAGTCATATTCATCGGCAATACTTGGATGTAATTGACCAATATACCCTAATTCAACACGTTCATCTGATTGACCAATGGCATAAATTCTAGCTGTACGTCCCGGATGCATGTCTGCTAACTCAGAAGTTGCTTCAAATTCCACAGCTACATCAAGGTTGAAAGAATCCATTACACTTTCAACGATTCCCTTCATGTCATAGAAATCTACAGCTTTAGCTTGGTGGCTCCAGGTTTTTGCTTGCGCGTTACCTGTCCAAACAGCTGCCAGGTGTGTTTCATCAACTGGTAGATCTGCATCTGTCCATTTGAACACGCGACCTGATTCAAAAATAGCGACGTCTGAAATTTTGCGTGCTACGTTATATTGAACGATATCCAATAAAGCACTTAATAAGTTTGTACGCATATAGCGACGGTCATCTGACATTAGGAAGTCTAGTGCTACTGGTTTTGCATTAGCCATTTCTAATGTTGTTTGGTTGTCACCGATTAATGAGTAAGCAATGACTTGATTGAAACCTTCAGCTAACATTTGATTGTCAGTACGACGTTTAAAGGTTTGCCAATCTGTTAAGCCCATATTTTGCGCATTTACTGAAGGTAAGCGAGAAGGAATCTTATCATAACCGTAGATACGTGCAATTTCTTCAACTAGGTCTGCTTGAATGTGAATATCCCAACGACGCGCAGGTACAGAAACTGTAAATTCATCACCATCACCTGATACTTCAAACTGTAGTTGTTCAAAAACTTGTTGGATATCTGCATAAGTCAAGTTCATACCTATACGCTTATCAACATAAGTAAGACTTGTGGTTACTTGCACTGGTGTTAAATCGATAGCAGATACACGTTCAGTTCCTTCTACCAATTCACCTTTAGCTAAGTCTGCAATCATTTCAGCGGCAAAAGCACCTGATTCAGCGATTGTTGCCTTATTGATACCACGTTCATTACGCATAGATGATTCTGAATGCAAACCATTGCGACGTGCAGTTTTACGAATGTGGATTGGTTCAAAGTTGGCTGCTTCAATCAATACATTTGTCGTATTTTCATCAATTTCAGTATCTAAACCACCCATTACACCAGCAAGCGCAATCGGTTTTTCGCCATCGGTAATCACGATATCTGAATCTAACAATGGACGGTCTACTTCATCTAACGTCACGATTCGTTCGCCAGCTTTAGCTAGACGCGTTTCAATGACCTTGTTGTCTAATTTATCATAGTCAAAAGCATGTAACGGTTGACCATTTGCTAGTAAAACGTAGTTCGTAATATCTACTACGTTATTAATTGGACGGATACCAGCTGCCATTAACCGTAATTGTAACCATAGAGGTGATGGTTCAACAGTGACATTTTTCACTAAGAAGGCATTATATTCAGGTACTAATTCAGTATCTGAAACCTTTAAGTTAATTGCACCTGCTAAGTCATTACCCTCAAATTTGGTTAAATCTGTGTAGTCAAAGTTTGGTTGACGGTTGTATACAGCCGCTAATTCCCAAGCTACACCGCGCATAGAGAAGGCATCTGCACGGTTTGGAGTGATATCTAATTCGATGATAGGATCATCTAATTTCAAGTATTCTACAATATCCATGCCAGCTGGAGCATCTTCAGGTAATACCATGATACCATCAGCATATTCTTTAGGTACTACACTGTTTGAGAAACCAATTTCTTCAAGTGAACAAATCATACCTTGAGAGACAACACCACGCATCTTACCTTTTTTAATTTTTACATTACCAGCAATACGAGAGTTTGGTAAGGCAACAATCACTTTTTGACCTGCAGCTACGTTTGGCGCACCACAGACAATTTGGTATGGTTCTTCTTGACCAACTTCAACAGTCGTAATAGACAAGTGGTCAGAATCGGGGTGTGGTTCGCAAGTTAATACGTGACCCACAACAATTTTCTTTAATCCTGTTCCTAATGCGTTCACGCCGTCTACTTCGATACCGGTACGTGACATACGTTCGCCAATATCTTGCGGATTCAAGTCAGCAAGATCGATAAATTCATTTAACCAATTATATGATACTTTCATTAATTGCTACCCCTCTTCCGTAAATTGTTTTAAGAATCGTAAATCATTTTGGTAGAAATGACGGATATCATCAATACCATATTTCAACATTGCAACACGGTCTGGTCCTAAACCAAAAGCAAAACCAGCATATTCAGTAGAGTCAATACCAGCCATTTCAAGTACAGAAGGATGAACCATACCAGCACCTAGAATTTCAATCCAACCAGATTGCTTACAGATGTTACAGCCAGCACCACCACATTTGAAACAAGTCACATCAACCTCAACAGATGGCTCTGTAAATGGGAAATATGATGGACGTAAACGAATTTCAGTTTCTTCCCCAAACATATGACGAGCAAATAGTTCTAGCGTTCCTTTTAAGTCAGCCAATGAGACATTACGGTCAATGACTAGCCCTTCGATTTGATGGAATTGGTGTGAATGGGTCGCGTCATCATCATCGCGACGATAAACTTTCCCTGGTGAGATCATCTTTAATGGCCCTGCTTCAAAATCATGGGCATCCATTGTACGTGCTTGTACTGGTGACGTATGTGTACGCAGTAATACTTCATCGTTAATGTAGAATGTATCCTGCATATCACGTGCAGGATGGTCTTTAGGTAAATTCATACGTTCAAAGTTGTAGAAGTCAGACTCAACTTCTGGTCCCTCAACGACTTCGTAACCCATAGATACGAATAAGTCTTCAATTTCTTCCATTACTTGTGTTAATACGTGTTTCGTACCAGTTACTGGTTTTTCACCAGGTAGCGTCACATCAATGGCTTCTGCTTGTAATTGTGCTTCAAGGGCAGCAGCTGATAATAATTCCTCTTTTTCACTCAGTTTTGCGCTAGCTTTTGCCTTCAATTCATTGGCATAAGCACCAACTTGTGGGCGCTCTTCAGCCGATAAATCACGCATACCACGTAAGGCTTCCGTAATTGGACCCTTTTTCCCTAAATATTTCACACGCACTGCTTTAATATCAGCTAAGGCGCTTGCTGCTTCAATCTCATCCATGATTTGATTTTCAATTGCTTTTAAATCATCAATAATTTGCATTTTTCCATCTCCTGACTTTTATCCTTTTATGAGTGTTCCTAAAATTGAGTATCTAGACCAACAAAAAAAAGGTCCTTCACCCCCTACAAAAGGGACGAAAGACCGTGGTACCACCCTGATTCCGGTATAGTATTCCTATACCAGCACTCATTGATCGTTTTAACGGGTCGACCGGACCTGCTTTCAAATAGCATTCTATTCTCCCGCAAGCCTACTCAAGAAGTGAAAATATTTAACTATGTAGGTAAGATTCCCAGCACCACTTACTCTCTAGACTACACACCTGTTAAAAATTGTCTTCTATTAATGTAATTTCTCTTTATATTTTAGCGTTTTCGGCCGGTTTGTCAACCTTATTCGGCTGGCTCAACCCACTCATCTGCCCAACGATGTAAATTGTTGAAGATTTTTTGTAAGTCTTGGCCTTTTTCTGTCAATGTATAAACCGTGATTATGTGACCATTCGCTTCTGACTCTTCTTTACGCACAATACCCTCTTCAGTTAATTCGCGTAATCTTTCAATTAATACACGGTCAGAAATACCGTTAATTGAGTCACGTAATTGTCCAAATCGTAATGGCGTTGCTAATAATACTTCAATAATTAAGCTATTCCACTTTTTACCAATCACTTTGCAAGCATGTTCCATCTTGCTACACATTACCGGTAAGTCTGCTTGTTTAATGGTAATTTCCATCTTGATCAATCTCCTCTTGTGTTTCTGCTAATTCTTCTTTTTCTTCTAATGAAACTTCTTGATTGCTAGTTCCAGCAAGTGCCGGAATAACTAATTTACCAACGAAATATCTAAATGATCTCATCATTTTCTTTTGAGACAAATTAGCTAAACTAGGTTTTACAAAGTCTCCGGTTGCAATATATTTATCCACGAATGTCACTACATAAGATTCTTTATAGCGCGGAAAATGTGGCGTGGCAAGCCACATGTGCTTAAGAATAATATCTTCCTCAACAGGTGATAAATCCGTCACCACACGCGCATTAATCAAAGCAATTTTAGGATGGTTTCTAAGATGAGTACCTTTAGAAAAAGTAACCTCACCTGGCACATAATAAAATAAATCATGTAGTAAACCGGCACGTGCGCAAGCCTTGAAGTCCCATCCTAATGACCTAGCTACTTTATATGACATATAAGAAACTAGATAGGAGTGGGTTAAGCGATTGCCATGGACATGTTGCTTGAAATACGCTAAGTCTGTTACAAAGAGATGGTTTTTAATATCCGCAATGATTTGCATATACTCTGAATCGTCTTCCCAAAAATAATGTTCTTGTTCCGTCACGATAATCACCCTTTTTTCCAACGATTTCCAACTTCAACTGATTTTGCTATGCTCACGTACCCCTTTTCAAATCTCGTAACAGTTTCATCACAACCTACTTTTAGAAGAAAACAATCTAGTCTTGGATGGGAAATTGATACATGACTATCGCCCCAGCAACCGCTACATTCAAAGATTCTGCAGATCCTGACATTGGGATATATAAAGCCATATCTGCTAACTGGCTGGTTGTTTGACTTACACCATTACCTTCATTTCCCATAACCAAGGCCCATTTCCCTTTCGATTTTAAATCAAAAGCGTTACTTGCTTGCGCTTGGTCGTTTAGTTCTGTTGTTGTAATAAAATAGCCAGCCTCTTGTAATTGTGGAATGACTTCTACCAAGTCAACTTCATAAGTATTGACGGCAAAATGACTACCTTGCATAGATCTTAGAACCTTATCATTATATAAGTCAACCGTACCCAATCCTAGTAAGATATCTCGGTAACCAAAAGCATCCGCAGTACGGATTAAAGTACCTAAGTTCCCTGGATCTTGCACTTGATCTAAAATCAATAATCCTTTTGATAATTGATTGATATCAAGTTTTTTAGCCTCTGGTAGAAAAGCTACTGCAAAGATATCCTGGTGATTATCCGTTTGACTAAGTGCTTTTGCTACTTCCGGTGTCACCTGAGTGAGCGGTAAGTCCCCTTTGAGCGCTTGTAATTGGGTCACATTTTGATGGCTACTTTCAGGCACATAGTAAATCATTTGAATCTCTGCATCCGCCTTGACGGCCATCTCTACAAGATGTGGCCCTTCCAGCAAATACTGGCCTGCTTTTTTGCGGCCTTTACGAGTAAAAAGTTTCTTTAATTCTTTAATCTGTTGATTTTGAACAGATGAAATTAAGCGTTCTACCATAGGCTTATGCGTTTTCTGGCTTAATCAATTCGTAAATGGCTTCAGCGTAAATAGCTGCTGATTTCATTAAGTCACGAACCGCAAAGAATTCATTGGCTTGGTGCATAGTGTCTACTGAATCTGGGAATAATGCACCAAAGGCTACACCGCGTTTTAGTAAACGGCCATAGGTTCCCCCACCGATTGAGCGTTCTTGTCCTTTTTCACCTGTTTGATTTTCATAAACAGCTAGTAAAGTTTGCACTAACGGATCATCAGCTGGTACATAGTGTGGTACTTTATTGGTTTTTGTACCGTCTACAAAGTGATAGTGGTAAGTTTCACCGTGGGTTGCAAATGTTGTATCAATTTCACTATAGTCTTTACCACGTGGCACACGAATATTTAAGACTGTATATAATTTACCGTCTTCTTCGCCAACCAAACCTGGGTTTACAGTCACTTTACCCATAATTTCATCTTCATGGGCAATACCTAATTTTTCACCATTAAAGTCTAAATGTAATAGGTCACCTAAGAATTTCAATAGGTCATCTTGGGCTAAATCATCGTCTAATTGTAATAATAATTTAGATAAATATGTTGCCGCATTATATCCAACACTTGGATTCATTGCGTGAACGCCTTTACCTTCAACAGTAATTGCCGTTGCATCAGCGTCTGGACTTACAATGATTGTGATTTCTGGATTAGCTGCTTGGAAATCGGCAACGATTTGGTTGACATCAGAGGTCAATCCAGTCACAACTGCACGTGCTTCACCCGGTACCATGTTTTCACGAAGACCACTTTCAAATGAAAGTAATTTTTCAGAACGACGGTCGAATACTAGCTTAGCTGAGTACATCCCTTTTTCCCCGTTAATAATTGGGAAGTCCGCGTCTGGAGAGAAACCAAAATCTGGTTCTTCTTCTACTTCAAAGTAACGTGTTACACCTTGCCATTCACTTTCTTCGTCAGTACCAACGATGAAACGAACACGTTTCTCAACTGGTAGGCCTAATTCTTTGATGACTTTCAAGCCGTAGTAGGCAGCCATTAAAGGACCTTTGTCGTCTGAAGCACCACGGGCATAGATGCGGTCGTTGATAATTTCGGGTTTGAATGGATCAGTATCCCATTTATCGTCTACTGGAACAACGTCTACGTGGGCTAAAACGCCAAGCGTTTCATCGCCTGTACCGAATTCAGCATGACCTGCAAGGTTATCAACGTTTTTAGTTGTGAAGCCATCGCGTTCAGCAATCTTCAAGAAAGTTTCTAATGCCTCTTTAGGGCCAGGTCCAACAGGTGCATCTGCACTTGCTTTACTGTCGTCACGCACACTGTTTACGCTTAATAATGTAAATAAGTCATTGATTAAGTCATCTTTACGATTGTTGATTTCTTCTTGCCAATTAATTGTCATTTAGAATCCTCCTAGAAATTTATGCTTGTTTATATTTTAGCACAAATTTGACGATAACTCACATAATACAACTAACAAATTGTAAGGGTGCGAGCTAGTGAACCCGACGATAGTACAAAGTTAAAAAGGCATTGAGTTTATAGTCTGCTTGTAGTTAGCCTTCTGCTAAAAAATAATTCGGCAAGTTTCGATAGTTAAGTCTAGGCACTTTTGAAGTTAGGCAACTGCAATCGACAACTTTTCTCCATCAAAAAAGCTAGGTTCGTGACCTAGCTTCATGAATGGTTATTCTGTGATATCTAATGCTTTGCCTTCAAAGATGGCGTCGTATAGGTCTTGATAGTCTACTTGAACGAATTCACCTTCTGCTAAGGCATCCGGCAGTGTCAATTGACCAATACGTTGTCTATGTAGCTGCACGACTTCACAATCAACAGCATGGAACATACGCTTAACTTGGTGGTACTTACCTTCTGCTATGACCACGCGAGCTAAGGATTGGCCAGCTTCTTCGTCTACTTGGTCGATGAAAAGTTGTGCTGGCTTTGTTTTTTCACCTTGGCCAATGTCCAATCCTTTTTCAAATTGGTCAATATGCTTGTCTGATAATAACCCATCAACAAGAACAGCGTATTCCTTTTCCACGTGTTTCTTAGGGGCCATTAAGGCATGGTTGAATTGGCCATCGTTGGTGATCAGTAGCAGACCTGTTGTGTCTTTATCTAGGCGTCCAACTGGAAATGGTTCGTAGGTTAAGACCAGGTCTTCTGGTAACAGGTCAATCACGGTGTCCCAACGGTTGTCTTCGGTGGCAGATATAACGCCGTCTGGCTTGTGCATCATGATATAAACATAAGGTTCATAGATGATTTCTTGCCCATCTACTTCCACCTTGTCCTCTGTTACATTGACTGGTAGATTGGGTTTCTTGGCTACAGAACCATTGATGTAAATAGCGGATTTTTTGATTAAGGTCTTCACGTCACTTCGGCTATAAGTGGTCATGCTAGAGACAAATTTATCTAAACGTTGGGTGTTTTTCGCTGTTTTTTTATTTGTCATAGCGGCCCATTCCTAATTTCGCACGAAGCATTTTGGCCTTGTCGCCAAGTAGCGTATCTAATAGTTTGAAGCGTAAGCCACCAATGACATAAACTGCTACCCCAACACCAGCTACAATCACGATTTGGGCCACTTGGTGCACAATTGAGATTTCAGGTGATAAGATAGTGCGTCGTAAGAAATGGTTGACTAACCAAGTGGCAATACCCATAGCACCAGATAACAAAGTAATGCCCTTGATTTGGTTTAGGACTTCTACTACCGATAAGTTGATACGGACTCTTAAGCGCCACAAATAGAATATGGCAATTCCGATAAAAGCTGTTCCAGTAGCTAATAAGGCACCTGATGTGCTAAAAATCGCTAGAAAAGGTACTTGTAGAACCAATTTAAGGGTAATCCCAATGACCATCCCCATAATGGCGTCTTTAAAGAAGGACATGGCTTGTAACATAGCAACAAGAACTGAAAACAGCCCCATGGTCACAGCTACTGCCGCTGCTAATTGTAATAGTGAGGTACCTAGTGGATCGTGGGTAAAGATGATCGCGTACAAGGGCTCAGCTAATACCGCCATCCCGATTGCAGAGGGGAACATGACTAGCGAGAATAATTTCAAGTTGTGGCCGATTAACCCTTTTGTTTCTGGAAAATCTTGCGTGGCATGTCGGTCAATACGTCTTGGCAGTGCTTTATTTGCCAGCTTGGCCTCGATATCCCTTTTTTCCTCTGAATGGGTAGCTGAAATAACAGCGATGGAGGTCGAACCGATGGCGACAGCTAGGGAAACGATAATGGTCACGAGTTTATTGGCATTGGCACCAAAAATGGCGTATTCATTGATTAATTGATCATGTGAAAGATGAGAAACGTGCGTCATTATCGGCATGTAGGTGTTAGTATCGACTAAACGAGATAATTCGATTGCTGAACCGGAAACGATGAATGGAATAGCAATCATCACGATTTCGAGTAATAGATTTTTGGAAGAGACGTAGGTTTCTTCCTTAACCGCGTACAATTCTTCTTCCTTATTATAACCTTTGCGGTAGCGCATAAAGAAGAATACCAATGTGGCTAAGGCTGCTAGCGCCCCAACGAAGGCCGCAAATGTTGAGTGAGTTACAGCTTTGACCATCTCGCCATTATTGATCACCCGGATGATATAAACTGCGCCTAACATGTATAGGACACGTAAGATTTGTTCAGTAATTTGTGAAATCGCGGATGGCTTCATATCTTGGTGCCCTTGGAAGTAACCACGGATAACTGAAATTGTTGGTAAAACAACTAAAGCTGGCACCAAGGACCGGATAACCAAGACTACTGAATCGAAATCACGAGCTGGCGTTGATTGGGCCAAAATAGGTGCGAATGTCCAAAGTAGCACACCCCCAACTAGACCAGTGATGGTCATTAAGGCTAGCCCTGCCTTGAATAAGCGCTTGGCCGTTTTATAGTAGCCACGTGCGTTATAATAAGCCATTTGCTTAGCGATTGAATCTGGAACCCCGGCGATTGTTATGGACAAGAAAATCGCGTAGTAACTATACCCAATATTGAACAAGGAATTAGCTTCATTGGCGATGTGCGGTTCGCCCATCCAATTGTACCAAGGCATGATGTAAAGGACCCCTAAGATCCGTGACACCATTGAGGCAATGGTCATCCAAGACGCCCCAGCATTCATTTTCTCTTGTGCGCTGGCACTTGGTTTTCTAGGTGGAAGATCTAGTGGATCCACTTCTTCAGGTTGAATCACTTCTTCTACTTCATCAGTCCGATTTAAATTCGGATCATCTATACCCATATTTATTTAGCTCCTTATACAATAATTTTGATTTATTTCAATATTTCATATTTATTGATCTTTGAAAAACACTTAGCTTTCATTTTATATAATACGCCCCGTCATTTCAATCATCATCAGATTAAAAAGACCTTAAGTTTTAAAAGAAAGGGTGTAAACTTTGGCATTTAGACAGGTATATAACAAGCATATTATATCAGAAAATCTGAAGTTGAATTCACCAACTCGCCAACAATAGTGGCATGCGATATTACTAACAGCTTCGACTGCCTTCAATTTCCAATACAATGATAAGTAAAGCTTTAGTCGCAACAAATTAAACTTCTCAAATAAAAACTGACAGTTATGTAGTCTACACAACTGCCAGTTTATGATTAGTCTGAATATTATTGTTGGTTAGCTTTTAATTTTGATACGAAGTTAGATAAGTCGCCCAAGAATAGCTCAAATTGTAAACCATTCATCATAACATCTGGATCATCTAATGATTTTTCGATAATTTTTGGAATGTAGTCCACCGCTAATTGGCTAGCCACTTTAACAGAGGCACCATTTGCTAATGCACCAACAAAGATTGAACCGAAGATATCACCAGTACCGTGGAATTTACCACCGATAAATGGTCCAGTCGCTAAACCTTTTTCACCAGTCTCTACGTCCAAGTAGTACGCACCAGTTTGACTTTCGCCGTCATATCCTGCACCAGTTAAAATAACTGAAGCATTGGTTTGTTTACGAACTAATGTTAAGAATTCGTCGATTTTTTCTTGTGGCCAGATACCTTCAGTATACTCCACACCATACAAGAAACTTGCTTCTGTTTGGTTAGGCATAATCACATCTGCCATCGCGCATAAATTCAACATTTCTTTTGCATACTCTTCGTCAAAACCATAATAGAAACTACCATTGTCAGCCATAACAGGATCTAGATAGAATTTTGCATCATCTTTTAATAATTTTGGCAGTTCTTTCTCTAAAAACTTGATTTGGCGAACACTACCTAAATAGCCAACGTATGCTGCATCAAATTTTAAGCCAAATGAGTGCCAATGATCCACGATTTTTTCCATTTCATCAGTTAAGTCAAGAAATGTGAATCCTTCAAAACCTGGCCCTGTATGTGTTGAAAGCAAGGCTGTTGGTAAAATAGTTCCTTGTAGGTGCATACTTGATAGAATTGGTAATGCCACTGTTGTAGAACATTTACCGAAGCTAGAAGCATCGTGGATAATTAAAATATTTTTCATGTAAACGCCATCTCCCCTTATTAAAAACTAATCATATTATACACAAGACAAATATGATGTCTACTAATTTGCCACAATATTGACTAGTTTGTTTGGTACAACGATTTCTTTGCGAATTGTTTTACCAGCAATTGCTTCTTGCACTTTCTCGTTTGCATGGGCAATTTCTAACAATGCTTCTTTGGCACTATCATTAGGCACTTGTAATTTCGCTTTGATTTTACCATTCACTTGTACAACGATTTCAATTTCATCATCAACGATCATTTCTGGATCAAATGTTGGCCAGTCTACGTATGAAATACCAGGTTCGTTTCCAACAATTACCCACATTTCTTCAGCTAAATGCGGAGCGATTGGGGCAATCAGTTGAATAAAGCCTTTCACGTATTCATAGTATAGGCTTTCAGCCTTATTAGCTTCATTTACAAATACCATCATTTGAGAAATGGCTGTATTAAAGTGTAGGTTGTCAAAGTCTTCCGTTACTTTTTGAACTGTTTGGTGGTAAACTTTGTCTAATTCACCTGTGTTCATTGTCGTAATACGGTCACGCATTTTGCCATTTTCATCAACTAGTAAACGCCATACACGTTCTAGGAAACGACGAGAACCTTCAAGGCCATTCTCAGACCAAGCGATTGACGCATCTAGAGGACCCATGAACATTTCATATAGACGCAAGGTATCTGCCCCGAATTGGTTGACTACATCATCAGGGTTTACAACGTTCCCTTTAGATTTAGACATTTTCTCATTACCTTCACCAAGAATCATCCCTTGGTTATATAGTTTTTGGAATGGTTCTTCATTTGGTACAACGCCTAAATCATATAAGAACATATTCCAGAAACGTGCATATAGTAAATGCAATACCGCATGCTCTGCCCCACCAATATACAAGTCCACATTGTACCAGTAGTCTAAAGCTTCTTTAGAAGCAAATTCATTTGAATTTTTAGGGTCGATATAACGTAGGAAGTACCATGATGAACCTGCCCATTGTGGCATTGTGTTTGTTTCACGGCGGCCTTTCATACCTGTTTCAGGATCAGTGACATATAACCACTCTTCAATATTGGCTAATGGAGATTCACCTGTACCAGATGGTTTAATGTTGTCAGTTTTTGGTAAACGAACTGGTAGCTCATCTTCTGGAACTGCAGTTGTTGTGCCATCTTCCCAATGGATAATTGGAATTGGTTCACCCCAGTAACGTTGACGAGAGAAGACCCAGTCACGTAAACGGTATGTTGTTTGACGTTCACCGCGACCTGAAGCTGTTAACATTTCAATCGCTTTTTCAGTTGCTTCTGCAGTTTCTAAACCGTTTAATTCACCTGAATTAATGTGAGGACCGTCTCCAGTATATGCTTCAACAGCAACATCGCCACCTTCAATTACCGGTTGAATTGGTAGGTTGAATTGTTTAGCGAATTCGTAGTCACGACTATCATGGGCAGGAACCGCCATAACAGCACCCGTACCATATGAAGCTAAAACGTAGTCTGCAACCCAGATTTCAAATGGTTCACCAGTTAATGGGTGGATACCGTAAGCACCGGTGAATACCCCAGTTTTTTCTTTGGCTAAATCTGTCCGGTCTAAGTCAGATTTCATTGAAGCTGCAAGTAAATAAGCTTCCACTTCTTCACGTTGCTCTTCAGTCACGATTTGACGCACCAAGTCATGTTCAGGTGCTAAAACAGCGAAAGTTAAGCCGTAAATAGTGTCTGGACGCGTCGTAAAGGCATCAAAAGTTAAGTCTTGATCTTTAATATCGAAAGTTAATTGCGCACCTTCCGATTTACCAATCCAGTGACGTTGCATTTCAACAACTGAATTTGGCCAGTCAACATTTTCCAAACCATCCAATAAACGGTCAGCGTATGCAGTAATCCGTAATACCCATTGTTTCATTGGTTTACGAACGACTGGGTGACCACCACGTTCTGACTTTCCGTCGATGACTTCTTCATTGGCTAGTACTGTTCCTAAAGCTTCACACCAGTTAACCAAGATTTCGTCTTCGTAGGCTAAACCTTTTTCAAATAATTTAGTAAAAATCCATTGTGTCCATTTGTAGAATTTTGGATCAGTTGTATTGATTTCACGGTCCCAATCATAAGAAAAACCTAGTGATTTGATTTGACGTTTGAATGTGGCGATATTTTTCGCAGTGAAATCAACTGGATCATTCCCAGTGTCTAATGCATATTGCTCAGCTGGTAATCCAAACGCATCCCAGCCCATTGGGTGCAAGACGTTATAGCCTTGTGCACGTTTATAACGAGACATAATATCCGTTGCAGTATACCCTTCTGGATGCCCTACGTGTAGTCCAGCCCCTGATGGGTAAGGGAACATGTCTAGTGCGTAATATTTAGGTTTTGAATAATCCTCTAAAGTTTTAAACTCTTTATTCTCGTCCCAATATTTCTGCCATTTCTTCTCAATTACTTTATGATTAAAAGCCATTATTTTCTGTCTCTCCTTTAATTGTGAAAATAAAAAAAGCCCTATATACGTCAAAAAAACGTATATAGGACGAAATAATTTCGTGGTACCACCTATGATTTGTACTCTTCATACCGATAACGTTGGCGTAACGTGGTAACGGATCTTACTGTCGTCACCAACTTATAATCCAGCCTAATTCACACGGGGTTCAAATATACTCACACCAACCGTATACTCGCTTTATTGAACACACCTTGTTACTACCTCTGAAAAAAGTTCAAATATTGCCTTTATTCTAGCACTTTCACCCAGTAAAAGCAAACCCACTCAATCCAGATTTTCCGGGCTTATTTGGCTTTTCTAGCAGCTAACTGACCCTTAATGGTATCAAAGACTACTTGCACTGGCATTTCTTTATGGGCAAATAATTGGTAGTTTAATTTAGCTTGGTAAACTAACATATCTAAACCACCAATGACCACACAATTTCTTGCTTTTGCTTGTTGCATAAACCGGGTTTCCATAGGTTCGTAAATCACGTCCATGACCACTGTCCCCTCTTGTAACCAGTTTTCGTCCGCCAAAATGGATTGGCCCTGGCTTGATCCCATCCCTAGGCTCGTTGATTGAATCACGATTTCAGCATGCTTGACTGCTTGACCTACATGATCTTGGTCTGAAAGGTCAATCAGTTTTAAATTGATTTGTGGGTAATCCGCTCTTAAAGCATCGCACAACTTAATCAATAGGTCTTTTTCTTGGATATTTCGTGCCACCACAGAAATATCTGTCATGCCCTCGATTACGGCCTGGGCAATAATGATTCTAGACGTTGCGCCAGATCCGTAAACGACTAACCGCTTCCCAACTAGGTCCACGCCCCTATTTTTTACGGCAAGCCATAAGCCGGCACCATCAGTATTGTAGCCTACCCATTGCCCCTTGTCGTCTCGGGTAATCATGTTAATAGCGTTGACATATTGACCAGCAGCATCTAAACGGTCTACCGTCTGCATAGCATTGAATTTCCCTGGCATGGTAATGTTAATCCCTTGAACGTCTAGGGCTTTCAAATGCTCGATCCGCTCAATTGTGTCATCTTCGCTCGTTTCAAAAGCGATGTAGACCATATTCAGGTCTTGAGCTTTAAAAGATGTATTGTAAATAATTGGTGAAAGTGAGTGGCTCAAGGGTTGGCCAATCACCGCTGCAAACTTCGTTGTCCCGTTAATATCTGTAATTGAGTCCACGCTTTAAGCCTCCGCTTCTACGATTGTGATAGGTAATTTATCGGTTTTTAGGTCCGTGAAAATGGTCTCTAACCAGCCGGCATATTGGTCAAAAGTAATGGTTTTAAGTTCACATTTACCGAATGATTCAGGGAAGATTTCCGTAATTTCCCCACCCCGACGCTTCTTGTCGTTGGTCATGGCAGCAAGAATATCCTCAAAGGTATACTCTTTTGCCACATGCACTTGGTCTAATAGATGGTACTGGTTGAGTAAATTGTTAAAACGATCAGCCAAACTTAAGGCTGTCAGCCCTTCTTTTTCAGCCATTAATTGGGTCAAAATCATACCCGTTGCAACGCCTCGACCGTGGGAAACTTTGTAATGTGATACTTGTTCAATCGCGTGTCCAATAGTATGACCAAAGTTCAATAATTGACGCAAGCCTAAATCTAGTTCGTCTTCTAACACAACGCTTCGTTTAATCTCAACACAACGTTTAACAACAGCTGCCAAGTCTTCGCTCAAGGCATTTAAAGGTTGGTCGCGGGTCATTAAGTTGTTCAGTAAATCCCTGTCTAAAATCATGCCGTATTTAATTAATTCGGCACACCCATCTTCGAAAATACTTTGCGATAAAGTATGGAAGGTAGTTAAGTCACAAAGGACGCGTGCTGGCTGATAAAAGGCGCCAACTAGGTTTTTACCCTGGGGTAAGTCGATGGCCGTTTTGCCGCCTACTGAAGAATCAATAGCTGAAAGTAAGGTCGTCGGAATTTGAATGTAAGGAATGCCACGCAAGTAAGTCGCTGCTGTAAATCCAACTAAATCACCAATTACCCCACCTCCCAAGGCAATCAGGACGTCTGAACGTGAATAATTCAAAGTGGCCAACTCTTCTTGCAGGCGAATGTAGTTTGCAGATGATTTCTGGGCTTCTCCGGCCGGTAGGGTAATGGTGTTGACATCAGTCGTAATTGGGCTAATCGCCTCTTGTAAGGTCCCTAGGTAACCATATGAAGCGACGTTCTCGTCAGTCACGATCATGACCTTACGTTGCTGAACTAAATCTTCCAGATGGTGTCCGGCATTTTTAATCAAATCGTTGTCAATGATCACATCGTAGGGATTGGCAACTGCTACATTTACATTTTCCAATTTCATTCCTCAATTCTTTAAAATACGTTTGTCGATAAGTTGTTTAACCGGTGTTAGTAGATTAATTTAAATCCGCTAAGAATGTGTGTAATGCTTGCACTTTCTCAGTTAACGCCTTGTACTCATCTAAGTATAACGATTGTCGGCCGTCTGACCAAGCCTCATCTGGATTTTGATGAATTTCAATGATCAAGCCGTCAGCGCCAGCAGCAACCGCAGCCATAGCCATTGATTCAACCCACTCTCGTTTCCCTACAGCATGACTCGGGTCAACCACAATTGGTAAGTGCGTTTTTGATCGTAAAACAGGAATTGCAGATAAATCTAAAGTGTTTCGCGTACTTGTTTCGTAGGTACGAATACCACGTTCACATAAAATTACATTAGGATTACCATGGGCTAAAATGTATTCAGCAGACATTAATAAGTCTTCGATTGAAGCTGCCATTCCGCGTTTTAACAAGACTGGTTTTGACGTTTGACCAATTGCTTTTAATAAGTCGAAGTTCTGCATGTTTCGAGCACCCACTTGGTACATATCGATCCCATCGAATAAATGCACTTGATCAACAGCCATCACCTCTGTCACCACTGGTAAGTCGTATTTCTTACCAACAGCCTCTAACATGTCTAAACCTTCTTGCCCTAAACCTTGGAATGAGTATGGAGAAGTACGTGGTTTGAACGCCCCACCGCGTAACATATTGGCACCTGAATCTTTTACCGCTGCAGCTACTTCGTCTAATTTATCTAAACCTTCGATTGAACAAGGACCACCGATCATGGCAAAATGACCGTCACCAATTTGGATATTGCCTACTTGTACAACTGATGGCGCCGACTTGTATGATAAGCTCGCTCGTTTGTATGGCTCTTTAATATTGGCTAAAATCGTTTCTTCGGTTTCTGCAGTCATTACTTGTGTATTCATTTTATTTTCTCCTTTTTTAAAACGCAGTATCAATAGTCATTTTCCAAGGTGGGAATTTAAGCAAGAAAAAAGCCCTTTACAACAAAACCACCCTTGAGTGATTTTTGTTGTAAAGGACTTTCTTGTGTAACTAGCGCCTATGCTAGTTGTTTAAGAACTAAAGCCATATCCTTTTTTAAGTACAACAAAATCACCTTTACCAAAACCGTAAAAGTAAAAGTAAAAGTTGAAAAAGTTATAGAATGTTGTACTTAGTAATGATTTCATGGCTGTAGTCCTCCTCTCGCTATTTGATAATGCAACTTTAGCAATTTTTTTTAATCTTGTCAACAAAATTCTAATTCGATTCTAATTTTATCCAAAAAACACCCCAGCTTGTAAAGGGGGAGCTAAACAAGCTGAGGTGTCATAATTTGATCAAATTAGTTTAGTTTTAAGACTTGTCCAATGTACAAGTTGTAGTTTGATAAACCGTTCAATGTCATTAACTCATCTAAGCTTAAACCGTTGTTTTTAGCGATACGGTATAAAGTTTCGCCAGATTTAACTGTATGTGTCTTCGTGCTAGAAGTAGCTGAAGAAGATGCAGTTGATGTAGATGAACTTGTTGACGCACTTGAAGACGCTTGACTAGATGAAGCTTGGCTAGATCCACCAGTTGTAAATACTTTACCTGGGTGAATTAAGTCAGAACCACCGTTTAAGGCACGGGCTTCCGCTAATGAAATACCTAAGGCACGCGCTACTGTGTAAATACCGTCACCAGATTTAACTGTGTAAGAGTTACCTGATGTTGACGCAGATGATTGGCTAGTTGAAGCACTTGAAGTTGACGTAGCTGAACTTGAAGTCGCTTGACTAGATGAAGCTTGACTAGATGAACCTGCAGTAAATACTTTACCTGGGTGAATTAAGTCAGAACCGCCGTTTAAGGCACGGGCTTCCGCTAATGAAATACCTAAGGCACGCGCTACAGTGTAAATACCGTCACCAGATTTAACTGTGTATGATTTACCTGATGTTGACGCAGATGATTGGCTAGTTGAAGCACTTGAAGTTGACGTAGCTGAACTTGAAGTCGCTTGACTAGATGAAGCTTGACTAGATGAACCTGCAGTAAATACTTTACCTGGATGAATCAAGTCAGAACCGCCATTTAATGAGCGTGCTTCTGATACTGAAATACCTAAGGCTTTCGCTACACTGTATAAGCCATCTCCAGATTTAACTGTGTATGACTTACCTGATGTTGAAGCAGATGAACTAGCGTTAGCACTTGAGCTTGATGAAGAAGACGAACTTGATGTAGAAGTTGTCGACTGACCAGCTTTAAATACTTTACCTGGATGAATCAAGTCAGAACCACCATTTAAGGCACGCGCTTCTGATACTGAAATACCTAAGGCTTTCGCTACACTGTATAAGCCATCACCAGATTTAACTGTGTATGATTTACCAGTTGATGTAGACGCTGAAGATGAACCAGTATTAGCACTTGAGCTTGATGAAGAAGACGAACTTGATGTAGAAGTTGTCGACTGACCAGCTTTAAATACTTTACCTGGATGAATCAAGTCAGAACCACCATTTAAGGCACGCGCTTCTGATACTGAAATACCTAAGGCTTTTGCTACGCTGTATAAACCATCACCCGATTTAACTGTGTAGGATTCACCTGATGTTGAAGCAGATGAACCTGTTTTAGTTGTTTCTTCTGCTACTTCTTCAGATGCAGATGTAGCTGCTTTAAATACTTGGCCTGGGTGGATCAAATCAGAACCGCCATTTAATGAACGTGCTTCTGATACTGAAATACCTAAGGCTTTTGCTACGCTGTATAAACCATCACCCGATTTAACTGTGTATGATTTACCTGATGTTGTCGCAGATGAACCAGTGTTAGTAGCTGTTTCTGTGCTTGCTGAACTAGACGATGAAGATGCGCTAGATGAAGCTACAGATAAGACTTGGCCTGGGTGAATTAAGTTAGAAGTTAAGCCATTTTGCGCCTTAACCTCTGCAACAGTTACACCTAAAGCGCGTGCTACAGTGTATAAACCATCACCAGCTTTAACTGTATAAGATTTCCCACCATTTGTAGATGATGTTGTCCCTTGTGCTGATAAGTTTGTAGTTGCACCTGAAACTGATGCAGATGTACCTGAAGTTGAACCAGCAGGTGTATCATAATGTGTTAAACCATGTGTCGTAATTAAGTTGTTTAATTTCCCACCATAGCGTGTATCAGTTGCGTAAGTACCAGTTAAGGCAGCAGTCGCATCTTTGTATGAACTTGTATTTGATTTCCAAGTACCTGAATAAAATTCAGAATCCCAAGAAACACCATTAACCATTTTATTCGCGTAGTCAGTTAATGACTCTTTGTATGATGGGTAATCACGGAATGAATCTCTGATTTGGTAATAGTTACCAGAACCATCATCTTCAAGTGTGTAGAAAGTTACACCCTCACCGTTGTATGTCCCTTTAATCCCGAATAAGTTGTAGTATGGTGCTGCCGATAGACCTGATACACCCCAGTTAGACTCTAAAATCGCTTGAGCAATCATTACTGATGCATATAGGTCGTTATCATTTGCTAGCTTATAAGCATCTGGAATAATGCTATCTAAGAAAGCATTATTGGTTGATGCAAAAGTAACTGTCGTCCCTTCGCTCGCTTCTACTGTTGGAATATCGATATTTGCACTTAAACTTGATACAGCAAAAGCAGAACCTAAAACGATAGCCCCTAAAGTTGCTGATTTTTTGGAAATTGACGCAATTGATTTGCGCGACACTGCTTTATTTTCCTCAATAACCAATTATACTCCCCCTTGTAATTTTTTAATTGTCAAAAAAACTAAACTTTCACAACCTAAATTCTATCTAAAATAATTTTATTAAGAAAGACTTAATTTGTGTTGATGTTATTATTTAATATTTGTAATATTAGTGTAATATTGTTTTCTGAAAACCCACAGTAGATTAAGCTATTAATATAGAAAGAAGGAATGGTATGTTTCAAAATATTGTCACTGTGACGCATCAAATAATGAAAAAAAAAATTCACAATGGTGACCATGTATTAGACGCGACGGTAGGTAAAGGTAATGATACCCTGTTGCTTTCACAACTAGTTGGCCCTGAAGGTATCGTCTACGGCTTAGACATACAAGCACAGGCGATTGCATTCGCTGAAAAACGCCTTTCTGAAGAGGCAAAATTTAAAAATACAAAGTTGTTTGTAAAAGACCATAGCGAATTAGACCAAGTCATTCCGGCCGATGAGAAATTGCAATTAGCCATCTTCAACCTCGGTTATTTGCCTAGTGGAGATAAAGAGATCATCACCCAATCAGAGACTACTATCAAAGCCATTCAAACGGTCCTTGAACGCTTAGATAAGATGGGGGTGTTACTGATTGCTTCATACGTTGGTCATCCGGGTGGTATGGAAGAATTTGAAGCGGTTCAATCTTATCTCGAAAAATGCGACCAAAAAAGTTATAATGTAGCTATGTTCAATTTTTTGAACCAAAAAAACCTACCTCCACGATTATTTATCGTTGAAAGGAGACAATAAATGGCAGCAATCAAATCCATGGCCGGTAGCAAAAACCGCCAAATTCTTGTTCCAGCAATTTTCCATGTCCTACTCGTATGTCTCATGGCAATCCCCGCCTTCATGACATTACAAGCAGTCAACACGTTTAACTGGACAAATTTTCTATTATTAATATTCTGGCAATTTTTACTTACACAGGTCTACTTATTATTTTCTAAGCAAAAAGGACTCACACTCATTAAGAATATGATCATCTTAGGTGTGGTCGAAGTTGCCCTAATCGCCATTTTAATTTTTAGTCCCGTAACTATTTTGGCAAAAGGGTTACTCTTCCTACAATGGTTATTGATTCATTTAGTGATTGGTACGCATAACTTACTGCCAGTATTGCCCCCATTATTTATCGCAATGGAAATGGTCATCATGCAAAACATCGTAGAAATGGCCAACGCGCAAGTCTTATTAACCGGTTTAGGCCTTATCAAATTCCTATTCTACCTAGCAGTATTCTCCTGGTTATCTAGCTTATTCATGGATTACCGTTCTGAAGGCGTAGAAATCGCTGGTAAAAAATCAAATTCAGCAAGAATGATGAAATTACTGGCTAGCTTTGCGATTGTCGTCTTGATCATCGCTATCGCTGCAAGCTTCATTATTCCAGAATCATTAAATGGTCAAACAATCGCTTTATTCATCATTTCATTAGTGATTATGATTTACAGTTTATTCCTTAAAAAGAGACAATAATAATAATAGACAAAGCCCGCTTTAAATGGTTGTAAGCACCAGATCAAAGCGGGTTTTGTTATGTTGTTAGCGTATTTGATAATGAAAGTAAAGAAAAAGGAGACTATTGAGACAGCCTTTAAAATATGCTCAATAATATCCACAATATATAGTCTCAATAAAATTGATTTTATATTTAGATGATTGATGCTTAAAATAAATTTTCGATAATTTATGCCCTACATAAGAAGCTAATAGAGCTACGAATAGGTCGAATAAAAGAGAGCCTATTTTTGAAAAATCGAATGATACTTCAATACAAATGCGAACTTTTTGCTGCTTCTAGGTCGCTAGAGATCTCCGCTATTTTAATATCTTTCAAATTTAAAGCAAAAAAAGACTAGCTAAACTGATGTTTAACTAGTCTGGTGGGCTGTTGCCCTAATTGTTAAAATTTAAATTAGATTTACGCTTTAACAACGTTAGCTGCTTGTGGTCCACGGTTTCCATCTTCGATTTCGAAAGAAACTTCTTGACCTTCTTCTAAAGATTTGAACCCGTCACCTTGAATAGCTGTGAAGTGAACGAATACGTCGTCAGCGCCGTCGCGTTCGATAAATCCAAAACCTTTTTCTGCGTTAAACCATTTAACTTTACCTTGTTCCATAATAATAGAATCCTCCTCGTGCTCATGCACATATTTCTTTAGTAATTCTTGCACGGCTCGAGTAAAACTTTTAAGTGCCTAGCACTTTTAAAAATGTATAACTTTTTACCTATCCAAAAATTCTTACTTTAGTATAACATGGATCAATACATTTAGCAATGATAAATTATAAGTAAAGTAATTTTTATCATTCAAAAATACCATATTCCTGTAAACTTAAGAAAGCATCGCCACCTACAATGATGTGATCCAGTATTTCTATGCCAATCAAATCCCCCACTTCAGCCAACCGTCTAGTAAAGTCGATATCCGCCTGAGAAGGCGACGGATTACCGGACGGATGATTATGGGCGACAATAATTCGCGCAGCAGACGCCCGAACCCCTTCTTTAAAGATTTCCCTTGGATGTGCAACTGAAGCATTTAAACTTCCAACGAATATGGTCTTCTCTTTAACGATTTGGTTTTTTGTATTTAGATATAAGGCCATCACATTTTCCTGCTGCAGGTCTTTCAACTTCTCAATACAATAATTCCCCGCATCTTTCGTTGACATAATAACGCCCAATTTTTCCTGGTTAGATTGGTATAAGCGCCGGCCAAACTCTATAGCAGCCTGTATTTCAACCGCCTTAGCTGGTCCAACACCTGGCAACTGGATCAAATCATGGTAAGATGCCGTACGCAAATCATACCTCGTCCCGAAATGCTGGATAATTTTCATAGCCAATTGAATGGCGTTCAAACTCCGGTTCCCCGTCCGTAATACAATAGCCAATAACTCATACATAGTCAACGATTCTGCCCCGTGGGTCATCAACCGTTCCCTCGGCCTAATTTCCTCTGGCAGCTCATGTATCGTTGTCTTTAATAACACTTGATTTTCAGTCATCCTTTCACACCCCTCTACCATATTTATACGTTGTAAAAGTGCTAACTTGACCAATATAATTATGAATAGAAATCAGGTTTCGCTTTATTTTTTTGGCAAAAAGAAAAACGTGCAACTTTCGCTACACGCTCTCTCATAAATCCACTTACATTTTTAGCTGATGCCACAGAAAACCCTAGAACAAACCAGTGATTTCGCCATCTTTTTTAATATCCATATCCAAGGCTGCTGGATATTTTGGCAAGCCTGGCATCGTTAACACGTCGCCCGTCAAGGCCACAATAAAGCCAGCCCCAATTTTGGGCACCAATTCACGTACTGTCACATCAAAGTCTTCTGGTCGACCCAAGGCTTTTGGATCATCAGATAGTGAATATTGGGTTTTCGCCATACAGATTGGTAAATTACCCCAGCCATTTTTCTCGAAACGACGCATTTGATTTTGAGCTTTCTTAGAAAAGACAACATCACGTCCGCCATATACCTTTTGTACAATAGCACGGGCTTTCTCTTCTAAATTTGTTTCTTCATAAGCATAAGTCGCTTTAAATTCCTGGTCATTACCGTCAATTGCAGTAACGACAGCGTCCGCCAAGTCCAAGCCACCCTGGCCACCATCAGCCCATACAGATGATTTCACACACACCACCCCAAGCTCAGCACATTTGTCTAAGACAACCTGTTCTTCCGCTTCGGTATCCGTCACGAATTCATTCACACAAACAACCACTGGCACTTGGAAATTTTGCATGGTTTCAATATGTTTTTGCAGATTGGCAAAACCAGCCGCCACCGCTTCAACATTTTCGCCTTCATTCAAGTCTTTCACTAAAACACCACCGTGCATTTTCAATGAACGAATAGTCGCTACAACAACGACTGCATCCGGCGCTTTTCCAAGGACGGGCACTTTAATGTCCATGAATTTCTCGGCCCCTAAATCAGCCCCGAATCCTGCTTCAGTCACCACATAATCCGCTAGTTTCAAGGCTGCATGTGTCGCCACAACTGAGTTACAACCATGGGCGATATTGGCAAATGGCCCACCATGCACAAATGCTGGCGTATGCTCTAAAGTCTGCACTAAATTCGGTGCAATTGCGTCCTTCATGACCAAGGTTAAAGCACCTTCAGCCCCCAAATCAGCTACAGTAATTGGCTGACGGTCGCGGTTTTCCCCAATGACAATCCGGGCAAAACGCGCACGCATGTCTTCTAGGTCTGTCGCTAAACATAGAATCGCCATAATTTCTGACGCCACAGTAATGTCAAATCCATCTTGACGCGGGAAGCCGTTCCCAACACCACCTAAAGCCACTGTAACCTCACGTAAGGCCCGGTCATTCAAGTCAACTGCCCGCTTCCAAGTCACTCGGCGAACATCAATATCCAATTCATTCCCTTGGTGGATGTGGTTATCGATTAAGGCAGATAAGGTATTATTGGCCGTTGTAATGGCATGCATATCGCCTGTGAAATGCAGGTTAATATCTTCCATCGGTTGAATTTGTGCGTAACCACCACCGGCAGCACCACCCTTAACGCCCATAGTTGGCCCTAAAGACGGTTCACGCAAGGCAATCATGGTTGACTTACCGCGCTGACTCAATGCGTCCCCTAAACCAACAGTTGTTGTCGATTTCCCTTCACCCGCAGGCGTCGGGTTTATGGCTGTCACCAAAATCAACTTGCCGTTCTCATTCGATTCAATTTTTCCCAAGGTTTTTGCTGGTACCTTGGCCTTATATTTTCCATATAAATCGATATCGTCCACATTAAAACCAATTTTTTCAGCAATTTCACTTATCGGCGCCAACTCATTTTGTTGGGCAATTTGAATATCTGTTAACATGACAAAACCTCTTTCTATGACATCATTTTCTCATTATATTCTAGCATACTTCACAGCAAATCTAATACTTTCTTGAAAAAGAACGAATCCTCTCTTTGCTAGCAAAACTGCCATAGATAGGGGTCCTAGCAAGCTGACATCTACCCCTTTTGCCAAAAAGCACTTTCGTATTAAAAAAAGACTGGCCCACGGGGGTACCAGTCAAATTTGCTTAGTCTATAAATGGTAACGCGTCACCAAGACGGCCAACGACTGCTAAAACGCGGTCGTAAGTTTCATCATCCGGGGCTACCAAATCAGGGACCATGATCACGTCTAAACCTGCTTGATAAGCAGCATTAACGCCATGAATAGAGTCCTCTAATACGATTGTTTTCTCTTTGTCTAAGTTGAAATCAGCCACAACTTTTAGATAGATTTCTGGGTCTGGCTTAGCGTTTTCTACTTGGTCACCTCCAAGCACACCTTTGAAGTATTTGCGGATACCTGTTGCATCTAGTAAATACTCCACTGTTTCGATATTTGATGATGATGCTACATAGCAATCAATATTTTTAGCTGCTAACGTATCCAACACTTTGATCAAGTCGTCTTTTAAATCAGGGGCTTGGTCTTTGATGATTTCTAAGTAACGTTTATCTTCGCGAGCTAATAAGGCTTCTGCTGCTTCTCTGTCACCAATGGCTTCCTCATACATTTGTAGGGTCTCTTTCTCGCCAACCCCAACATATTTTAGGTAGTCATCCATGGTGAATTCGATTCCTATCGATTCGAATCCTTCTTGGTTTACTTGGGCGTAGATCTTTTCAGTGTCTAGCATTAACCCGTCCATATCAAAAATTACTGATGTTTTCATAGATATCCTCACTTTGTAGTTTTTCTCGCACTTCAGATATAAAGTAGAAAGAGCCACAGAACACTACTACGGCATCTACATTTGCTGATGCGGATTGCTTATAATCATCATACCAATTATTCACAAATTTCGCATCTGTAGTGACTAAATAATCGTCTTCTTTTCTCGCTTCTCCATAATCAAATGTGGTGACATATAGTTCGATGTCCGAATGTGCTTGGATATAGTCTAATGAGTCGTTAATTTCCTTACGGTCTAAACTTGAAAAATACATGATAATTCTCTTATCCGCAAAAGTCGCCTTTAATTCTTTCAGCAGCACTTTAATGGCTGAAATATTGTGGGCGCCATCAATAAAAGTGGCTGGCTTGTTAGCAATCAATTCCATACGACCTGGTAAGGCCGTCGCTTGAATGGCTGCAATGGCTGTTTGTTGGTTAAAATACAAGCCATTTCCCTTTGTAAAAGCGACAAAAGCAGCGTAAGCTGTCCAAGCATTCCATACTTGGTAAAAACCAAGTTGCGGAATATCCATCTGCGGTTGCAATTTATAAGAAATCAATTGACCTTCTTCTTGAGTCACTTTGTCTTGGATAATAGCCAAGTATTCTGGGGCAATTTCCCCAACAACCAGGGTATCCCCATGGTGCATTATGCCGGCTTTTTGTTTGGTAATGGCAAATTCATCTTCACCTAAACTAGGAATGTGGTCTTTACCAATAGAGGTGATGACCCGGACGGCATGTGGGAGAATATTGGTGTAGTCCTTTTCGCCACCAATCCCTACTTCAATGATCAGTAAATCGACGTCCACCTGGCCAGCATAGATAAAGAAGGCTACAGTGAGGACCTCGAAATAGGACATGGATTCTATTTTTAGGGCTTCGATATGGTGACGGACTTCGTTCATGAGTTGAATAAAGGCTTGGTCGTCGATATTTTCTTTATTGTGGCGAATACGTTCTGTTATGGACGCCAAATGTGGTGACGTGAATAGGAGGGTCGAGTAACCGTGATCTGTCGCCATTTGCTCGATAAAACGACAGGTTGACCCCTTGCCGTTGGTACCAGTCACGTGGATTGCGGGTATTTTTAACTCTGGGTGGTCGTAGCGGTCAAGCACACTTGCCATCCGTGAAAAATCTTTCGGCGTCGACTTGGTGTACACGCCCAACCATTGTTCGATTTGCGCCATATTATGCATTAAAATAGCCAATTTCATGCCCCCATTTTTTCAATTATCATCTTGCCAGACATCATTCTAGCATGGAATGCCTTTTAAAAGTATTTTATTTGTGTAAATCACTGGGGATATTTTTGCTGCATGGCCTAAGTGATTCAATCCGAAAAAAGAAGCCGACTATTTAAGTTAAGTCGGCTTCTCAAATGGTTATTTTGGGTCAAATTAGCCTTGTAATTCAGCGATTCTTTCTTTAGTAGAAACTAATTTATCCCGGTAATCTTGACCTTTTTGGCGTTCTTCTTCAACGACAGCTTCAGGGGCATTGGCCACAAAGCGTTCGTTAGACAATTTCTTCTCAACCCGGTCTACTTCAGATTGCCATTTGGCTAGTTCTTTCTCCAAACGGGCAATTTCTTCTTCGATGTTAATGAAACCAGCTAATGGTAAGTAAATGTCTCCACCGTCAAAGAATAAGGTTACCGCTTGATCTGGCGCTGTAGCACTTGTATCAATCGTAAAGCTTTCTGGGTTGGTGAAGCGGTTAATGAAGGCAATGTTGTCTTCAAGGGCTTGACCTATTTCAGCGTTCCGTGGTTTCACAATGATTTCGATTGGTTTAGATAAGGCCACGTTTTGTTTGTTACGAGCATTACGGATTGCTTTAACCAGTGAAATCACGTAGTTCATATCAGAAGCAGCTTTTGGATTAGATAAGTTTTCATCTACCGTTGGGTACGCAGCTGTAACGATTGATGCCTCTTTATGTGGAATATGCGCCCAGATTTCTTCTGTTACAAATGGCATGATTGGGTGCATTAAACGTAGAATGTTGTTTAATGTATAGGCCAATACTGAACGGGTTGTCGCTTTCGCAGCTTCGTCCTCACCTTGTAAAGTTTCTTTAGCCATTTCAATATACCAGTTACAGAATTCATCCCAGATGAAGTGGTACAATGAACGACCTGCTTCACCAAACTCAAACTTATCAAAGTTTGCAGTAACTGAAGCGATGGTTTCATTAAGACGTGTTAAAATCCATTGGTCTTTGATTTCAGTCACGTTTGATAAATCTATTTCATCATAAGTTAAGTCATCAAGATTCATGATGGCATAACGAGAAGCATTCCAGATCTTATTAATAAAGTTCCAAGCAGCTTCCAGTTTCTCTTCGTTGAAACGGATATCTTGACCAGGTGTTGAACCAGTTGCTAGGAACCAACGTAAAGCGTCAGCACCATATTCGTTAACAACATCCATTGGGTCAACCCCGTTACCTAGAGATTTGGACATCTTACGCCCTTGGCTATCACGGATTAAACCGTGGATTAAAACATTCTTGAATGGACGACGACCAGTGAATTCCAACCCTTGGAAAATCATACGGGCAACCCAGAAGAAAATAATGTCATACCCTGTTACCAATGTTGAAGTTGGGTAGTAGCGTTTAAAGTCTTCTGCATCAGTATCTGGCCACCCCATAGTTGAAAACGGCCATAAGGCAGATGAAAACCAAGTATCTAAAACATCTGGATCTTGTTCCCAGTTTTCGCTGTCAGCAGGTGCTTCCATACCGACATACATTTCACCAGTTTCTTTGTGGTACCAAGCTGGAATTTGGTGACCCCACCATAATTGACGTGAGATAACCCAGTCGTGGGCATTTTCCATCCAGGTCTTAAAGGTATTTTCAAAACGAGGTGGGTAGAAATCAACACGGTCTTCAGTGTCTTGGTTTTCTAATGAATCGTCCGCTAATGGACGCATTTTAACAAACCACTGTGTTGAAAGACGTGGTTCAACAACGACACCTGTACGCTCAGAGTGACCAACTGAATGGACCATTTCTTCAACACGGATTAAGAAACCTTGTTCCTCTAAGGCAGCAACGACTGCTTTACGGGCTTCTTCACGAGACATACCTGCAAATTCGCCTGCATTTTCGTTCATAGTTGCGTCAGCGTTCATCACGTTTATACGTGGTAAATCATGACGGTTCCCTACAGCAAAGTCGTTAGGGTCATGGGCAGGGGTAATTTTTACAATACCAGTCCCAAATTCACGCTCAACATACTCGTCCGCAACGATTGGAATCTCACGACCAACAAGCGGTAAAGTAATGGTTTTACCAACTAAGTGTGTGTAGCGGTCGTCATCTGGGTGAACCGCAACCGCCGTATCCCCTAACATGGTTTCTGGACGTGTTGTAGCGATTTCTAACGAACCTGATCCATCTGTTAATGGGTATGAAATGTGGTAGAATGCACCGTTATCATCAGAGTAGATCACTTCCATATCAGATAAGGCAGTTTGTGCTTTTGGATCCCAGTTGATAATGTATTCACCGCGGTAAATTAAGTCTTTATTGAATAAGTCAACGAAGACTTTACGCACAGCTTCACTTAAACCGTCGTCTAAGGTAAAACGTTCACGAGAATAATCAACAGAAATACCCATTTTACCCCATTGTTGACGGATTGTTTCAGCATATTCTTCTTTCCAATCCCACACTTGGTCAACGAATTTTTCACGGCCTAAGTCATAACGAGAAATGCCTTCTTCGGCTAATTTCGCTTCAACCTTAGCTTGCGTTGCGATACCCGCATGGTCCATACCTGGTAACCATAAAGTATCATAACCTTGCATCCGTTTTTGACGGATAGACATATCTTGTAGGGTCACATCCCAAGCATGACCTAAATGTAATTTACCAGTTACATTGGGAGGTGGAATAACGATTGAATATGGTTCAGCAGTTTTATCTTCATTAGGGGCGAATACACCTGACGCTACCCATTTATCATAGCGACCTTCTTCAACCGCATTCGGTTGGTATTTAGTAGACATATTAGTCTCTTTCATGAAAGCTTCCCTCTTTCTTTGATTCATATTTTTGGCAAAATAAAAGCCCTATACTATAACAATCTATGGTTAGACAATTATAGTATAGGGCGCAAATTTCATTGCTCGGTACCACCTACATTTTTACTTCATTGTAAGGACATGATAACGGTATGGACCGAAGTAAAGCGACACTTTGCCTACTGCGCAACCATTATTGACTGTCTTACCTGTTCACACCAACCACAGGCTCGCTTAAAGACAAACACAATAAACCTCACAGCAATTACTTAAATTATTTGCATAGCCAATAATAGCACGGAAAAAAACAGAAAGCAAGAATAGGATGTGAGACAGGGCGTTTAGACAGGAGACGATGGAAGAATTGTGCCGTGTCACACAAAGTGTGAAACAAACTATTCTGAAGCGGACACCTGTCTGCCCTGGCGAGCTCAACTTCACAGGGTGTGAGTGTCGACGCTCAAAAAGGGAACGTTGGAAGATTAGAGCAGTGACTGACGAAGTCAGGTGCAATCTAATCTGAAACGCAGTCTTTTCTGGAGACCCGAACCCGACTAAACAGGATGTGAGACAGGGCGTTTAGACAGGAGACGATGGAAGAATTGTGCCGTGTCACACAAAGTGTGAAACAAACTATTCTGAAGCGGACACCTGTCTGCCCTGGCGAGCTCAACTTCATAGGGTGCATGTTCCAACGCTAGTCTCTGGTCTCTTCATTGGTCTAATCCACATCAGTATCCCCTTCTAATCTTACCTAGCGTACGCATTTTAAAGATAAACAATATTCAAAAAAAGCCAGGAGCGCTAACTCCTGACTTTTCAAAAACTATTAATCTTGACGTTTTGTTTTACCTTCCCAATCAGAAAGGCCACCTTTTAAAATATAAATTTTATCGTAACCAGCGTCTTTTAATTTTTTCGCTGCACGGCCAGTTAAACTGTGCACATCAGCGTATAAATAAATTGGACGTGATTTACTGAAGCCCGGCACACCTTGTTGTAAAGTAGAATACGGTACATTGCGGGCACCAAAAATGTGGGCAGAGTTGAATTCATTTGCTTCTCGGATATCAATAATTTGTGCCGATTGCATGGTTTGTTGGAAATCTTCTTGAGAAATCATGGTTGCGTTGTTACGACGCAATAGGTAGCTGTATAACCAGAAGCCTCCCCAAACCAATAATACGACAATTAAAATAAGCCAAGAAATAGTACCAAAGTTGATCATAAGTGTTGTTTTTCCCTTCTAACGACAAATACTAAACATTTTTCATAACTAGTGACGCAGCACCATACACACCTGCATCATTCCCCAAGGTAGCTAAACGAATACTTGTTGTCCGTCCAACACCAGGATATACAGACTTATGGAAGTTGTCTGTTACTTTATCTAATAGGTATTGACCAGCATTGGCAACCCCACCACCAATTAAAATATATTCTGGATTTGTTACAGCAGCAACTTGCCCTAATGCACGTCCTAAATGTCCCATCGTTTCATCAACCACAGCTTCTGCAAACTGGTCACCCGCTTCTGCCGCTCTAAAGATATCTTCTGACGTTACAGGTTCACCGTTAAAAATACGTCCTTGAATAATAGAACCCGTATCATCCATAGTATAAGCTAATTCACCAGCAGTCCATACGATACCTGAAGCAGATGCCACAGTTTCTAGACAGCCATGTTGACCACAAGTACATTTACGGCCACCCTCTTTAGAGAACATATGCCCAATCTCACCAGCAGCACCTTGTCCAACAACCAATTGGTCATTGACAATTACACCACCGCCAACACCGGTACCTAAAGTCACCAAGACAACATTACCTGCGTGGTCACCAGCACCCTTCCATTGCTCACCCAAAGCAGCAACATTGGCATCATTTTCAATCAGAATTGGCCAATCTGCGTTGAAGTGGCTACGAATCAGATCTGCAACGGGCTGTTCTTCAACCCAAGCTAAGTTATACGCACCAGCAACCGTACCTTTTTCACGGTCTACAAAGCCTGGAGACCCCATACCAATGCCTAAAATATCTTCGTTAGTCCAATTATTTTCTAGCATTTTTTCTTGAACAGCTAGAATTAAATCTGGAATAATGTGTTGGCCATCTTCTTTAATATCTGTAGGTACTGACCATTTATCAATAATTTCGCCTTCAATTGAAACAACTGATAATTTAATTGATGTACCACCAAGGTCGATACCGAATATTTTCTTAGTCATTATCATAACTCCCTCTTATCTATTAGTTATATAAGTCTATTTTATCAGACTTTAGCAAAAAAAATTAGGTTTTTAAGCAAAAAAATGATACCGGTTGCACAATATTTATATTTCCCCAACAATAATTTGGTCAACTGGAATATCAAAATCATCAATTTCAAAAGTCACTTTATCAGAGACCATGCCTGGAAAGGCTAAGGCAATCTTGTTTCCTGGGTAATCCGCTAGGAAAATATCGTAAAAACCGCCCCCATGCCCAACCCGATACCCGTCCGGTCTAAAAAACAAACCTGGTACAAGCATCAAGTCAATGGCCTCTTTATCGATAAAATCAGCTTCTGCTGTTGGCTCGTAAATACCGAATTTCGTCTTTTCCAAGGCATCCATCCCTTGATACTTAGCAAATGCCATTTGACGTTTAGGATAGGTTTTAGGCACATATACCTCTTTGCCAATGGTTAAGGCGTAATCAATAATGGGTTTCGTATCAATTTCGCCTGGATGGGCAATGGTTGTGGTGATGGTAGCGGCTTTAATAAAGGCTTCATTGATAAATAATTGGGCATAAATATCTGCCTGTAAAGCAAGTCGGTCACCCTCCGGTAAGGCTGCCCAGTATTTAAAAGTCCGATCGCGAATGTCCTTCTTGTCTAAAATTGTTTTCATCTTTTCTGTCAATTCTTTCATCTCTTCTGTCAAATGAACGCTCCTAACCACTAATTAAAGTATTGAACATGCCGTGGTTGATTAAAATAAACCCAGCAATCACCACAAAGGTAGCAGCTGAACCAAGCCGTTGGGTCAACCGTTGATCTGGCCCTTCCCCGCGAATTAGCGCCATGGTCATTAAGAAACCACCTACCAATCCGCCCACATGGCCCCAAATATCAATCCCTGAACCCATAATACCAAAGGCCAAGTTAATCCCCACAAGGGTTAAATATTGCGAACCAATGCTTTGGATATGGCGATTTCTCGGGAAGAGATTTTTAAGCGCTAGGAAAACAGCAAACAAACCAAACAAAGCAGTCGATGCCCCAGCTGAGATATTTTCAGAAAATTGGTAAGAGAATAAGTTCCCCATCAAGCCAGAAGCCAGGTAAATCACCAAATAGCGCCAGTGGCCTGCAATATTTTCAACCATACTACCTAAATAATACAGGGTAATAGAATTAATCAATAAATGAACAATTCCAATATGTAAGAACATGGGGGTAATTAACCGCCAATACTCTCCTGCAGCAATTAAAGGATTAAATTTAGCCCCAAATAATAACAAGGTGGCAGAACTTTCGGAACTGCCCATAAATTCCATCATAATAAATAAAATAATTTGAATACCTAGCAAGGTATACGTCACAAAAGGTTTTCTCGTAAACATGATTAGCTCCTTTTTAATAGCGAATGTACTGTCACATATTATACCCTAGTTTTCAGGAAAATCACAAAATGGCTGTTACCTACAAGAAAACTTTAGGTTTCTTCTACAAGACACCACAAACAAAGGCAAAAAAGACCCACACCAGCGCGAACGCCAATGCAGGTCTCCCAATAGTAAATACGTATTTATTATTTGTGTGTTACCGAGTCAGTTATCTAATTTGCATTAGATTATTTTACCTCTTTGAAGACACAAACTTTACGTAATTTTGGACTATATTTTTTTAATTCTAAACGATCTGGATTGTTACGACGGTTTTTCTCTGTTAAGTAAACACGTTCGCCTTTTAATTCAGTGTTTTCTAAAATAATGTTCACACGCATGTGATACCCCTCCAATACAATAAAATTATTAACTGATATACAGTAACCATACTCGATTATTGTACCATAATCTTAACCTATATGCCAAATATTTTTTAGTCTTGTAAAAAAAATTGTTCATACACTTAAAATGATCAGCATGGGGCTGTGATTTGAGTGTCACAGCGCCACACGCAATTATTGTGCTTCTTCTAATGCTTCCGCTTCTTCTGCTGATGCTTCCGCATTTTCTGCCATTTGGTCAGCTACTTTATTTTGATATTCTTCGATATCATAGTATAAACCTAAAACATTTGGTGCAGCAGCTTGGGCAGATACAGACACATTTGGTGTTGTTCCTGGAATAACGATAGAAACCGCAATTTCAGGATCATCATATGGTGCCCATCCAGCCCAAGTTGAATTTTCAAGCGTATCAGATACTGTCGCAGTACCTGATTTACCCGCTACTTCAATTGGGAAATTAGCAAAAATAGCGTTCCCCAAACCAGTTGAAGTATGAATAACAGACCAGATACCCTCTTGCACTTCCGCAAGCATTTCATCTGTAATCGACAATTCATTCAATACAGTTGGTTCATATTCGTAAACCGTTGCTCCATCGCCAGCAGTCTCCTTGTCTTCAGTAGGTGCCAAAATTTTATCCAGCACATGTAAAGCATAGCGGGTACCACCATTCGCAATGGTTGAAATATATTGGTTTAATTGAATTGGTGAGTAGGTATCAAACTGACCGAAAGCCAAGTCAAGTGCGTTACCTGGGTCACCAGTATCAGCTCCGATTAGACCAGTTGATTCATTTTCCAAGTCAATACCAGTCGATACACCTAAACCAAATTCTGCATAGTAGTCACGTAAGGTATCATACACGGCATCTGTATCCAGTTCTGACAAGTCCATGTATGGTTCGTAGTAGTTTACACCACCCATAGCCATTGCCAATTTAATCATGTAGACGTTGGAAGATTGAGCTAAGGCTTGTTTATCCGTTAAGATCCTTGGTGTTGAATCGTTACCAGATGTAAACCACCAAGAAGCTTTAACTGGCGTACCGGAGAAGTACAGGGGTTCATCGGTAATTTCATTGTCTGAACCAACTTCAAGCAAGCCTTCTCCGTAAGCAGCGGAAATCGTTGCAGGTTTCACAACAGACCCGGATACAAAGACGCTATTAATCGTACCTAAGGCATCATCAACAATTTCACCATCTGAATTTTTCTTCTTACCAACTAAGGCGTAAATAGCCCCCGTATCAGGATCAGACGCTACAATATAGATAGAATTGTTGGCTTCAGTTGTCGCATCTTCTAAATACTGAGTTGCATAAGCTTCTAATTCCGCTTGGTATTCAGAGTCAATGGTCAACTGAACCGTATTCCCCATTTCTCCAGCATAAGTCTGTTCAGAGTTGATAATTTCTCCGTCTTGACTCACTTCTGTTTCATAGGTCGTTTTCGAACCACGTAAATCCGCTTCATACTGTTCTTCAATATAAGACTCCCCTACCCGATCATTTAGGGCATAACCCTTAGCTAGGTAGAAATCTTGTTGGTCACTTGGAATCCCTTCTTCTGTAGAAGATACACTACCAAGCAACGAACGTAGTAATGAATCTTGCGGGTAAGTCCGTTTCCAATCGGTTGTCACATTGACACCTGGTAACTCAGCTGAGTGCTCTGCCACAACGGCCATTTCTTCAGTGGTTACCCCATCATTTTTAATCATGACAGTTGAGAGTGACGAGGCGGCATTCATTTTGGCAAAAATAACTGCTGCTTTCTTATCTTGGTCACTTAGACCATTCAAGTCGTCGTCAGTCACCTTACTCACTTGGATGGCGTAAATTTCATCATCCGCTGCAGCGGCCTCATCGTCCGTTAACCGGTCATTGATGACATCTGTATTGGCTGCTACAAAATAATCCTGCAGGTCACGATCGGATACATCCTCGAAATCTATAGCTATATATTTAGCTAGATTCTGCGCCGTATGGACCATATCCTCACCAGAAGTGTCCTGGCCACGTGTATAAGAAATTGCTGGTAAAGCCTCATTAGACACCATCAATTCTCCTTCAGAGTCAATAATCAACCCACGAGGGACCGATTCCTCGACAATAGTTGTTTCTGTCGCATTCACTAGATCAGAGAACATATCCCCTTGAACTAGTTGCAGATAAGATAAACGTAAAATAAGCATTGCAAACAGGACAAAAATCCCTATCATCATCACGTTCAAACGGTTTAAAAAGGAGCCCCATATGGGTGCACGTCTTTTTGGTTGGTCTTGATCATCAGAACCCATTTTATTCAACTTTTCCTCAGCACCCTCATGTTGCTTCGGTTGTTTATTTTGATCACCTTGATCCAACTTGTCACCTACTTTCAAATAAAACACTTATATGCAGCCAAATAGGTCAGTCCACTCAAGCTAGCATAATCTTTTTTAATTATACACAAAAAATGGTCATAAGACTCGTGTAAATTATTAAGAATCCCTATATCCACCTAAAAATCACAGAAGTTTTTATTTTTGTAAAAAATCTTTAAACAAGGCAATCAATCTGCGAAATATGATATGCTAAAAGCAATTCGCAAAAAGGAGTTCGTGTCATGACGCAATATATAAAAACGATTCAACAAAAAAGTCAGAAACACCCACTCAAAGCTTCAATGATTGGCTTGTTTCTAGCAGTCTTTATCCTGATGGGACTCTTCTTTATCTTTGGCCTAAAAATATTTCCTTTCGGTAACGGTACCATCATGACTGTCGACCTAGGCCAACAATATATCGACTTCTATCAATACTACCGAGACATCTTCCAAGGCAATTGGGATCAGATTTTCTATTCCTTCTCAAAAGCCACCGGAGGCGAAATGGTTGGGACCTGGTCTTACTACCTCATGTCCCCCTACTTAATTTTCTTGCTACTTTTCCCGCAATCCTGGCTATCCTTTGCCGTCGCCTTGATTGTCTTACTCAAACTCGCCACCGCAGCATCCGCCTTCCAGTTCATGTTAGGTCGGTTTTATAATGAAGTGACCTGGCAATCACTCACATTTTCATTCGCCTACGCCTTCATCGGCTACCTGTCCGCCAACCAACTAAACGTCATGTGGCTAGACGGCGTTATCTTCCTACCCTTTCTCATTTGGGGTTTGGAAAAAGTCATGCGCGGTCAATCTGGCTGGACCTATGTAGGTTGGCTAGCCCTTATCCTAATCTCGAATTACTATATCGGCTACATGATTTGTTTATTCTTAATCCTATTTTTCTGCTACCGGATGGTCGCTCACGGACGAGCTGATTTGCATAGTCAAGACCAAATGGATAGATTGAACCAGGACTTGGCGCCAACAGCGCAATATCAAGCAAGCTACTTTACCAATTTGAAAACCTATTTCATGCAAACATTTGGTAAATTTGCCGGTTGGTCACTCGCAGGTGGTGGTTTAGCTGCGTTTATTTTAATGCCCACATTCTATGCATTATCAACCAGTAAAGGGCAACAATCGTCACCCGAACTTGAATTAACCACCGATTATCCTTTATACGATATGGTATCAAAATTCATCCTAGGGGCCTTTAACTTTGACCAAATGCCAGAAGGATTGCCAAATATTTTCGTAGGTAGTCTAGCGCTTATCATGGCCAGCCTTTACTTTTTCAATAAGAAGATTCCTTGGCAAGAACGATTAGCCGCCGGTGGATTGACGACGGCCCTATTATTATCCATGAACATTTCAGGGCTGAACTTGATTTGGCACGGGTTCCAATACCCAATCTGGTACCCGTACCGTTTTTCATTCGTCTTTTCATTCTTTCTATTATTTATCGGCTACCAGCTCTACCGACAAAAAACTGTCTTATCCATTAAAAGTGCAATAGCTTTGCTGATACCTTTTGCTATTGCCTACGGTTACCTGTTCTATAAGATTGAAGAATTTGACTATATTTCAGTCACAACAGTCCTAGTCTCCTTCGTCTTATTCGTTGGGGTCACTGCCCTGCTGATGATGGCTGTTGACTTCGACCGGTTGATTTACATCCTCCTATTGTTCATCACCATGAGTGAAGTGTTTGCCAACTCAGTGATCACTATTTCCTCTATTTCTTACTTGAAAGAAGATGACTTTGCGGATTATATTGCTGAAATCAAACCAGAAATCGCATCGTATACGCCCGCGGAAAATGAATTCTACCGAATGACCAAGACCTTCCAGCGGACAAAAAACGATGCCATGCAGCTGGATTACTATGACTTGAACCATTTCAACTCGACAATGGAACGAAACACCACCCAATTGTTCAAACAATTAGGGCAACCTATGTCAGACGGCTTTACCAACTATACAACAGGGACCCTAGTGACAGACGCCCTATTTGGTGTCCAATATTACTTTGACGTCACCCCGTTTGAAGATAATCAAGGCGCCTTAAAAGACCGAGTCAGATCAACACGAGCTGACTTGAGTGAATACCCTGTTACAGAAGTCACAGACCAATTAATCATCCATGAAAATCCCAATGCCTTGTCTCTTGCCTATATGGTTAGTCAAGACATCCAAGACGTCGCCATTGATGACGTCAATCCAGTTTACCTGCAAGATGAATTGTTGAATGTCTTGAGCGGAAACGGCACAACAGACGGCATTGACCTTTCACAATTTGAGATTGCCAACTTTGCCAGCGTGGACCTTTTCCATGTGGATTCACAAGATGCTTCTGTGGTAAACACAGCTTATACCCGTGATGACACTGGAGAAGATTCGTTTATTGATATCCATATCAATGTCAAAACAGACCAAGCTTATTACATTACCGTCCCTTCATTCTTGAGCGATGAAGAAGTCAAATACTACTTAGACGGCGAGCCATTGGACTACGATTCTTCCTACCAGTCGATTCAATTATTTAATATTGCTAACGACGATCAAGGCGCAGAGAAAGTATTTACCATACAATTGCTAGATGACGAAACAACCCTAGCGGATATCAACCTCTATACCCTTGACCAGGAAAAAGTATCCACCATGGCAGAAGACTTAAAGCAAAATCAGTTGGAACTGACCAACTTCTCAAATGGGGCTTTCTCAGGCACTGTTACAGTAGACGATCCAAGTGAATACTTGATGGTCACTGTCCCATACGCAGAAGGTTGGCACGCCAAAGTCAACGGCGAAGAAGTCGATACCGTATCCCTATTAAACGGTGGCTTTATGGGTATCCAATTCCAAGAAGCTGGTGATTATGAAGTCACTTTCTACTACATCCCACAAGGCTTGATATTAGGTGTAGCCATTACAGGCGCAACCGGACTCGTACTAGTAGGTGTATATTTCTTTAACAGAAAAAAAGTGAAAACGAAATAAATATTAAACGTCTGCTGATAATTAACGGCAGGCGTTTTTTTAGAGGCATTTTTACGCAATTTGCCGTAAAAAAGAGGGGTTAGCCTAAGCTAACCCCTCTTTTACTATTTAAATAGATGTTAAATTATTTTGCTGCGTCAAAACGTTTTGCAACTTCATCCCAGTTTACAATGTTCCAGAATGCTGCAATATAGTCTGGACGAACGTTTTTATATTTCAAGTAGTATGCATGTTCCCAAACATCGATACCTAATAATGGTGTTTGACCATCCATTAATGGTGAGTCTTGGTTTGGTGTAGAAGTGATTGCCACTTCACCGTTAGCTAAAACTAGCCAAGCCCAACCAGAGCCGAAACGACCAGTTGCTGCAGTTTTGAATGCTTCTTGGAAGTCTGCAAATGAACCGAATTTAGCGTCGATAGCTTCTTTCAAAGCGCCTGTAGGTTCACCGCCAGCGTTTGCTGCGAATTGTTCCCAGAATAATGTGTGGTTAGCGTGTCCACCAACATTGTTACGAACAGCAGTTTTTTTGTCTTCAGGTACAGCGTCAAAGTTAGATAGGATTTCTTCAGCAGATTTGTCTGCTAAATCAGTACCTTCTAAAGCTGCGTTTGCATTTGTTACATAAGTATTATGGTGTTTGTCATGATGCAAGTGCATTGTTTCCTCATCGAAATACGGTTCTAATGCATCATAAGCGTATGGTAATTCTGGTAATTCAAAAGCCATGTAAAATTCCTCCTATATAACTTATCATTATTTTCTTACTAAAATCACTATAACAAGTCACACCCTAAAATTCAAAGGAATCGACTTAAAGCGCTCACTTATTTTTAAGAAAAGTTTTTCCTTTTCCAATCATCCGCTCATTATTTTTGACCAATCTTTGTTATAATGAATGTTAACGTGAGAATGCTTAGTCATTTTCCAAGTCCACTAGCTAAGCGTGAGAATATGCGAACAGAAAAGAGCGAATGTATGAAAGAAAGCAATATCCTCGTCATCTTATACGATGCCCTATTGAATTATCCAAAAATTATCCGTGTCATTTCCTATAGTTTTAAGAGAATGTTGGTCTATGCCTTATTAATTGCAGGTATATCCGCAATTCCGACCTTCTTCGACACTTTGAAAGTATTTGATTTACTAGAAACCAACGCAACATCGATCGTTAATCAAATCCCTGACTATCAAGTGACAGATGGCAAACTCGCCACCAGCGATGACCAAGCGGCCTTTATTTTTGAAACAGACCTGATGACCTATGCCTTTGATCCGAATGATGAAATCGCCAGTCAAGACGTGACGACTAGTCAAAACAATTTGATTACTGTTGAAAACAACTCAGATAACCTAACCTTATCATTCATGGGCCAACCTATCGCCTTCACCTACACACAATTAGGTGACTCTGCCAATAGCGATGGTGTCAAAGGTATTATCCAGTCAATGAGTAGCCTAACTTTGGCCTACTACCCGATTATCTTCATCATTGTGGCCCTATCTAGCCTATTAAATCTAATGCTAGCAAGCCTGATGATTGCCCTAGTAATTGGTATGCTACCCGATTCAACTCGGTTAAGACTAACCTTTAAAATGCGGTTCTCTTTAGCCCTTGCGTCATTAACCATGCCACTAATGGTCATTACCATCTTTAACCTATTTGGCTTCTATGTTGTCTATCAATTAGAAATCATGTATGTATTCGCCTTGATTCGTTTATGGCGACTATTGAAAAAAGTACAAGTCATAAAAATGCAGAAATAATACAAGGGAGTGAGTGAGACCGCTCAGCTAAACAACTTCTAACGCATTTAAGCGAGTAAGTGCTAAAGCATCAACTCGCTCATAAACTGGAAGAATAGTGCCGTATCACACAAAGTGTGATGCAAACTATTCTGAAGTGGACTTGAGCTGGTCGAGTGAACTCGACTAAGGTGCGACGCAAATCCGATTACGAGGGTGTGAATCCGACTAGAGTGTGAGCGTCGAAAAATAATTTATCATTAAACAAAAAAATCCGAGGAATTGATCAAATCAATCTTTCCTCGGATTTTTATTTTGTAGATGCTAGTGAATTTAGAAATCCACTTGGTTGTCTTCTTTGTTTTTACGACGTTGGTCACGACGTTTTTTACGTTGATCAGCCATGCGGTTGTCTTTATTATGTTTAGAAATTTGACGGCTTAATTTTTTCTTGTAACCAGGTTTGACTTTACGACGTTTGTTTCGTTCGATCATCCCAGCTACAGTATGGTCAACTTCAGGTGCTTTTTGACGGGCAGCACGGGCATCATGGTCTTTACCATCGATTAATTGATGGTCTTTGATATCTTTATTTTCAAAGATGATTCCTTTGTTTTCCAACCATTCAATATCTTTAAATTCATCCGGAATATAGAAGGTAATGGCAGTACCTGGTTTACCTTGACGACCAGTACGGCCTACACGGTGGATGAAGAATTCTAATTCATTTGGTACTTCGTAGTTGATGACATGAGACACGCCATCAATATCGATCCCACGAGCAGCTAAGTCAGTTGCTACCACGTATTGGAAGTCCAAGTTTTGTACTTGTTTCATTACACGGCGACGTTCGCGAGCTGGTAAATCACCATGAATTTGGCCGACATTTAAGCCTTGAGATTTCAAGTATTTGTACAATTCTTGTACAGTTTCCTTGGTGTTAGCGAAGATTAAAGCTAAATAAGGTTGACCAATTGTTAAGGTATCGAATAACAATGCCTTACGGTCGCGCCCTTTAACGGGTACCAAGTAGTTATCAATGGTATCTGAAATTTTGTGACGGGCTTCAATTGTTATCCATTCAGGATTGCTTAGATATTTTCTCAAGAATGGTTTTAATTTGTCCGGAATAGTTGCTGAGAAAACATACATGTTCAATGATTTTGGCATACGGCCTGCAATTTGGTCGACTTCATTTAAGAAACCTAAATCAAGGGTCATGTCTGCTTCATCAACAACGAAATCTGTTACTTGGTGTACAGAAATCAATTGGTTGTTAATCAAGTCTAATAGACGTCCTGGTGTCGCAACAACGACTTGTGGTACGGCATTTTCTAAACGGTTGGCTTGTTTAACAGTATCTGTCCCACCAAAAGCGCGCTCGATATGTAAATCTTCATCTGAAAATGACAAAATTTGACGGCCAGCTTGATATAACTGCTCCGCAAGTTCACGACTAGGTGCTGTAATAACCAACTGCGTGTGTTTTTCAGCTGTAATCTTATTTAATAGTGGTAATAAGAAGGCGTGAGTTTTCCCTGATCCTGTTTGGCTTTGGGCAATGACATCGCGGCCTGATTGAATCACTGGAATAACTGTTGCTTGAATTGGAGACGGCTCATAGAAATTTAAATCTGCGAGTGCGTCGTTGATAAATGGTTTTAAATTAAATTGTGTAAAAGACATGGTCTCCCACCTTTCTCTGCTTGCCAGCTTAGGCAAGTACGGTTCTTTTTGCTCATCCGTACTATTGTACCATTATCTTTCTTAAATCTAAAATAATAGAATATTAAAAAATACTAAGAATAGTCAGGACTAATTCTTGTGTAAGTGATGAAAGTTCGTATATAATTGGTGATGAACTATGAAAGGATGTAGCATAATGACTAACAAACAAGTTGGTGGGCTTATCGTTATGTTTGGTGCAGCAGGAGATTTAGCGCGCCGTAAACTATACCCATCTTTATTCCGCTTATATCAGCGACAATTATTATCTGAAAACTTTGCTTTGCTAGGAAACTCTAGACGTGAATGGACTGACGATTATTTCCGTGATATCGTCTTAGATTCAATTTCTGACCAAGAAGCAGACGAAGAAACAATCAATAACTTTATCAAACATTTCTTCTACACATCTCATGACGCCACTCAAGCGGATGATTATGAGAATTTGAACAATGAAATGGCAAGATTAAGAAATGAATTTAATACCGGTGAGAAAAATTTATACTACCTATCGACTTCACCAGCCCTATTCCCTGAGATCACCCAAGGATTGAAGGATGCTGAAATTGTGACAGATGGCGGTACACACCGAGTAATCTTAGAAAAACCATTCGGAACTGACCTTTCATCAGCCAAAGAATTAAATGATGCCTTAGCGATTTCTTTCGATGAAAAAGATATCTACCGTATTGACCACTACCTTGGTAAAGAAATGGTGCAAAATATCTTAGCGACACGTTTCTTTAACCCTGCAGTTGAAGCTTTATTAAACCAGGAATTCGTTTCAAACATTCAGATCACCCTAGCAGAAGACATGCCAGTTGGTAGCCGTGGTGGTTACTACGACAAATCAGGTGCTATTCGTGACATGCTACAAAACCATATCCTACAAGTGGCGACATTACTTGGTATGGACCTACCCGCTTCACCTGACCAAGACGATGTACATGCCAATAAGTTAGCTTTCTTGAAACAAATCGATTCATTAACAGCAGACCAAACAGCTAAACAAACCGTTCGTGCCCAATACCTTGCAAGTGAAGATGGTGAATTCATCAACTACTTAGAGGAAAATGAGGTCGCACCTGATTCTGTGACTGAAACTTATTTAGCGGGCTACTTCCAAGTCAATAATGACCGTTGGGGCCAAGTACCCTTCTACTTCAAAACAGGTAAAGCCTTGGATGACAAACGGACAACCGTTGAAATCGTCTTAAAAGATGCCGTTGATAAAACAGACATCGATAAGGGGTGTAATCCAAGTCAAAGTCGCATCACCTTCAACATCCAACCAGAAACCGGTTTAGCTTTTAACCTAAATCAAAAATTACCTGGTGAAGAATTATTGCCAACAATGGTGTCTATTAATTCTAATGTAGACGAATTAAATGCTGCCTATGTACCAGATGCTTATGAAAAATTGATTTATGATGCCTTAATCGGTGACCAAACCAATTTCTCTACATGGGATGAATTGGCTGAACAATGGCGTATCGTTGATTCAATCATTGCCAACTGGAAAAATGCAGGCACTAAAACCCTACCTACTTATATTGGTAAAACACGTGGTCCTAAAGAAGCGGATGAATTATTACGTCAAAACGGCCATGTTTGGGTAAAATAGTTTTATTGAAAATTGCCTTATAGAAGAAACGGCATATTTTACACAATCTAATCCCTATAAACAAAACCAGGAACTAAGATTAAAATCGCGGTTCCTGGTTTTTCCTGTTCACTGTTTTAACACACCTGGTTTCAGTTGTCTTATAAGCAAACTAACTTTCAGAGTAAGTGAACTCTGGAACTTGAATGTCACCAGCGATAATCGCAGCTTTGGCTTCTTCAATCTGCGCCCATTCTTCCTCTAATAATTGTCCTTGGGTTAGCGAAACGCCGCCATTTTCCAAGCCATAAGCTAAGCTTTTACCTGCAGGAAAGCTACTGTCTCTAGTTTGCTCGGCTAAGGCAATAATGGCTGCCCCGGTATCTTTAAGGGTCGACGCTAAGGTGAAGTTACCGCCAGTCCACTCGCCCTCGTCAGTTTGATCTCGGTCAACGCCAATCACCCATAATTGCGTTTCTGGATCTGCTTCTAGACGGTTACGGGTCTCAGTGAAAACACCATTACCAGACCCACCTGCAGCTGTATAAATCACGTCAACACCATTGGTATACATAGCGTTAGCAATTTGTTGTCCCTTAGAGGCATCGCTAAAGGATTCCGTATATTGACTTTCCACTTCAATATTTTCGTCAATATAGGCAACACCCGCTTTAAACCCTGTTTCAAAACGGTCAATCACTGGAATTCTAGTCCCACCAATAAATCCAACTTGGTTTGTTTCCGTATTTAAAGCAGCCGCAACGCCCGCTAAGAAGGCAGATTCTTGGTCTTTAAAGGCGATGGATACCGCATTATCTAGGTCAACTTCCCCATCAATCAAAGCATAATTTTGGTCAGGATTTTGCGATGCCACCTCATTTAAGGCTTCTGCAGTTGTATAACCAAGACCAACGATAATGTCGTATTGGTCTGCAACTGCAACATTTAAATTAGGGATCAATTCAGATTGATCAGGTGACTCATAGTATTGGACCTTGGCTCCAGTTTCCGCTTGCCATGCTTGCAACCCTTCCCAGGCAGATTGGTTGAACGACCGGTCATCAATGCCCCCTTCATTTGTTACCATACCGATCGATAAAGCATCAGTAGTCGTTGATTCACTGGCTTGTGAACTGGATGATGACGCTGTGTCGGCATTGGCATCCGTACCGGCATTTTGCCCTTGGCAGGCCACCAGTAGTAAGGCAGCACTTGAAATAAGGATTGATTTTAATAATGAAGACATGACTTGATTTTCCTCCCAACGAAAAACCTACATGTTCGGTTATTCGCGCTATTATTTTCTTTACCCCATTACTTTAGCACAGCTATATTTCTAAATCCATATAAATTTTGTTTTTGATTGATTAATATTCGTTTTTAATTTACATTTCCATTCCATAGTCTCTCTAAAATAGCCAATTTACTTTGAAAAGCCGAACGAAAAAGACCGCATATGAATTTTAAATTCAGATGCGGTCTTGAAAGCTATATTCTTTTTTGTTAGTCATAAAAATGGTCGCGACGGTATTTCATAGCCACTTCACCTAGTTGAGCTAATAATTCATCTTTCTCTTCTGAAGAATAAACGTTAGCGCCTGAGGCTTTCTCGTGACCGCCACCATCATGTTGGGCAGCAATATGGTTGATTACCGGGCCTTTAGAACGGATTCGGCAACGTACTTTACCATCTGGTTGTTCGATAAAGGTTACCCAAGTGATGACCCCTTCAATAGTTCCTGGAATTTGAACAATTTGGTAGGTTTCATTGGCGGTTAAATCAAGTGACTGCAGTAAGTCTTGTGAAATATAAACTGAATTCACAGTCCCTTGTGCTGACAATTTCATGTTTTGTAGGACATAAGCTTGCAAGCGGGCTTGAGAAATAGTTTGCGTATTCGATTCTTGCATCAAGTCAGAAGCTGGGAAGTCGTAGTTCAACAATTCACCGGCAATTTGCATGGTATTGCAGGTCGTATTGTCATATAAGAAACGACCAGTATCCCCTACAATTCCTAAGAAGAAGCATTTAGCTGCTTCATCGTTCATTTGTAAGTTATTGTCATCGCGCAAGACGATAGATGCCCATAATTCTGAGGTCGATGAGATACTTGGTTCAACAATCATAAAGTCCCCGTATGGATCTTCATTTGGATGGTGGTCAACTTTGACAAGTGTGGCCCCTTTTTTATACCGTTGATCATCAATCCGTGGTCGGTTAGCTGAATCGTTCACGATAACAAGTGCATTCTTGTAAGTATCATCCGAAATATCGTCCATATCCCCGAATTCCGCTAATGAGTCATCATCTTGACCCACTGCATAGATATCTTTATGTGGGTAAGTTTCTTCTAAAACTGCCTTTAACCCCATCTGCGATCCTAGTGCATCTGGATCTGGGCGGACGTGACGATGGATAATAATGATATCATGTGCCTCAATTGCCGCTAATATTTTCTCTAACATATTGACCTCTTTCTAAGTCCTAAAATTTTCTCTATTTCAATTATACCCTTGATTGCCGGATCCGTCATTAATTTGTCAGAGTTTTCACACTAGCCATGGCTTTGGTCATGACTTGTTTACCATGGTAGACGGTGATATCAATTTCCATTGAACGTCTAGAGACATCTAGGAATTCTAGCACAACATCGATGGTAGATTGTAAAGGTACTAATTTTAAATAGTAAGCATTCACCTTATCGACCACAATGGATTTATCTTGCATCTTCTTCACAAATTGTTTTACCGATAGTTGGATAATACTATGTTGTAAGGCATTAGATAAAGCCCCAAAATCATTGGTTAATGACACATCACTCAGGAATCGGTAACGCGCTTTTGTCATATCCTCATTTTGATCAACGAATTTCAACTTATCAGCTAATAGCATCTCAATCCGGTTCTCGCTCTGTTCCGTTTGTTGGGTATACTGCAAAGTCCGCAAGACATCTTGTCTAGATAGAATCCCCTGCAAATTATCCGCTTCATCCACAACCGGTAGAATTTCCAAACCATCCCAAATCATCATGTGGGTAATTGACGCCACACTCATTGGCTTCTTAGCCGAAATTGGCGTTGGCGTCATGGCTTTAGCTAAATGGGTATCCGGTGTGAAATCTAGGATATCCTTAGCCGTTAAAATCCCCGCCAATTTACCATCTCTTTCACAAATTGGAAAACGGGTATGCCCCGAGTTTTCTGACAATTGTCGGTAGGCCGTAATCGTATCATCCGTGTATAAAAATTGCGTTTGTTCAAGCGGAATGTAGATATCTTCAACAAGTAAAATATCCTTCTGCATAGACCGCTCAATCATCGCCTTATTGATTAAAGTAGCCGTCGCATAGGTATCGAAGTTGACACTTAAAAGTGGTACTTCCCGCTTGTTAGCCAAGTCCACAATGGTTTCTGACGGCTTAAAACCACCCGAGATTAGAACAGCGACGTCACTTTCCAAGGCAATCCGTTGAATTTCATCGCGGTTACCAACGATAATCAAGGAATCTGGTTCGATATAACGACGCATCCCGTCCGCTTCCATGGCGCCGATAATAAATTTACGGACCTGGCGACTCAGACCTGAAGCCCCGCCTAAAACCTGGCAATCCGTTACCTTGATAATTTCTTCAATCGTTAAATGGTGCATGCGGCGGTTTTCGTTCTCTTCAATTCGGACGGTACCCACTCGCTCTTTGGTCGCCACTAAATGCAAGTTCTCAGCCGATTTAATCGCCCGATAGGCAGTCCCCTCTGAAACCTTCAAATTACGTGCGATAGACCTAACCGAAATTTTGGAATCAATGGGGAGGTTTTGAATATATTGTATGATTTGTTCGTGTTTAGTTGCCATTGGCTTTGCTCCTCCGTTTAAAATCTGACCCATTCGGTTTTACGCGTCACCATCCTTTTGTTCAGATGACGCTTGGTCTGGGGCAGGTTGAATTGCTGAATCTTCTTTTATATTTTTATTTTCATTTATTTCTTCATTCTCTGATAATAATGTGTTGGATTTGTAGGCCAGGGTTCCCGCTTCTTTATCTTGATGATCATATAAATTCAAGCGGATATTTTCAAAGGCCAACTGAGACAAATCACTCACTGTAATCCCCAGCAAGCGAATCCCCTGACTGACATCCCCGTAAGTTTGCCATAAGTCCAAGGCGTAAAAGTATATATCTTGACTATTTGAAATCGCGTCAACAAGCGACGTCTGCCGTGTAACCGTCTCAAAATCCGCATTCCGAAACTTCAAGGTCACCACTTTTCCGTGCATGTCCCTTTTACCCAGAGCATCAGACACTGAATTGGCTAGCTTACGCAAGGTTTCTTCCACCTCATTATCATGGTAAAGGAAAGGATAAAAGGTCCTCTCCTTCCCAATCGATTTACGGATGCGGGTGACTTTAACCGGCCGGTCGTCAACTCCGCGGACCCGTTCATACAAGGCTAGCCCCGCTTTGCCGAAATATCGAATGCATTCATCTTGGGATAACTTCTTCAAGTCTGCACCCGTATAAATATCTAATTCATGCATTTTTTCAGCTGACCTTGTCCCAACTCCATAAAAATCTTCAATCGGTAATTGCTCCAAAAAGGGAATCGCTCGTTTAGGGGTAATCACCGTCATACCAAATGGTTTTTGGTAGTCAGATGCCAACTTGGCAATGAATTTATTATAAGAAACCCCAATCGAACAAGTTAAATTCAATTCCTTATAAATGGTTTCTTGAATTTCCTTGGCCACATCCATGGCATAAGGAATCCCCTTCTTATTATCCGTCACATCTAAAAAGGCCTCATCTATAGAAAGGGGTTCGATAATATCCGTATACCGCTTGAAAATTTCTCGTACTTGTTCTGAAACTTCGCGGTATAAAGCATAGTTACCCGACACAAAAATCCCTTGCGGACATAAGCGGTAAGCTTCAGCTGCAGACATGGCTGAATGGACACCATATTTACGTGCTTCATAAGAAGCCGTTGATACTACACCCTTACCCGAATTCTCTTTTGGATGGCGGGCGATGATCACCGGTTTTCCCCGATAAGCAGGATTATCCCTTTGTTCAACAGAGGCGAAGAAAGCATCCATATCGACATGTAATATTTTCCTAGATCCATCAATTTTTGGATCATCAAATGATAATATCCCAATCGTGCGCATGACACTTACCCCCTTTTAAACACTGGGTTACTTGTGATGATTAATCTTGGTCGACAAAGATATTCACAGTCGCCTTAGGATTCAATACAATTGATTCCCCTTTACGCGAAATCGTAAATGATTTGTCAAAAGCTTCAATTTCATCAATCGCATATTTTTTATCTAGTTTAATATCTAACTTATCTAGGTAATTTAATAAATCTTTATCGTCTGTTACACGTTGGATTTTAAACTTATCACCAACCGCTAAATCAGCTAAAGGCATCGTAGCTTCTTTAGCCATCACGCCATCTTTATCAGGAATAGCCCCACCGTGCGGACAGTATACAGGTTTACCTAAGAATTCATCTAATTGGTCAATGAAGAACTCTGTCCCAGTATGTTCTAACTGTTCAGCTTCCTCATGAACTTGATCCCAGTTGTAACCTAATTTTTCATATAAGAACATTTCCCATAAACGGTGACGTCGTACTAAAGAAGCACCCATTTTAGTCCCTTCCTCAGTTAATTGGACACCTTGGTAAGGAATGTAAGTGACCCAACCCTCTTCTTGTAATTTTGAAATCATCTCAGTTACAGAGGCTGCGGAAATATTTAAGGCTTCGCTAATTGCTTTGTTGCCTACACGGTCCATTTTGCCACCGAATTCAAAAATGACTTTCATATAATCTTCTCTACTTTTAGACATGGTTAATCACCTTTCTTTAATGCTTACGCCAATTAGTACTATTATACCTTATTTTTAGGTGTTTTTGGAAATTACCTACTTTGTATTTATAGATATACCTAAAAAAAATGTTATTTTCTTAACGATGACTCTTAAGAAAATAAGCAATAAATAAATCTAGCACAATCAAAAAGAGCATGACACATTGTCATACCCTTCTCAATCTTTCATTTCTGAAATCATGCTATTTTAACAAGTCGTCGATATTCATTTCATCTAACGGATGAACGTCATATACTGTCGCCTGTAATTTTGCATAATCTAAATAGTCATTCGCGTGTAACTTCTTAATTTCCTGAATACGGGCACTAAATTTCTTTGGTGCCTGACGTTTCCACGCAAAATCTTTAAAATATTCTTCAATGTCTTGCCATTCTATCCCATTATATCCTTGTTTTTTAATACTTTGAGATTTTGAAAGAAACCATGGACGAAGACACAGGAATTCAAAGTTCGAAACTTTCATAATGGCCTCCGTAACGAAAGGTTCAATCATTCTGAATCAAGCAGTTGCTGTGACTAGATTTGATCGTCCTCTTGTTGGTCGCCTGCTTCTATATCTTCAATGACTACATCATTTTCGCGTGCTTCTTCTTCAGCAGCATCGCTCATGATGTCGTTAGCCATTTCAGTATTCATTGGGTCAGCTTTTTGCGTACGCGCAATTGCACGACGGTCAAATACTAAGTAGACACCTTCACAGTCTAAAGTGATCGTATTTTTAGTTTCATCGATTTCAGCAATGACACCGTGTAAACCACCGATTGTTACTGCAGAATCGCCAACTGCCATTGCAGCCATCATTTGTTGCGTTTCTTTTTGTCGTTTTTGTTGCGGTCTAATTAACATGAAGTACATTAAAGCCACTAAAACAACTATATATAATACTGTTCCCATTAAAAGAATTACCTCCTGTTTGATTATTTGTTCACAAATGAACCGTTAATTTTTTCATCATTAGCATAATCGTACCATAAAGTACCCATAAATTACATAGGTTAACCCTTGTAAGCCGAAAGATTTAGCAAGACCTAGCCTAGCTCTTTTTCAAAAAGAAAAGGTCTTGACCTAAAAGGCGGTTTTTTGAACCTTACCGTAATATTGCAAGAAGAATTCGTCTCTAAAGTCCAATAGACGGTCTTCGCGAATGGCATCTTTAATTTGCTCCATCAAATTGATTAAGAAATGCAAGTTGTGGATTGACGTTAACCGTAGTGCAAATGTTTCGTTAGCTTTCAATAGGTGACGGATGTAAGCACGTGTATAGTTACGGCAAGTGTAGCAGTCACAATTTGGATCTAATGGCGTAAAGTCGCGTGCATATTGCGCATTTTTGATGACTACACGCCCTTGACTGGTCATGGTAGTCCCGTTACGTGCAATACGTGTTGGCAATACACAATCAAACATATCGATACCACGGATAACCCCTTCAATCAAGGCATCCGGACTGCCGACACCCATTAGGTAACGCGGTTTGTCTTCAGGCATGACAGGTGTTAGGTAATCTAAAACCTTGTACATATCTTCTTTCGATTCACCTACTGATAAACCACCGATAGAGTAACCTGGGAAGTCCAAACCGATCATATCTTTGGCGTGTTGTAGACGTAAGTCTTTATAGCCAGCACCTTGTAAAATCCCAAATAATGCTTGGTCATTTGGTCGTTGGTGGGCGTTTAAACCACGTTCAGCCCAACGTGTTGTACGGTGAATCGATTTTTCAACGTAGTTGTGGTCGTGGTTGAAGTCTGGACATTCGTCAAATGACATAATGATGTCCGCACCCAAGTTGTTTTCGATATGGATGGCTTTTTCTGGTGATAAGAATAATTTCTTACCGTCTAAATGAGACTTGAAGGTGACCCCTTCTTCCTCAATTTTTCTAGAATCAGCCAGCGAGAATACTTGGAACCCACCTGAATCGGTTAGAATTGGTTTGTCCCAGTTCATGAATTGATGTAAGCCACCTGCTTCTTTGACTAGGTCATCACCTGGACGTAACCATAAATGATAGGTGTTAGACAGAATGATTTGGGCATTCATATCCGTTAACTCTTCAGGAGACACAGCCTTTACGGATGCTTGCGTACCAACAGGCATAAATACCGGTGTTTCAATCGTACCATGAGGGGTTTCCACTTGGCCTAAACGTGCACCCGTATGCTTTTCTTTTTTATGTAATGTATATTTTAATGCACTACTCGTCATTAGAATTCCTTTCTTTCTACCACACATGCTACTTTTTGAATCAAAATAATTGATGTGTGTACGACTAGATTTCTACCTAGTCCAACATATTGACAACCAAACAATGTTAACATGCATCCGGCCTGCAAGCAAGGGCTACAGGTTAGTCCATAGGCATTTCTAGCTATTTTCTAATTTAAGCCAGATAGGATATTTTCGATATCGTTTTTGATTTGTCCTTCAACTTCCATAATATCAGAAGCTTTATATTGGCACTCAACCGCAACAGGGATTACTTGGTCTACCTCTTTTAAGACAGCAACAATGTCCACGTCCCCTACCGATAAGCCTGCTAGACTAGTATTGGTCGCTTGTTCCACTTGTTTTAGATGGACATAATGGACAAATGGTAAGACTTTTTTCACCGCTGCTACTGGATCTTCATCGTAGTATAAGAAATTACCCACATCGAAGCACATGCCCACTTTATCGTTAGCATTTTCTTTTAGAAAGGCTTTAAAATAGTCGCTAGCGCCTGTTGCTTGCGTGTTGTCATTTTCCAAGGTTAGGGAAATGCCGAAACGGTCAATTAAGTTGTTGACCAAAGTCATATCTGTAGCCACTGTTTCTTGGTTGTAGGCACCTAAGTTGACCTTCAATTGTATAGCACCAACCGCTTGGGCTAATTCAAAGTAGTTTTCTAATTCAGAATTTAATAGGCCCTCTTCAAATAAAGGTGCTGGCACAGAAAGGAAAACAGTTAAGCCCGCTTCTTGGTTTGCAGCTTTTAGGTCCACCAATTCTTGGTCTGAACCGTCAAAGTATTCACTTCTCAATTCAATATAGTCAAAACCTAACCCTTTAACAGAATCAATCATATCTAATTGGCCAAAACTTTCTTGTGCCATCAAGTCACCATAAGCAATTGTATTTAAAACCCAGTTCATTATTGATACATCCTCTCTGATTTAAAAATCGGATAAACTAAAAGGGGCTGTCTCACAGCCCCTTTTGTATGCTAAGAAAGTCGTGATATCAGGTTCCCATAGTCGGAATTGTCCGACACTTCACAAAATACGCTAAACACTTGCAGTGTTTATTCGCCTTTTGTTCTAGTTTATGGGCGAGTTAGTGCTTTAGCATTTACTCACCTAAATGCGTTAGAGGCGGTTAATGCTAAGCGACTATTGTCACACCTACCTTTTAGCTACTGGTTTGTCCAGTATTTCTCTTAATAATATACCACGTTTTAGGTCATTCTGATTAGATAAAGCTAATATTTCGCGTGGATTTCCTGATTTTTTCTTGCTTTCAGTCGTCACACGTAAATCTTTACTCGGATCTTCCATTTCCTTAAACAATTGGTCTAACTCTCTATCCAAGCGGTCCGCTTCACGGTCATACATTTCATCCATTTGTTGCAATGCTTTCTTTAATTCAAGGTCATTGGCAGCCATTTCTTGATCAAAATAATCACCATTCGACATTGCAGTTTCAGATACAGAACCTTCGTTAGAGCGACTACCTTCTGCAGAATAGCCACGACCGTCAGCATATACATCTGACTCATCCCAACCCGTTCCTTCACCATCAAGCGCGGTACTTTGACCGCTCTCAGCTTGGTTTAAGGTTGCATGTTGGTTTTGACGCTTCTGTGCCCGCATAGCCTGGTTTTGTTTAGCATACTGCTGACCACGATTTTGTTGATTTGCATTTCTTCTTTGATCTTGTTGCTTTGTAACTTGAATTTTTTCAGCCTTCACTTCTTCAAAAGACTTTTGCGCATCCGCATCTACTTCATCTAAATACTCTTGAGCTTTAGCTAGATAATCCGCCAAGGTTTTTGGCTTCTTATCTTCTTGGTGTCTACCGCGACTGGTACTTTGACGATTTTGCGTTTGCCGATTTGAAGTTTGTCGATCCACGCCATTTTCATTCATCCGCGAAGGTTGATTAGACGCATCAAATCGTTTCGCTTTCGCCTTCTCTTCTGCTTTCAGCTTCTTCTGATGATCCTTGTAAAAGCTGTGTGCCAGCCCAAAGATGAAGACCAGAATTCCAATCAGTTCCATTATTGATCACCTGAATTGTGTTCAGAATCTCCTTCAGAAAGACTTTCGCGCATCTTCGTATCTGCTTGAATATTTTGCATATTGTAGTAGTCCATTACCCCGATTTTACCGTTTCTAAAGGCCTCAGCTAAGGCTTCTGGTACTTGAGACTGTGCTTCCACAACTTTCGCACGCATTTCTTGCGTTTTCGCAATATTTTCTTGCTCTTGGGCAACGGCCATCGCACGACGCTCTTCAGCTTTCGCTTGGGCAATTCGTTTATCCGCTTCAGCTTGCTCTGCTTGTAGTTTAGCCCCGATATTACGACCTACATCAACGTCCGCAATATCAATCGATAGGATTTCAAAAGCTGTCCCAGAGTCTAGCCCTTTTCGCAAAATAGTCTGTGAAATTGCATCTGGGTTTTCCAAAACTACTGAATGTGTCGCTGCTGAACCAACAGTTGTGACGATACCTTCACCAACACGGGCGATAATAGTAGGTTCACCAGCACCCCCAACCAAACGTTCAATATTAGCGCGTACAGTTACTTTCGCCTTCGCACGCACTTCAATACCGTTCATCGCAACCGCTGAAATAATCGGTGTTTCAATTACTTTAGGATTTACTGACACTTGAACGGCTTCAAATACGTCACGACCTGCTAAGTCTATGGCTGCAGCTTGTTCAAATTCTAGGTCAATATTGGCACGTTGCGCTGCGATTAAGGCATCCACGACCATATTGATATCCCCACCTGCTAAATAGTGGGCCTCTAAATCATTTAAGTCAATAGTTAACCCAGCTTTTGTAGCTTTAATCAAAGGTTTGATAATGTTATTTGGATTTACACGACGTAGCCGCATTCCGACTAAATCGCCAATCCCCACCTTAACACCAGAGAAATAAGCTGTTACCCAAAGGCCAACTGGCACAAAGGTAAAGAATAAAGTTAAAACGACTAGAATAATAATCGCTAAAACCAAAATTCCCCAAATACTTGTGTCATTTCCATACGAACTACTCATGGTTCACTCTCCTTACTAATAATTGATTGTTACGAATCCTCACAACAACCACCCGTTCATCACTACCAATCACTTCATTGTCACTCATCACTTCCAAGATATTCCCGTCCGAGAAAGTTGCCTTCCCAGTCGGTCTCAGTGGCGTGAGCGTCACAGCCTCTTGCGAAACATAATCCGCCACAGACACACTCTGCGATTGATAACCTCGCTCCCGATTCAAAGATGTATTCAGTACAATTTGATCATTAAAAGGAATCCGGTAACCCAACTTAACTAAAATATAAAAGGCCACGATACCCACAACAACACCAATCGTTAAATCTACTACCGCGTCGCCGATATCAGCAGTCTGTCCCATCAATCCCCAGGCACCGATCAACAAACCTACGACACCCAATATCCCGTAAGTAGGTAAAAATACTTCGGAAATAATCAAGACTGTCCCTAAAGCAAAAAGCATCAGTGACAACCAAGACCCATTGTCATACAAACCAAAATACAATAAGAAAGATCCCGCACCCACAATGCCTCCAAGCATATAATGACGCGTCATCATTCCAGCGATAATGGCTAGGATACCAATGGAAAATAATACTGTCTCCATTTCTCCACCTCCATCCATCTTCTATACTGTATATTTTACCATATTGAAAGTCCGCTTTCATAATAATAGCCTATCTTCAACGGTTTCTCCTCTTTGAAAACAAGCTTATGCAATAAAAAATTCTCCACAAACTAGGCATACTACTTGCTAGCTTGTGGAGAATTAATCAATTACTTATTTTTTATATAGATTTAATTTTGGACTAAGGGTGTCACATCAAACTTGATTTCATGGTCTTCATCAATTGAGATGTTCACTGCTTGCTGTTTACTAATAGTACCTGCAATAATCGCACGTGCTACTGGTGTTTCCACTTGGTTGGTGATGAAACGACGCAATGGTCGTGCACCAAATTGTGGATCATAAGCAGTGTCACCAATCCAGCTCACCAATTCATCACTGAATGTTACCACAATTTCTTGGCTAGCTAAGCGGTCGCTTAATTGTGCTAACATCTTGCGTACGATACCGCCCATATCATTGTGTGATAATGGTCTGAATAAAATAGTGTCATCGATACGGTTTAAGAATTCAGGTCTAAAGTGCATTTTCAAAGCACTTTGAACAGCTTCTCTTGCTTCATCATCGATTTCCCCGTTTTCATCAGTACCGTCTAACAAGGCATCTGATCCTAAGTTACTTGTCATAATGATGATGGTATTTTTAAAGTCTACAATCCGACCTTGTGAGTCAGTTAGACGACCGTCATCTAAGATTTGTAATAGGATATTGAATACATCTGGATGGGCTTTTTCAACCTCATCTAGTAAGACCACTGTATATGGATTACGACGTACAGCTTCAGTTAATTGGCCACCTTCTTCGTAACCAACATAACCAGGCGCTGCCCCTATTAAACGAGTCACATTGATTTTATCCATGTATTCACTCATATCAAGACGGACCATGTTATTTTCTGAATCAAACATGGCTTCAGCTAGGGCTTTAGCCAACTCAGTTTTACCAACACCAGTCGGTCCTAAGAATAAGAATGAACCTAACGGACGGTTTGGATCTTGAACACCGGCACGTGAACGTAATACCGCATTTGTCACGCTATCAACTGCTTCATCTTGACCTACTACACGTGTATGTAAGGTGTCATCTAAGTGAAGCAATTTTTCACGTTCCCCTTCAACTAATTTAGTCACGGGGATCCCAGTCACTCTTGAAACCACTGCTGCGATAGAGTCTTCAGTTACAGATTCTTCTACCAAACGGTCAGCGCTCTTGTCTGCATGCTCGTGGTAGGCTTTTTCCATATCTGCCAATTCTTGTTCCAAGGTTGGAATAATCGCATGTTGTAATTTGGCTGCTTCTTCTAGATTGTATTCATTTTCCGCTTGTTCCAAGGCATGTTTGGCATTGTCAATTTCTTGACGTTTAGCGTTGATCTCAGACATACCGCCTTTTTCAACTTGCCATTGCATGGTTAATTGGTTAGTTTTTTCACGGACCTCGGCTAACTCTTCTTGAAGGTCAGCTAACCGGCGTTTACTTGCCTCATCTTTTTCTTCTTGTAAGGCTTTTTCTTCAATTTCTAGTTGAATTAAACGACGACGTTCTTGGTCTAATTCTGTTGGCAATGAATTCATTTGCACGCGGATTTCAGCACTAGCTTCATCCACCAAATCAAGCGCCTTATCCGGTAAGTACCGGTCAGTGATGTAGCGGTCTGACAATTCAGCTGCTGCTACTAAAGCTTGGTCATGAATCGTTACTTCATGGTGCAATTCATATCGTTCTTTCAAACCACGTAAGATTGAAATAGTATCTTCAACACTTGGTTCTTTCACTAAGACACGTTGGAAACGACGTTCCAAAGCCTTGTCTTTTTCCATGTATTGACGGTATTCATCTAAGGTTGTGGCACCAATGCAGTGCAATTCGCCACGAGCCAACATCGGTTTAAGTAAGTTCCCAGCGTCCATTGACCCTTCAGTCTTACCGGCACCTACAATGTTGTGGATTTCATCGATAAATAAGATAATCCGTCCGTCTGCCTTTTTAACTTCGTTTAAGACAGCTTTCAACCGTTCTTCAAATTCACCCCGGTATTTAGCCCCTGAAATCAAGGCACCCATATCTAATGAGAAGACTGTTTTGTCTTTTAAGTTGTCAGGGACATCTTTTTTCACAATACGTTGGGCTAAACCTTCAACGATAGCGGTTTTACCTACACCAGGTTCACCAATTAGGACCGGATTATTTTTAGATTTACGAGACAAGATACGAACTACATCACGAATTTCTTCATCACGTCCGATGATAGGATCCATTTTACCTGCTTTAACTTGTTCGACTAAATCGACACCATATTTCTCTAAAGCTTCATAGTTTTCTTCTGCTTGTTTACTTGTCACATGATCACCCTGTCTCAAATTATCAATTTTTTCTTCTACCGCTTTTGCGGTAATTTGATGTTGCTTGAACCATTTTGCCAGGTCAGTATAAGCTACATCATTGATGGCTGCTAATACCATTTCAGTGGCTAAAAATTCGTCACCTTGTTTTTCCGCACGTACTTGAGCTTTTTGAATTAATTCACCCAAGCCACGTGATATTCCTTGACCATATTGTACGTTCGTACCTTGGACCACTGGTACCGCATCTAATTCACGGTTTAATTCTTCAGTTAATGCTGCCATTGGCACATTTAAATCTTCATAAAAGTCATAAGCAAAGTTTCCAGGTTGCACCAACGCTGTAAACATATGGGGAATCCCAATTTCTTGATGTTTACGAGTCATAGCAATTTGTTGGGCATTTGCGATGGCCTCTTGTAAGGTTGTAGTCATTTCCATGTTTGCCATTTCACATCACTCCTTTTACTTTATGCTTATAGTATATCACTTTGGTCAGGATAGGTCAAACATTTATCAGTGGTATTTTTGACCTTTTTTACTCATCAAAATCCTTGATATATCAATATTACACCAAGACTTGACTACAAACATCAAACTAAAGGTCAATATGTGACCACTTACTTTCTTTGACCAATTCAATATGGCGCACATCATCCCATAAAATCTTGCGACTACCGATCAAAAAATAAAAATAATTACTTTCCCCATTAAACCAACCGAGGATATGGTCAAGGTAGCGACCTAAATGATCTTTCAAAGACAATTGAATAGAAACAGGATAGTGGTTTAACCAAGCTTCCTGCAAGACTTGGTCAACCTCTTCCCTCGTCATCTCAGGCAGTGGTGTAGATACTTTAGCTGCATCCTTATGGTTGGATTGAATGCCTTTGACCAATTCATCCATGGCATAAGCAGTAGCCCACTTCATACCAAAGGTCCGGTCCTCATATTCATTATAAGGCGTGAAGTGTTTACGGGTCCTTGGGTGTCGTTGCTTTTTTAACCATGACAATTGGGCCCGTCTTGTAGCGTTCGGTAGTTCCCAAGGTTCAAGCCGCTTAGCCATGGGCCTCACCTTCGATACCCGCCATACCACCAGCGTGTCCGCCGACTAAACTAGAGCGTTCAATTGCCCGACCGCCAGCTTTAAGAGACGAGGCATAGACCAGACTCTTAAAACCGTATTTCTTACGGATGGTATCTACAATCACATCTGTTTTCAAGTCGGCTACTTGATTGTTTTCACTTTCAAATAGATTTAATTGGACTGCTTGATTGTAAACAAGGTTGCCGCTATATAAAGAAATATGCCGGATTACTTGGTTGTCATAGAGTAAGGACAGCAGATACAAGGCCACTTCAGCAATCACCTTACTTTGATTGGTCGGTGTTACCTTGATTTGCTTATGAATACCCCTTTTACCACTTGCATCAAAGTAGCCCATAGAATAGCCTAAGCCAAGACCGACGACTTGGGTTTGCGCGCCAGCTCGTCTTAAACGGGTACCAATTTGGTCAGCCATTTCCTTGACGACGACAGCAATTTCGTCCTTATCGGTGTAGTCTCTTGGGAGCACTTGACTGTTGCCGATGGACTTGTCCTTTGTGGTATAAGGGGTGCCGAGAAAAGACCGGTCCACGCCCCACGAATGGGCATAAAGTTGGGCACCCATGACCCCTAATTTATCTTTTAATACGTGATAAGAAGAATGGGCGAGGTCGTAGACATTATTAATACCCATCCCCTTTAGCCGGCGGGCCATTCGGTGGCCAATACCGCAGACTTCTGTTAAATCAGCAATCTGCCATAGGGTATCCGGGACATCCTCATACCGCCATTCAGCAATCATGTCGCACTCCTTTTTCGCACCAATGTCTAGGGCCACTTTGGCTAGAAATGGGTTATCGCCAATACCAATCGTTGTATAAATACCGGTCTGGTCATGGACATCCTTTTGAATTTTCTGGGCCATTTCGTAGGCACTACTAACCTTAAATAGTTTGAATGAATCGGTCACATCTAGGAAACTTTCGTCCACTGAAAACACGTGGTGGTTAGCTTCGTCCACGTAGCTTTTATAGATCCGGTTAATTTCTTGGTTCTTCTCCATATAAACCCGCATGCGTGGTTGGGCGATCACCAAATCATCTGGATAGGGATAAGGTAAATCTCGGGCCCGGGTTACGTTGGAAATATTAAAGGCTTTCTTAGCGGCTGGTGTACTAGCCAAAATAAGCCCGGAACCCCTACTCTGACCACCAGCCTCATCATAGTAGGACATGACAACTAATTTGGTCGTTAATGGGTCTAAACCGCGTTCTACTGCCTCCACTGAGGCGTAAAATGACTTACAATCAATACACAAAATATCGCGACTAGGTTCCTTTGAATAGTCAAACGTTACATTATTCGCAAACATCTTTAGCCCTCCTTCGCTTAGACATTTAAGTTTACGCCCTTAAAAACAGAACGTATGTTCCCATTAATAATAGAACGTACGTTCGGTAAACACAAGTGGTTTCGAAGGAAATTTTGAGACGAAAATAAAAAGGCCACGATCCATACGGTCGCAGCCTCCTCAGTTAACTATTTAAGTACAATTTTAGTCTTCCTTTTTTAATCTTCTTCGCGCTCAACTACTAAATCAATCGCCATCACTACACCTAGAATAATCGGCACCACATCAGCTGGCACATGGTCTTCAATATCAATCACAAAAGTATCGCGAATTGAAATCAACTTACGGTCGATACGGGCAATTCGGTCGCCATTTTCATCCGTAATACGGAAATCAAAATCAAGGATATTCCCCTTAACATCCCAATCCAAGGACGTTACTTTGTAGTTATCTCTAAATAAGGAAACCTTCTTGCGGATTTCAGCTACCTTGTTATTATTTTTATCGTATACATCTACCGTTGGCATTAAATCAATAATTTGCTCTTTAACTTGCGCCACTTCTTTATCCTGAGCTAGGTCAATAATGCGAAATTGTTGGCCAATTGATAGCCATTTATTCTTAACTTTGTAAACTGGATCGCCGTCTTGATTCGTCAAATTAAAATCACGTTTAAGTGAGAGTAATTGATTTTTCATATATAATTTCATTATTTTATCAACCTTTCTACTGTTAACTTATATTTAATTATATCTGTATACTAAGGTAAATTCACATCATATCCCTCATACTTCAGACCGAAATCAATAAATTCTAATGTATAATAGGTAAAAGTAACATCATAAGTAAAGGAGTCATCATGTATTTAACTATTTTCGCTATCTTGCTCGTTGTCGCCGGTTTCGTTAATGGGTATATCTTCTTATTTAAATACCCCAAAGAATTTCAATCGACAAAAATCGTCCATGGTTTCTTGACGCTATTCTTACTTCTTATCGGCTTATATTTATTGATAAAAAATGTATAAATCAAAAATGCCAGCTGTTGCAATTTACACAACGGCTGGCATTTTTGGTTATAAGTTTTAACTTTTGAATACAGTTTTTTTTTTAGATATTTTTATAGTCCATAATTGTCACTTTTATTTTTAAATGGCAAAAATTTTTAGTAATAAATGACAATTTAGAGATCGTCTTATTCTCCTTGTTTAACCAACTATAGGTCTAATTAATTCTAAATGATCTTAGAATCGTCGTGTGAACACTAAATGTCCTATTATTTCTACATTCTATATAAATTCTTTTATCTGGAATAATGGATAGTCCAAATTTCCTCTTTGCTAGATCAATATATTTTAGTACGACTTAAAGATTACCTATTATAGTCAGGTATATTCATCTTAAGTAATATTCTATTATCTGAATCATGTAAAGAAAGAGCCATTAGTAGCATATCCCAACAACACTGTGCGTACGGTTCATGTACACAGTGCTTCTATTTAGACGTTCTTAGCGATACAATTACATTTTGCCTTGTTGCACTTTTACAAAGTAGTAGGGAATTTGTAAAAGTTTAGCGATGGTTGTGGATTTAAGCGTATTTGTGAGTACGAAAAAAGGAATCGTTCCCGCATGCGAGGATGCAAGGTCGATTCCTTTTTGGTTTATTAGTCGTTGTCTCCTTCTGGATCAATTGTCTTTAAGACTCTTGCAGGTATACCACCAACAATACTATATGGTGTCACATCTTTTGTTACGACTGCACCTGCTGCGACTACTGACCACTCGCCAATTGTCACACCAGAAGTAATCGTGGCGTTTGAACCAATCCAGACGTTATCCTTCAAAACAATGGGCGCATAATGGTTTTTGCGGTTATTCTTGGGATATAAGTCGTGATTGATTGTAGCGAGTACTACGTTGTGCCCTATGAAGGCACCATCTCCTATCACAATGCCTCCTTGGTCTTGAAAATGAGTTCCAGAGTTGATAAAGACATTCTTACCAAGCGTGATATTTTTCCCAAAGTCTGTATAGAATGGTGGGAAAACTCGAAAACTTTCATCTATTTCTTTTCCGATTAAGCGACTCATAATCTCACGAAGTTCTTCCGGCATATGGCATGCGGTATTCATTTCCATGCCAATTTTGATTGCTTCTTGATACAGCTCATTCGCATATGCTGCTATATTCGGTGTGGTCTCATCCTTAGTTCCATCTGCTTGAATGATATCCTGAATTCTAACTTCCACTTAAATCGCTCCTAAAGGTTATCATACATTTCGTCAGTTACCGGTTCCAGCCACTCATTTGACGTTTCATCACCAGGCACTTCAACAGTTAGATGACTAAACCAAGAGTCTTTCTTAGCACCATGCCAATGTTTGACACCTGCCGGAATTGTCACAACATCTCCTGGTTTCAAACTTTGAGCAAGTTTCCCTTCTTCTTGATACCAGCCTTCACCATCTACACAAATCAAGATTTGACCTCCACCAGATTTGGCATGATGGATATGCCAATTATTGCGACAAGCAGGCTCAAATGTAACATTGGCGATAAAAATTGTCTCTTCAGGATTAGTCAGTGGCTTCAAATAGCTTTGACCAATGAAATATTGCGCATAAGCCGTATTAGGTTTGCCTTGTCCAAAGAAGCCACCGTGCTCTTCTTCATTCAAATCATCCGCATAGACTTCTTTTGCCAAACGAAAGGCTACCCAAGCATTAGGCCACCCTGCATAAAAAGCAAGGTGTGTTAAAATCTCAGCCATTTCTGTTTGTGTCAAACCATTTTTCCGAGCTGTTTCCAAGTGATAACTCAAAGATGAATCAACAATCCCTTTAGAAATCAGGGACGTAATTGTTACAATGGAGCGAGTCTTTAAGGAAAGCTTATCCTCTCTCGACCATACTTCTCCAAACAATACATCATCATTCAATTCTGCAAATTTTGGTGCAAATTCCCCTAAAGCATCTCTTCCAGCCGTTTGTTTTTCAACCATTATCATACCCGCCATTCTTTTTTTACGTCCGTACCTATACCTTTATTCTATTTCACTTCCAAATACTGGTTAAAGAATTCAGTCATCTTATCAAATGGGATAATACCCACCTGATCGTAAAGGTCAGTATGTGATGCTCCCGGAATAATCATCAACTCCTTGTTATCGCCTTGTAACTTCTTGAAAGCATCCTCTCCAAAATAACGTGAGTGGGCTTTCTCACCATGGATAATTAACACAGCGTTACGGATTTCATCACTGTAGGCTAACAACTTGGTATTCAGTAATGAAAGCGAAGATGTGACATTCCAACCTTCATTCGAGTTCAATGAGCGTTTATGATAGCCGCGATCTGTTTTATAGTAGTCAAAATAATCTTTGACGAAGTAAGGCGCATCTTCTGGCAATGGATCTACGACACCACCTGCTCGAGCAAAATCTCCATTTTTGAAATCTTCGATGCGTTGGTCATTGAGTTGTTGACGTAATTCATATCGTCCATCGGCATCAACTGAATCAAAGTAGCCGTACGCAGTCACTCGGGACATATCATACATCGTTGAAGCAACTGTAGCTTTCACTCGGGTATCAATTGCTGCTGCGTTGAGTGCCATACCACCCCAGCCACAAATTCCAATTAAACCAATCTTTTCTGGATCAACATTTTCTTGTACGGATAAGAAATCGACAGCTGCCTGAAAATCCTCTGTATTAACATCACCTGATGCGACATTTCGAGGGAAGCCACCGCTTTCTCCAGTAAATGATGGATCGAAAGCAATTGTTAAAAATCCTCGTTCAGCCATTATTTGCGCATAAAGTCCTGATGATTGCTCTTTGACTGCGCCGAATGGTCCACTAATTGCAATCGCCGGAAGCTTACCTGTTTGGACTTTGGGTTCATACAAATCAGCAACCAATGTAATCCCAAAGCGATTAGGGAAGGTTACTTTATGATGGTTTACTTGACTACTTTGAGGGAAAACTTTATCCCATTCTTGAGTGATGTTTAATTCTTCTTTCATGTTGATTTCCTCCTTGAAATTGACATTGCTTTTGTAAGGTAATATAATTCTAATACCTAAACTTGACTTTAGGTCAAGGACTACGTCGAAATTATTTTGGAGGTATTATGACTTATTCAATTGGTGAAATATCAAAAATGTTCAATATTCCTATTTCTACACTTCGTTACTATGATAGAGAAGGATTATTCCCCACGATAGAACGAGTTTCAGGAATCCGTAAATTTTCGGAAAATGAAATTGAAGCACTACGTGTCATTGAATGTTTGAAAAAATCCGGACTAGAAATAAAAGATATCAAACAATTTATGGAGTGGACAAAACTTGGAACTGAAACCTTTGAGACGCGAAAAGAGTTATTTGAACGTCAAAAAGAAACGATTGAAAATGAAATTCAGCAGATGCAAAAAATGCTTGATATGATTAAATTCAAATGCTGGTACTACGATGAGGCAATTAAACAAGGGGATGAGAACGCTGTTCAAGCACAAATTCCTGATGACTTACCTCAAGAGGTCAAGATAAGTTATGACAACTCGCATTAAGAAAGTCGCTTGGGATTCTATAAACGATCATGCGACATTCTTTATCCTAACCTTCCACCTCAGTCTCATCCTTAAGTAGTACCACAGCTTTATCCCTCGAAACCTGAATACTATCAACCAGTCCAATAAACAAATCATCATCGAATTGATCGACCACACCAACCTGCTCCAATTATTTCAAGAACACCTCGATTTGTTGCCCTCATGCTTGCCGTTCAGGAATTTGCTCTTTGACTTCATCCAGTCGGTTGTTGGTCTTGTCGAACGTTTGTCATTTTTCTATTTAAATGATATATTTTTTTATTTGACATATACTATAAATATTTAAGAACTAAGAAATTTATTCAAAATAATTTTCTTAGTTCTTTTTTCAAAATAAAGTTTTCATAAAATACTTGGCTTAGACTTATGTGATATGCATAAGTCTTTTTTTGTGGTGCCTTTTCATCGAAAGGAAATATGTCCAAAAGACGGGAAGATACCCTCATTATCTAAGGTCGAATATGTAAGAAGTGTATTTTATGAGATTTCCTTATTTTGATTGACCTATATAGAAAAGATATGTTCAAAGTTTTGCGTTATGACACCTATACAACAAATACTAGGCCGATTAAGATTGGTTTAGTATTTGTTAAAGCACTCTCTGTAGAGATTCTATTCAAAAACACCTCCCTAAAATGCTAGAGAGGTGTTTATTGTTATATCAACATCAAAATTTATAACGACAAGCATTTTAACAAAGGTTTTTCGCACATTATAAAGTGCGACAATCAAACCACTTAAATAGCTAGAGCATTTAAACCAAAGAATCACCTTAAGTACGCCATATGAAAGCCGAAATGCTCTTCAAAGAAAGTAGCAATGAAAAAGTAGCTATGGTCGTAGCCTACTTCCTTTTTGTAATCTACGGATACATTATTTTCTTGAGTATTTTTCAAAAAAAAACGCTTCTGTTAATTGTTCTGGATAAAACCCATCCTCAGTTCCTTGCGTAATGAGAATAGACGGTATTCCGATTTCTTTAACCAGTTTGGATGCATTCCACTCTTTCTAGGAAGTTTGGTTCTCCCCTAAATAAGTAGCGAAGGCTTTGATCCACCAAGGAACTTGACTAGGACTCAAAATAGGAGAGAAAGACGAAATCGCCTTGAATCGCTTTGTATTTTTCAGCCAACCTTTAGAAGCCACTTTTCTGACTAAAATTGTCATCGGTACACGTTAAACCCTATAATCATCAAATAAGCGGGATTTTTTTCATTGCTTTATTGGACGGCAAGAGGAGACTGAAAGTCATGTCACACTGTAACACTTCTGAATAATAGCTGTACTTACGCTGCTCTCTGTCAAAAGAGCGGTAATTTTCAATAAGCTTAAGGTCCACTTCTTCACGCCCCTCATGTTAAAAACGTTTGAATTGATTCGCCCCTATGAAGCAAATCAAGTGCCTCATTCCTGAAATACACCCTCTGGATCATCACCTGATAAAGTAAATGCATCAGTATGACAAACTGAAGTATGCAAGATTTTTACTAAGACCTCTTTTGCCTTCGGTTCTTCTACATCAATTTCTACAATTTGAATCAGTTCTCTTGGTTTAAATGCAACAGCAGCTTTACATTTCCATAATCTCGTATTATAATCCATTACACAATACTGACTTTTTTGTCAGTATAAACAAAATATCAATAGAAAGAGATGGCACTACATGACCATTCATTATAAAGAAAAAACTTTTTTCACTAGCAAGGATTTGGCTTTATCCGTTATAGGTGGACGTTGGAAAATAGCGATTATCTGGTGCTTGCTACAACAGTCTCCATTAAGGCTAAGTGAAATACAAAGGTACCTTCCCGATGTCAATCAACGTATGTTAATCAGACAATTAAGGGAATTAGAAGATGATCAAATCATTACTAGGGTTGTCTACCCGGTTGTACCTCCTAAAGTAGAGTATCAACTAAGTGAAATTGGTTTACACTTAGAACCCGTTGTAACTGCTATTTGTGATTGGGGAGATAGTTTTAGAGATTTTTTGAAAGAAAATCCTTCAGAAACTTCAGTTGAAGAACAGTAAAAATATGAAAGTTGATTGCTCTAGAAGTAAAAAATAAGAGAACAGGCATCTTAGCAACCTGTTCTCTTATTTTGTGTTTCCAATATTATACGTTTATATTCATTTAAAATATTGTTATACGTTGATGTAGCATAAGCCACAACACATGGCTAGCGACTCTTCATTAGTAACTGAATTGCTTGTTGAATACGCTCTTCACCTGTGCTGCCATCTTTAATATTTTCTTGCACACATTCTACTAAATTTTCGGCAACAATTAAACTAATCGTACGATCAATACTAGAGCGAACCGCTGATAATTGAGTCACAATATCCACGCAATCTTTTCCTTCTTCCATCATATTCAAAACGCCATGCAATTGACCGTCAGAACGTTTCAAACGATTCACAATTTTTTTATCGTACTCCATTAAACAATTTCTCCTCTCCAAGCAGAAATTCCGCCCATTACATTTATCACGTTGTATCCTTCTTGTGCTAATTGTTGACAAGCCTTTGCAGAACGTGCTCCAGAGTGGCACATTACATAATACTCTTGGCTTTTATCCAATTTATTTTTTTCAGCTGAAAGATTACTTAAAGGAACGTGGATTGCGCCGTCCAGGTGACCATTTTCCCATTCGTTGATTTCTCTAACGTCTACTAAAGGAAGATTCTCTTTTTCCCATTTTTGTTCGAATTCTGACATTGATATTGAATTATACATTATTTTACCACCTTTTCTGGTTTTACTGTTGAGTAAAGAGCAAATGCGCCATCTAAATTTTTGGCTTGGTAGCCATTTTGTTTCAATATTCTTTCTGCTGCATAGCTACGCAGTCCACTGTGACAGCTGACAATAATCGGTTGATCTTTGGGCAACTCCGCCATGCGGTCTCGCAAACTATCTAAAGGAATATTGACTGCACCTTTTAAGCGGCCGTTGGATTTCAGTTCACCTTCATTTCGAACATCTAGCAATAAATATCCTTCTGCTTGCTTGTCTTCTAATTCATACCACTGAACAGACTCACTAATGCCTTCCATAAGATTTAAAGCTACATAACCAGCCATATTAACAGGATCTTTAGCAGAACCAAATGGAGGGGCATAAGTGAACTCTAATTCCGGCAACTCTTGCACCGTCATTCCGGCTTTAATAGCTGTAGCAATGATATCAATCCGTTTATCTACACCGTCTTCTCCGATGGCTTGAGCGCCATAAATTTTACCTGTGGTCGGATGAAATAATAACTTTAATACAATAGTTTTTGCATTAGGATAATAGCCAGCATGACTTTTTCCTTGAATGTGAATCACTTCGTACGCCTCATCAGCTTGTTGCAATTGGCGCTCATTCAAACCGGTCGACGCTGCTGCCATTTTGAACACTCGTACAATCGCTGTCCCTATGCTACCTTTATTTTTGCGCTTTAATCCGCTAATAACATCAGCCACTTGACGGCCTTGACGGTTAGCTGGCGAAGCCAATGCAATCATTGTGTCTTCTCCATTGATTTGTTGCTTAACGACAATCGCATCCCCCACAGCGTAAATATCTTTTTGACTAGTTTCATATTGGTCATCAACGACTATCCCACCGCGTAAACCTGTTTCGACACCGGCTGTTAATGCTACCGTTGTTTCCGGTTTTACGCCGACAGACATTAAAGTGATATCACTCTCCAAGCGTTCTCCATTTTCCAATACTACGGTTTTACCTTTTTCTTCAAATGATTCAGCAGCTAATCCTGTATACAATTTTACACCATTAGCTACTAATTCTTTCCTTATATAAGCCGCCATTTCTTCATCAAAAGGTGGTAGTACATGTGGTGCTTTCTCCACAATAGTAACTTCCATTCCTCGTTGGGCTAAACTTTCTGCCATTTCTAGCCCGATAAATCCAGCGCCTATGACCACTGCTTTTTTAGAGTTGTGTATATTGATAAAGTTGGCAATCGCATCGACATCGGGAACGGAACGTAAGGTAAAAATATTCTCTGCTTCTTCTAATCCCTTTGCTGGTGGAATGAATGGTTTTGCTCCTGGGGATAAGATTAATTTATCATACCCCAACGTGTATGTTTCTTGATCGGTTTGCACGACCACTTCTTTATTGTTGGAATCGATAGATATAGCTTCACTATTTGGCCGCACATCTAAATCGAATCTTGCTTGCAAAGTTTCTGGCGTTTGAACTAACAAATCCGTCCGTTCATCGATTTCTCCAGCGACATAATAAGGCAAACCACAATTCGCAAATGACACATAAGGACCTTTTTCTAATACGATAATTTCTGCTGTTTCATTCAACCGTCTTAACCTTGTAGCAGCAGACATTCCGCCTGCTACACCACCTATAATGACAATTTTCATTAATTCTTACCTCCTTTTGTTGCGCCTGTCCAAGCCATCATGCCACCACGGACATTGATAGCATCATGCCCTTGTTTCAGTAACATTTTCGTTGCTCGTTTACTACGCATTCCCGATTGACACACTACATAAACTTGACCTTTAGGCGTGTAGTTAGCAACTTTAGACAATGGCAGATTTTTAGCTCCTGGAATATGACCATTTTTAAATTCATGTGGTTCTCTCACGTCAATAATTTGCGGTTTATCGGTTAATTTCTTTTCCAATTCAGTGGTTGAAATCGTAGGCATTTTTTTAAAAAACATATTTTTCTCCTCAATAGATGATTATTTTATGGTTACTTTTTTCTTTAGATACGCTTTCAGTACTTCTTCTGGTTGGTAGCCAACTATTTTTTTAACCCCTTCAACAGCATAGTGTGAGCAAGTAGGATACTCGCAACAACTTGGCGGAAGCAACGGTGAAATTCCTTTTTGATAATCTTTAATACTTGGTAAAAGGATGCTGTTCATTTATATACCCCCAACCGTATACAAATTATACCCCTTAGGGTATAATTCGTAAAGATTTTTTTCTTAATGGATAATGCACAGTGTTGAAGAAAGGGAGAAAATATGAAATTGAATTGCGCCAGTAGTAAAAAAAATAAGAGAACAGGAAGTTTTACAACCTGTTCTCTTATTTTTAAATTTAAAGTTACATGCTATTTTGCAAACTGACTGTTATAAAGATCCGCATAGAAGCCACCCTCAGCCATTAAAGCCTCATGGTTACCTTGTTCAATGATATTACCGTGGTCCATAACTAAGATAATATCAGCGTTACGGATAGTTGATAAACGGTGGGCGATCACGAATGATGTTCTACCTTCCATCAATTTGTCCATGGCTTCTTGTAGTAAGACTTCTGTACGTGTATCGACTGAAGATGTCGCTTCATCTAATATCAATAAAGGTGCATCTTTCAACAAGGCACGTGCAATGGTAAATAATTGTTTTTGCCCTACTGATAAGGTTACAGAGTCGTCTAATACAGTATCATAGCCTTTCGGTAATGTATTGATAAAGTGGTCAATACCTACTGCAGCAGCTGCTGATTCAACCATTTCATCGGTAATGTGGTCTTGGTTGAAGATTAAGTTCTCACGAATGGTGCCTTCAAATAACCAAGTATCTTGTAACACCATTGAGAATTGGTCGTGGACAGCTGCACGTGAAATTTCACTGGTAGGTTTCCCATCAATGTAAATTTCACCTGAGTCGATTGGATAGAATTTCATCAGCAAGTTGACGATTGTCGTTTTCCCAGCTCCGGTAGGTCCTACGATAGCAATCTTCTGACCTGATTTAGCGGTTATTGAGAAGTCTTTGATAATCGGTTGATCTGCTTCATAACCGAAGTTTACGTGTTCGAAAGTCACGTCACCGTGGACATCCGGCAATTCGCTCAATAGGTTTGTTTCTTCTACCATTTCCTCTTCATTTAGAAACTCAAATACACGATTTAAGGCTGCTGACGCAGATTGGAATGAGGCGAATGATTGTGATAATTGACCTAGTGGTTGAGTGAACATACGGACGTAAACCATGAATGATACAATTACCCCGAAGGTAATGTCGCCATTTAAGGCCATAATTGAACCGACAACAGAGACAGCTACATAACCAAAGTTTCCGATGAATTGCATCAACGGTTGCATGATACCTGACAAGAATTGGGCATGCCAAACGCTATCATATAAAGCTTCGTTCGCTTCGCTGAAGGTTTCAGTCATTTGGTTACGGGCGTTAATAGTTGTTAAAACACTTTGACCAGTGTATGACTCTTCAGCAATACTGTTCACATTGGCTAGATTTTTTTGTTGTGAAATGAAATAACCTTGAGAACGACCTAGAATGAGGACAATTCCTGCGAAACCAATAACCACAGAAACCAAGGCTACTAGGGTTAGAATCGCGTTGTTGTAGAACATCATCACTAGGGTACCAATCAGTAAAGTCACTGATGGGATAAATGACGGCATGGTTTGGTTAAGTGATTGTCCAACCAAGTCCAAGTCGTTGGTTACCCGACTTAAGGTATCCCCGTGACTATGGCTATCAAAATAGCGTAAAGTCAAACGGTCAATTTTATCGGATACATTCTTCCGTAATTTTTTTGAAAAGTTTTGAATAATCGTTGCCATCAAGAAGGTTTGAATATAAGTGAAGACAGCCCCAAGGACATAGATAACCACTAAAGTAATTGCAATTTGTGAAATACGCTCTAAGTCAATCCCATCTGGTGACATCAAGCCTTCCGTGATTTTATCTGTCATATCCCCTAACCGGTCGGGACCGATAATAGACGATATAGAACCAATCATGGCTAGGACAACCGCTGCAACGAACGGCCATTTGTATTCACGCGCATATGTCATAATATTCGCCATCAATGAAGGTTGATTTGCATCTTTTTTCTTAGTCATTTGCTAATTCCTCCTCTGATAATTGTGAATAAGCAATTTCTTGGTATACCTTGTTGTCCGCTAATAATTCTTGGTGTGTACCGCGGCCAACAATTTCGCCTCTATCTAGTACTAAAATCTCGTTCGCATCCATAATAGTTGAAATACGTTGGGCTACAATGATCTTAGTGGTGTCAGCCATACGTTCTGCTAAAACGCCACGCAAGGTCTTATCTGTCTGGTAGTCCAAAGCAGAGAATGAGTCATCAAAGACTAGAATCTCTGGTTTACGAGCAAGCACGCGGGCAATCCCTAAACGTTGCTTTTGACCACCGGAGAAGTTGTTACCACCTTGGGCAACATGGGTATCCAATTGGTCTGGTTCTCCTTCAACAAAGTCTCTTGCTTGTGCAGTGTCTAAGGCCGCCCAGATTTCTTCGTCTGATAGCGACTGGTGTTCTAAGTGTTCGTTACTTTCACCAAGGTTCATGTTTGAACGAATTGTGCCTGAAAATAGAACTGGTTTTTGTGGCATGTAGCCAACAATATTATTCAAGCCAGCGTGGTCAAAGTCTTTGACATTATGCCCGTCGACAAGTACTTGTCCTTCAGATACGTCGTATAGACGTGGAATCATTTGGATTAAAGTGGATTTACCTGAACCAGTTGATCCGATAATGGCTAAGGTTTCACCCTTGTTGATTTTGAAATTGATATCTTTAAGGGCTGGTTTGGCATCATCACCATATTTAAAAGTGACGTTTTTGAATTCAACAGATCCTTGTTCACTTGTTTGAATCGCATCTTCTTTAAAATCAATGGATGGTGCTAGATAAAGCACTTCGTTGATCCGTTTTGCCGAAACGATGGCACGCGGTAAAATCATGAAGATCATGACCATCAACAGAAATCCGATGATGACTTGCATGGCGTAAGATGAGAAGACAACCATGTCTGAGAATAAGTTAATTTGCGCTGTTCCTTGCGCTGCATCGGCGATTAAGTAAGCACCTGACCAGTACACTACTAGGGTTAAACTGCTGGATACAAGGGTCATACCGGGTTGCATAATCCCCATTACACGGTTAACAAAGAGTTGTGTATTGGTTAAGTCGTCATTAGCTTTTGCGAATTTTTCATTTTGATATTCTTCTGCATTGTAAGCTCTAATAACGCGTAAACCAGTTAAGTTTTCACGAGTCACGGCATTTAAATTATCGGTCAGGGTTTGGATTTTGCTGAAACGAGGGACAGCGAAGTACATGATAAATCCAATCATCACTAATAAAACACCCACAGCGACAGCAGTTGTCATTGACCATTGCCAGTTTTGACCGGAAATTTTCGCAATCGCCCAAATGGACATGATTGGTCCCCGTAAAACGACTTGTAGTCCTAAAGCAATCAACATTTGGATTTGGGTCAAGTCATTGGTAGAACGCGTCACTAAACTTGGCACTGAAAATTGGTTGATTTCATTGGCTGAATAGCTCATGACTTTATCAAACACTTCCCCACGAATACGGGCAGTTAAACTTGCAGCAATACGTGCAGCAAAAAAACCTACCAATATAGCAGAGGCAAAAGATGCTAGTGATAAACCAACCATGATTAAACCTGGTTCCCAAATATCCGCTGTCACGGTATCTGGCATTTGTAGTAATTCTGTAATTTCTGACATGTAGTCAGGGATTTCTAACTCTAAGTAAACTTGCAGCATAATCAGCAGCACGCTTAGTAAAGCGAAAAATTTTTCCTTTTTATTTGCTTTCGCTAATATTTTTAGCACCTTTCATTACCTCCTAATACTCACCTTTTTAAGGCAGCATGTTCTGAATTAGTCTATTTAACAAGTTGACGAAAGTATCGACCTCTTCCTTTGAGAGACCTTCAACTAATCTGTCATCTATCTCTTGTAAAAATTGGAGAATCCGGTCATGGGCTTCATGTCCTTCCTCTGTAACAATTAGCCTCTTTAATCGACCATCTTTTTGCGATTTCTCCGTCTTCACATACCCATTCTTCTCTAATCGGCTGACCAATTCAGACGCAGTAGATTTACGAATCTTCATATATTTTTCCAGGTCTTTCACATAGATTTCATCTTGTGTTGACGCATGGATTAGATAACCCAATGCCATCGATTGTGGACCCTTCATATCTCCCAATTCGTGCTCACTAAGTTCTACACCAATATTTCGATGGACTGCAATTGTTAACTCCCGTAGCAGACCACCTATATATAATGGACGATCCTCATGTATCACTTCTTCACCTTCCTTGCATGTCTATTTTTGATTAGTTCGCACCCGAACCTTATAGTTCGCATACTAACTATTTTACTTAGGAATTCACCAATGTCAACGGATTAGGTCCAGAAAAATATGGATTTTTCCATGAAAACGTTTTTTTATTTTCTGATAGCGTTTTCCCCATAACTTAGCCATTTTGCCAATAAAAAAGCTAGTATACTGAGCTACCCCATTGGAATAGCTGTCGCATACTAGCATTGGAAAAAGAATTTACATTTATAACTTGGCAATATCGGTCCGGTAAGTCAGTGATGCGCCGCGAATCTGGCCCACATGCTTGTAGGCTGCCTGGCGGGCGCTTTGAATGTCGTCTGCTAAGGCAACTGGCGTTAGGACACGACCACCGTTTGTAATCAATTGCCCTGCTTCATCTGTCGTCGTACCGTTGTGGAAAATCAAGGCGTTTTCAGGTAAGGATTCAATCGCAACATGGTTGTCGTAAAAACCTGGATAGCCTTTTGAATATAAGACCACGCCGACTGCTGCTTGCTTTGACCAAATTAAATCTGTGGGTTTTAAAGTGCCAGCTAGGGTTTTTTCAAAAACTGTCAGCAAGTCACTTTCCAGTCTTGGTAAAAGGACTTCCGTCTCAGGATCCCCAAAGCGGACATTAAATTCCAAGACTTTCGCTTGGCCATCTTGAATCATAAAGCCAATAAACAAAATCCCATAAAAAGAAAATTTTTCAGCGATTAACCCACGTTCAATTTGCCCCAAAATAGCTTTGATCTGTGCATCCAAGGCCGGATCTGTGGTTTCAGGCGTTTTTGGTAAAGAATAAACACCTACGCCACCCGTATTGGGCCCTAAATCGCCATCAAATGCCTTCTTATAATCTTGGGCCGTCTCCATGGGTACCAATTGGTTATTGGACACGAAACATAAAAGTGACTGCTCATAGCCATCTAAATAGTCTTCAATAACGACTTGGCTAGCGGAATCTCCGAAACTTTGATCAAGCAACATGTCTTTTAAAGTGGCCTCTGCCTCTTCAAGACTGTGACAAATTACAACGCCCTTACCTTTGCATAAACCGTCCGCCTTAATAACGATTGGCAGGCCAGCTTGGTTGATATAGTCCTTGGCTTGGTCAAAGTCAGCTGTGGTAAAAGAGTTGGCAGTTGGAATTTGATATTTATTCAAAAATTGCTTGGTCAAATCCTTGCTAGCTTCTAGTTGGGCACTGATTTTGTCAGGACCAAAAACAGCAATACCAGCATCTTTAAAGACATCCACAATGCCGGCACAAAGCGGATCTTCTGGCCCTACAATCACCAGATCGATGGCCTCAGTTAAGGCAAAATCAAGTAAGCGGTCAAAGTCCATCACGTCGATTGGGACATTGGTATACTCACTTGCCGTACCTGCATTTCCAGGTGCTAGAAAAATATCAACTGGTCGGTCGGACTGGGCCAATTTCCAAGCAATGGCATGTTCTCTACCTCCAGCACCAATAATTAGAATTTTCATGATTTCTCCTTAGGAATTAACAGCTCGTCATTAGTGTTTGAAATGACGCATGCCAGTGAACACAACTGAAATATCGTAATCTTTAGCTGCTTGAATCACTTTCTCATCTTGGACAGAACCACCTGGTTGTACGATGGCTTTAATGCCATATTCATGTAAACTATCGATGGTATCTGGGAAGAAGAAGCCGTCTGAAGCGACAACTGCCCCTTCTAATGGGAATTCAGACCGTTGTAAGGCATCTTCAAGCGCCCACACACGACGCACTTCCCCGTGGCCTAAAGCGTAGGTTTGTTTGTCTTTTGCAATGACCATGGCGTTTGACGCACAGTGTTTAGCCACTTTCCAAGCGAAGTCCATATCTTCTAACTCTTTGTCCGTTACTTGACGGTCTGTTTTAAGTTCAAGACCTGTTTCAGCGTAGATCGGTAAGTCTTTATCTTGGATTAACAAGCCACCTACTGTTTCCTTGTAAGTTGTCCCTTTACCCTTGAATTTGCCTAATTTAGTCGATTTAACTAAACGTAGATTTTTCTTTTTGGCCAAAATGGCAAAAGCTTCTTCCGTAAAGTCAGGTGCCACGATAATTTCTAGGAAAATTTTCGACAATTCTTCAGCCGTTTCAGCATCAACCGTGCGGTTAAAACCAATAATCCCACCGAAGATAGACACTGGGTCCCCAGCAAATGCTTTTCTGTAGGCTTCTGCCGGTGTATCAGCAACCGCTACCCCACATGGATTGGCATGTTTGACTGCCACACAAACTGGCTCGTCAAACTCTTGGACAAGGTCCATATTGGCCCGCATGTCATTGTAGTTGTTGTAAGAAATTTGTTTCCCATGTAATTGTTCTAGGTCAAAGTCTTCTTCAAGCGGACTTTCATAGTAAACAGCTGCTTGGTGGGGATTTTCCCCGTAACGCAATTCTTCCTTATAACGGAAGGCTTTTGTTAATAATTCTGGGAATTTTTCATCAGCTAGGCCAGTAAAGTACTCAGCAATCATGGCATCATAGAAAGCCGTTAATCTGAAGGCTTTTGCAGCTAAGTTTTCCCGTAATTCAAGGGTATTGTTGTCATTTTCCAAAGCGTCAGCAACTAAATCATAATCCGCTGCGTCAGTAACAATTAAGACGTCTTTGTAGTTTTTAGCTGCCGCACGGATCATTGAAGGGCCTCCAACATCGATTTTTTCAATAATTTCTGCCTTAGATGAGGCCGCATTTTTCACGGTTTCTTCAAATGGATATAAGCTATTAATCACCATATCGATGGCATGAATCCCTAATTCATCAACTGTTTCTTGATGTTCAGGAATGTCACGGTTGAATAAGATCCCACCATGAATATGTGGGTGTAAAGTCTTCACACGCCCCTGTAAAATCTCAGGTGAATTGGTTACTTCTTCAACAGAAATCACCTTGATTCCAGCCTCTTCTAATAAAGATTTTGTCCCACCTGTAGAGATGATTTCCCAACCTAATTGGTCTAATTTGGTCGCAAATTCAACAATACCAGTCTTATCGTAAACAGAAATTAAAGCTCTTTTCATATTCGTCTCCTTATGTCTCCATATTATTTTTTTCTTCGTCTAATAGCTAAACCTAGCCGTCTAGACCGCCAATGACTTCAGCGATAGCTGTAATCAATATCCTATGTTCTACTGATAAAACGCGTGCCTGCAAGGTTTCTGCAGTGTCTGTCGGCAAAATGGCAACCACCTCTTGAATCAGAATTTTCCCTTCATCAAAATTTTCGTCCACTAAATGAACGGTAGCCCCAGTCACTTTAACCCCGCGATCAATAGCTGCTTGATGGACTTTTAACCCGTAATACCCCTTACCTGAAAATGCCGGAATAAGTGACGGATGAATATTCAACATCCGGCCTTCAAAAGCTTGGACCAGGTCTTTGGCAATCAATTTCAAGTATCCTGCTAAAACCACAATATCCACGTCATAGCCCTGTAAAGTCGCTAGAATCCGCTCATCATCATTGGTATATAATTGGTCAATCCCAGCCTTTTTGGCCCGTTCTAAACCATAAGCATCTGCCTTATTTGAAATGACCACTGATACTTTAGCTGGTAAGTCGCCTAGCCGACAAGCATCTATAATGGCCTGCAGATTGGTCCCACCGCCAGAAATTAAAACGCCAATTTTGATCATACAAAAGATACTCCGTCAGCTTGCGTCGTCACCTGCCCTAATTTAAAGGCGCCGCTGTCATTAGCCGCTAAAACTTGTAAGGCTGTGTCAACATCCGCTGGGTCTAGGAAAATAACCATACCGACCCCCATGTTAAAGGTTCCAAACATTTCATCCTCTGCCACCTGGCCTAGATCTTGTAAATAGTCAAAAATATCTAGCGTCGGGATTTGGTCACGGTTAACTGCTAAACCAAGGCCTTCAGGTAAAGTACGCGGTACATTTTCAAATAAACCACCGCCTGTAATATGGGCTAGCCCTTTGACAGTCACGGCCTCGATTAAAGCTAGCACATCTTTAGCATAGATTTTTGTGGGTGTCAGTAAAACTTCGCCCACCGTCCTATTAGTATCTCGATATTGATTATTAAAATCAATCTTATTTTTTTCTAATATTGCTCTAACTAAAGAAAATCCATTAGAATGGACGCCAGAAGACGGCAAGGCAATAGCGATATCGCCCGCTTTGATGTCTTTTCCTGAAATGATTTTTTCTTTATCGACAAGACCGACCGCAAATCCAGCCAAATCATAATCATCTTCGCCGTACATACCTGGCATTTCAGCAGTTTCACCACCAATTAAGGCAGCACCAGCTTGTTTACAACCTTCGGCTACCCCTTGGACGATGCTGGCCATTTTGCCAGGAACTAGTTTACCTGTTGCAATATAGTCCAGGAAAAATAAGGGCTTGGCACCTTGGCAGATAATGTCATTGACACACATCGCGACAAGGTCCATCCCAACGGTATCATGGGTACCAACTTCTTGGGCCACCATTAATTTGGTCCCCACCCCGTCAGTTCCAGAAACTAAGACGGGCGCCTTCATATCAGACGCACCTAGTTCAACCATACCTGAAAAGCCACCTGTTTCAGTCATCACCTGATCTGTATAAGTGGCTTTCATCATGTCTTTAATTAATTGCACCTGCTGGTAGCCGGCTTCTTTGTTGACCCCAGCAGATTTATAATCTAATCCCATTTTGCTCTCCTATTATCTTCTATCTGTCGCTTATTCTTCAGTAAAATAAGGTTCATAAAGTTTACTGCGCCCGATGGCACGGTGAAAGCCATCTAAAGAAATATATTTCAAGCTATCACAGCCAATCAAATCTCTCACTTCTTCAATCGATCGGTTGTAAGCCACAAGTTGGTGCTTGTCTGGAATATCCACGGTCATCGATTCACCCTTCACAACTGGTGGCGCAGCAATTCGCACATGAATCTTACTTGCGCCTGCTTCTTTTAAGGTGTTGACCGTTCGTTTAATAGTTGAACCCCGCACAATAGAATCGTCGATTAAAATGACTTCACGATTGGCCACAATACTCTTAATTGGGGTCAATTTGATTTCAATATTTCGTTCACGAATGGTTTGCGATGACTGGATAAAGGTCCGGCCAATATAGCGGTTACGGACAAATCCTTGCTCATAGGGTAATCCTGACGCCTTAGCATAACCCATAGACGAAATCACACCCGATTCTGGTGCCCCAATCACAATTCCTTTGTGCAATTGGTCTTCTTGCCATAAGGTTTCCCCTAAACGATAACGAGCATCATAGACAGAAATCCCGTCTAGAATGGAATCCGGACGCGCCGTATAAATAAACTCGAAGGCATCCAGGCTTTCAGTTGCTTCCATGTTGGCTGATAGGTAGTAAGAAATGCATTGTGTTTTTGTTTGAATAAACAATTCACCCGGTTGGATTTCACGAATTACGTGCCCAGTAATCGAATCAATAGCTGCCGTTTCTGAACTCGCAATGATGGTATCGTCCATCTTCCCAATGGCTAAAGGTTTAATCCCGTCCAAATGTTTATAGGCGATAAACCGGTCATTGTTCATATAAATCAAGGTGAATTTACCGATTAAAGCTTCAAAATAAGCCTTAATTGTTTCAATATCTTGCCCAAGCACTTCAATACAAGCCTGGTAGGTGAAATCTTCATTTTCAATTTCCCCATCAATCGCCATTAAAGCCCCCTCATGGTAAAAAGGCATAGGCTCACTTTCCCGGTTTTCAAAGGGGTATTGGACAAATCCAATCCCCTTATTCCCCGGCATATGTTCAATCAAACCGTCACCAAAATGTTCACTGATTAACCCTTTTTCACGGATCAATTGACTGTCACCATCTGGCGTAATTGTCCCAATACCGACGGCCGCTTGCCCTCGGTGTTGCAGGGCATAGAGACCGTAATATAGATGCGGAAATGCTTCAATATTATCGAAAGAGTAAACGCCTAAAATACCACTCATTTAGCCACCTACTACAACGCTTGAATCGCTGCTTCGTTGTTCATGTCGCGAACACCAGCGCTTAATTCTTTTTTATAGTCGTTTAATTTTTCTGTTAAAGCTTGGTCTGCCACCGCTAAAACTTGTACGGCTAAAATAGCCGCGTTTTCGCCACCATCAAGGGCCACTGTCGCAACTGGGACACCTTTAGGCATTTGAACGATAGATAACAAGGCATCTAAACCTGACAAGGTTGAAGATTTTACCGGTACACCGATTACTGGTTTAACAGTCATGCCAGCAATCACCCCTGGTAAATGTGCCGCTTTACCGGCAATACCGATATAAAGGTCAGCGTCATTTTGTCCAACTAAGGCTTGTAGATCATCTAAAGCGCGGTGAGCGGAAATCACAGATACTTGGTAAGGAATTTCAAATTTACTTAGGTTACTAGTTACTTTGCGGGCGATTTCAACATCACTTGAACTTCCCATAATAATTCTAACGAACATAATATAATATCCTCCTATTTGGCGTTTAAATATGCAAAAGCTTCAGTTAAGAATGGATTTTCACCTTGACTTGGCACGTTTTGGTAGAGGTCTTGCCCACTTCTTTCAAATGAAGAGATGGTCCCAAAGACTAAACCATTTGGACTAGCTAAGCCGTCGATATTTTCTTCTGCAAAATAAGTATCAAAAGCGGCAATCACTTGACCATTAGCTTTGATTTTTTCTTCTGCTTCCCCTAATACAACGCGACCAAATGCTGTTGCAAGCGGTGCGGTATAGGTTTTGTTAGCTCGACCAGTGGTAAAGGCTGATTTTTCAGAAACCACACGGCCAGTAGTCAAATCAGAAACGAACTTGCCGTTTTGATTTGGTAAAACACGAATCGCTGAATGACCAGTCACTTGGCCAAATTCAATTAAACCAGTGCGGATTAAGGCTGAAAAAGCAGATCCAGACCCGATAATTAAGCGGTCGGCTTGTAAATGAGCGTCAATAGCTTGGCTAACATCCGGTCTGTTAAGGATCAATTCCCAAGCACGACCTTGTTCATCCGTTTGGTTACCAAAGATTGACCCATTAGGTAAAGCCAGTAATTGTGTATCTTTTAAGTTCTCAAGTAACGTTTGAATTGATTGCTCGAATTTGGCATTTGATGAGTCGGCGATAACCATCACTTGACAGTCAAATCCAGCTTCTTCAAGGGCAAATTGTAAGTCATATTCACCATTGGTCCCGTATAAAACTGGAATCAAGGCTTTGACAGGGGTTGCTGTTTTGCCAAGAGAACTATTAGGGCATGCAAAACTATTGCCTGCGACAATCTTAGGTGTTTGGCGGTCAGCATTTTCAATCTGATCAAATACAGAAGCAAAAACTTCATTTGAAGCAGTTTCAATCGCCTTGACAGCGTAGTCTTGACCAGCAATTTGAATGGTATCTGCTTGCGTTTGGCCAACAACTTGGTAAGGAATATCCCCAAGTAAGTCTTTAGGACTTCCGGCTAATTCTAAGAGGAAAGCCCCCATCATCGGTTCAGCCAAGCGGTTGGTGAAGTCCTCTGAAACAGCCACAGAAATACCATTTCCATAAGACATTTCGATTAAATCTTTCAACATTCCGTTAAAACCAACAGTCGAAGCAGCTAATAAAGCGTCCCCTTTAGCCAATTGGTGAATAGCATCATAAATCGCTTTTTCTTGGTCTAAATCAATGGTCCAGTCACGGTTTAATGGGTTTTCCACTAAGACAACTGTTGAACCCACTTGCTTGAAGGCACGAGAAACCACTTGGTCCACACGACCTTGCGCTACTGCGAATGACAATAAAGTTGGCGGTACGTCGATATCATCAAAGGTTCCTGACATAGAATCCTTCCCACCGATACTCGCTAAATCAAGTCCAGACATGGCTAAGTTGGCTCCTAATAGAGATAAAACTGGTTTACCCCAACGTTCTGGATCATTTTGTAAGTTTTCAAAGAATTCTTGGAAGGATAGACGTAAATCTTTATAGTCAAATCCTAAAGCCACCATGCGGCTGACTGATTCAATCACTGAGTAGAAAGCCCCGTGGAATGGTGATTGTTCTGATAAGTAAGGGTCAAATCCGTAAGCCATACCAGACGTTGTGGTCGTTTTACCACCAGCAACTGGTAATTTTGAGACCATACCTAATTCAGGCGTTGCTCGGTATTTCCCACCGAATGGGAAGAGTACAGATGCACGCCCAATCGAACCGTCAAATTGTTCCGCCATAGCCTTTTGGCTCGCTCTATTTAAGGTTGACATATAAGCTTTTAATGACGCTTCATCCCAGACTGTCCCTGCTTTCACATCATTTTGGAAAATAGTTTTCGGTTGTAGTAAGGTTGCATTTGCATGTTTTGCTGCCCCGTTTGAATCTAAGAAGGCTCTTGATAAATCAATAATTTGCTTACCTGACCAAGTCATTTGCATCCGGTCATTATCAGTCACTTCAGCAATAATAGTCGACTCAACATCCTCCTCTTCGCAGTACTGTAAAAAGGCCTCAATGTCTTTCTCAGCAACCACAACAGCCATACGTTCTTGCGATTCAGAAAGTGCAATTTCACCGCCATGCATACCTGGGTATTTCACCGGTACATCATCCAGTTGAATGTCCAAGCCATCTGCAAGCTCACCAACAGCAACAGATATCCCACCAGCACCAAAGTCGTTACAACGTTTGATTAAACGTGTTGCTTCTCCGCGTCTAAATAAGCGGGTAATTTTTCTTTCAATGGCTGCGGCCCCTTTTTGTACTTCAGCACCTGCATTTTCAAGAGATTGTTCCGTTTGAATTTGCGATGACCCAACGGCTGCACCCAAACCATCACGACCAGTCCGACCACCTAATAAGATGATTTTGTCTGTTGCAACTGGTACTTCGCGGACGATATTTTCTTTTGGTGCCGCTGAAATTAAAGCCCCTGTTTCCAAACGTTTAGCTTCATAACCTGGATGGTAAATTTCTTCAGCATAACCACCCGTTAAACCGATTTGGTTGGCGTAATCGCTATTACCTTCTAAGGCACGTTTCGTAATGGTTCTTTGCGGTAACTTTTCAGGATGAGTGGCATCAAGTGGTAGATTAGGGTTTTTAGCCCCCGAAATTCGCATTCCTTGGTATACCCAACTTCTACCAGATAATGGATCACGAACCCCACCACCAACACAAGTAGACGCACCACCAAATGGTTCGATTTCTGTCGGGTGGTTATGGGTTTCGTTTTTAAAGTAAAGGATCCAATCTTCTTCAGTGCCATCAACGTCTACCTTAATTTCTAAAGCACAAGCGTTCACTTCAGGTGAAATCTCAACATTGTCAAGAATACCGTTTTCCCGTAAGTAACGGCTTTGAATTGTACCTAGGTCCATCAGGGTGATAGGACGTTCAGATCGGCCAAGTTGCGCTCTTTTCTCTAAATAATCATTTAAAGCTGCCTTGAATAAGGGCTCGTAGCGACCAGCATCGATGGTCACAATATCGATTTGGGTGTTGAAAGTGGTGTGACGACAGTGGTCTGACCAGTATGTATCAATGACTTTCAACTCAGTTAAATTGGGATTACGGTGTTCAGATTTAAAATATTTTTGGCAAAATAACAAGTCGTCTAAGTCCATGGAGAATTTTTGAGCTAGGTTTATTAAATCAGCTTCAGTCATTTCGGTGAAACCAACAACTTCCTCAAGCTCTTCTGTAGATGAAGGGTAAATTTCAAATGGGGGTTCATCCATGGCAATGACGGTATTTTCAACCGGATTGATGAAATAATTTTCAAAAATTTGCCCTTGGTCTGGTGTGACATTGTCTAAAGTCACGACTTTAGAATGGAAGACTTTTACTTCTTCAAAACCAAGCACATGTTGGATCATTTCCGTCATCATTTGCTCATGTTCATTGTATTGACCAGTCACTTGGCGGTAGCGGAAAGTGTAGTCAGCGGTGGGGATTTCTTCGATAAAAGTTATTTTTTCAGTATCGAATAAGGCTTTTTGGACCGCTTCAAGGGTAGCTTCAGAAGCCCCCTCAAATTGGTAAAGATTGTAGAAAGCAATTTCAGTATCCGCAGCAAAATTTAAAAATTCTAAGGCCTCTTTAGTATATTTTTGACCTTCAACATCGAATTGGGCGTTATTTTTTGTAATGACTTGCATTTTGATCCTCCACTTATTCAAAGTAATCTACTAAAGCTAAAGGTTCGATGTATTCATCACCTTTATAGACACGCATGTTTCCACCTGCAACTTCATCGATTAAGACAATGACATCAGAATTGTCTAAGCGACCAAATTCTAATTTGATGTCATATAATTCTAGGCCTTTTTCGGCTAAAGCTTCTTTGATAACTAGGGAGATATCTTGTGTTAATTTCTTCAATTGGTCATATTCGCCAGCTTTTAAAATATCTAATTGCTCTAAGGCATCTTGGGTAATCAAGGGATCTTGGCGGTCATCATCTTTTAAAGTGAACTCTACGTAGGCATCAAGTGGTGTACCTGATTCAATGTAAGCCCCGTAACGTCTGATAAAGCTACCAACAGCTTTAAAACGACAAATTACTTCTAACCCTTCACCAAATACAGAGGCTTTTTCAATTTGCATGGTGTTTTCTTCAGTATTTGAAGAAATATAATGCGTTGGAATATTCTTTTCTTTAAATAATTCAAAAAAGTATGTTGAAAGCACAACATTAGAGTGGCCTGACCCTTCAATCGTTGCCCCTACTTGGTTTTCACCTGGGTCAAATACCCCATCTTTACCCGTAACATCGTCTTTAAATTGGAAATAATATTGGCCGTTATCATCTTGGCATAAGTTTTTCGTCTTACCTGAATAAATAAGCATTGCTAAAAATCGCTCCTTTTCATAAACACATACGTTTCCGTTGAATTATTTCGGAATATTCGTTTTCCGGATAACCATGTGCTTACCTTAACGAACTTTATGGGTAAAGACAAGTTAAAACTGAACATTTTATTGAAAAAGGTTAATTTAGGTCGGGAAATGACCCTTATGGACGAACATTCGACTTTTTATATGCACTTATTGTTAAGAATTTAATGTTGTCGATAAAAATTGTGCAACTTTTGTATTTCGGCAAATTTTGCTAGCAAAACTGGAAAAATGGGCAAAAAAAGACCGCCATAAGTGCGGCGAGTTGCGCACTTATGACGGCCTATCTGCCCTTGTACGTAATATTGGACATACATTTTGGGGCGGATTAGCTTTTATATATTCGAATTTTTATTCAGCTTTTGGTTGGGTTTTGAGTACTTCAACCTTTTTGCCATTAATTTTCTCTTCTAATTCAGGGTACACAAGACGTGCAGTCGCTGAACCAAAGACCATTAATTCATACAATAATTGTGGATCTTCAGTGGTTCTTGATAATAAGCGTAGGTAAATTTCCCCGTCACCAGTCAAGATTAAAGTGTAGTAGCCTGCACGTTTTAGGTTGATTTCATTAATCACTGCTAAAGCTTTTGTTTGATTGTTGAAATCTTCAACTTGGACTAATTTACGATAAGTGATTTGGTATTCCGTTATGGATGAACCTTCTTTAAACTCACGTGCTACTACGTTAAAAGGAATCGTTTTATCTTCAGCAATACGGTAAGCACCTGAGAAAACCACTTGGTCTTCATTGAATTTATTCTTCTTAACGGGTACTTTCTTATCGTTAAACATTTTCTCTAAAATTGGTTCAATTGATGGCATGGTATTCCTCCGTTTATCTTCTAAATTCATTACTACATTTATTGTAACATAAGCTTGTCAGAAAGCTATTAGCTAAAAAGTCCTCTTCATCATAGAATTTGCAATTGCTTTATAAAGGAAATCGTCAAAGCACCGCCTGCCGAATCACCAAGAATAGCAATGTTTTTGGGGCAATCCCCTTTTCTTCTATTAAATATAGATACCGCTTCAAAATCATTTTATGAGCATCCACCACATTATGGATAGGCCCCTTTGGATACAAGGGCATCACTATTTGTCGATTAGTTAGGTCTGCCAATTTACGGGCCATATTAAAGTGCAATAAAGTTGGTTGTATCCAAAAGCCGCCACCTGAAAGGTAGAAAATGATTTTTTCTGGCTGATCTGAACTTGGCGCCGATAAGTCATTTTGCACTGTAAAAGTATCTGTAAAATCATCAAAATAGTCAAATCCCATTGAACGTTTGGTCTAGCTAAGGGCTAATGGTAGCTCATTGCGGTTATAAGCGAGGGTGTACAGACGGTCATCATTAGATTTTTGACCAGGAAGAATACTGGAAGCCAGGGTCAGACTATCCTCGACCAATTGCGCAGCGTAAGAAATATTCACCTTGCGGGCTCTAACAATTTGGCTAGCAACAATACCTGTTAATGCGCCTAGTGCGACTTTTGTCCAAGTTATCATAGCGACCTCCTAAAGCACTTTCTTACAATAATCATAACATGATAAGCTATGCAGAAAAATCTATCTGTATTAATCAATTGAATACTTTTTTAGGATAGAAAAAGTCCGATTATGACGTCGGACTTTCATTTGTATAAAATAAATTTTTTTGTTTTTGATAGTTTACATATGCTTCATTAAACTGATGAAAGGCGCTTATATTTGGTGTTACGATTCGATAGTCATTGACGATTAAAAGTTGTCTAGTTGAACGAATACTCCCCATTGTTTCAGCATTCTCAAGTTTAGGAAGATATAATTTGATTCCTAAAACATCTGAGAGAAGCTGCGGGAAAGACTCAAGTTGTGTGACACCACCTACTAAACCGATCGAATCAAAAGCTACTAAGTCTGATAGCGCATTAACATTCTCTTTAATGTTGAAAATCATTCCAAGAATCAGAGAAAAAAGAATACTTTCTCGGTCGTCATTTCTGGAAAGATTCGTAAATAAAGCACAAGCACGGTCATCCCAAATCGGTCCTCGTTCACCGTTCAGATACGGTAAGAAAGTTGCTGATACTGCTGGGCGTATTTTCATAATTTCATTTAATTCATCAAATGTGCTATTAAAAATACGGTTGGCCCATGATAATATATTAGCCCCATTATTACTCGGAATCCCTACTAAATACTGATTTTCATCAATCGCATAACAAAAATTATGGGTGTGATAATCTAACTGAATATCATGATGAATAATACGTATAGCATGACTAGTACCAATAGATAAAACTGCCGTATGCGGTAGATCATTAAAGGCAAAATTGGATGATACACCATCAGATGTCCCTAATATCACCGTCATCTCTAAATTTGAAAACTGTGGTATATTCACCTGTCTACTATAAGTTAAAGGTTTAATACTAGGTAATTGCTTTATTGATAGCCCAATATCATGCAGACTTTTACTATCCCAAGTCAAATTCTTTAAATCCAATAGGCCACTACTTGATGCATTACTGATATCGACAACCCAATCACCTGTTAACCGATAGTATAAAACATCTTTTAAAGAACCAATCAGTAGCCCCTTATCCAATTTATACCTAGTGTCATCATTGAGACTATCATCAAATAATTCCAACAGTTTAAAATATGGATTCATGGGATGAATTGGTGTCCCAGTTTGATAATACTGGTTTTCTCGGTCAATTTGTGATGTTTTTTCTATGGCATTGGTCCCCCGGTTATCTGCCCATGTAATCAAAGAACCTACTAATTGCATATTCTGATTCAATAATTGAATACTGTGCATAGCAGTCGTTAATATTAATTCGACATTGGTCAACTTATAGTTTGCTAGCCATTTTTCCAATCCAAAGATTAAGTTTCCCCAAATCTCTTCAAGATTTAATTCAAAAATGATGTCGGTAATCAGGTGGTGTTTATGTGCAAATTTTTGGCTTTCTACTAGCTGGTATTGTTGATCGAACAATGTCATCTTCATATTTGTTGTCCCGACATCAATACTGATAATATGTTTTGTCAAAATTCTCTATGTCCTCCAAAATGATAGCGCATGGCTGAAATTACTTTATTTGAAAATGGCTGTGATGCTAACGAGGCGTTTCGTTTCATCAAAGCGAGTGCTGTCACTGGGACAGGTACTTCTTCATCTAAAGCTTCTTTAACCATCCACTTTGCTTCACCAGAAGCTGAAACTTTATCAGAAAACTGACTTAAGATATTATCCAAACGTAATTCATCCGTAATATGATTAAGTAAAGCAGATTCGATAATTGAACCAGATGACCAATTAGCCGTGACTTTTTCCAAATCATAATCGAATCTTTCTTGCCCATCTAATAAGGCCAAGCCTTCAGCAATGGCCTGCATCATACCGTACTCAATGCCATTATGAACCATCTTGAGATAGTGGCCACTACCAACGCCAACATATGCGTCAAAGCCGCCAGGGACACATAAGTCAGACAACAATGCTAAAATAGCTGCTTCAGCATATTCTGCGCCACCTAACATCATACAAGCCCCGTTTCTTGCCCCAGACACACCACCAGATAAACCACAATCATGATAGACAATACCCTGTGATGCTAAAAAGTGATATTCTTGTATTGAATTTTTAAAGTATGAATTAGAGAAATCAATAATGACATCCTGACTACTTAATATATCAGACAACTTTTCAATAGTCTGATGCGTAATATCGCCTGCTGGCAATAATAGCAATACTATTTTGCTTTCCTCAATTTTTTTCAAGTCATTTAATTCATTCAAAAATGTAAAACGTTCATCTTGTATACTTTGAGCAATTGTTTGATTAATGTCAAAACCAGAAATACTTTTGCCTTGGTCAAGCAGTTGCTGTGCTAGCGAAAGCCCCATTTTCCCTAAACCTATAACTGTTAAATGCATCTTTTCCCCCACATGAATTACTTATTTATTTTCTGTAATATAATCTTTAAACCAATAGAATGAATCTTTTTTAATTCGACGGTAACTACCATTTCCCAAATTGTCTTTATCGACATAAATCAAACCGTAACGTTTAGACATTTCACCACTTGAAGAAGAAACTAAGTCAAGGATTGACCACATAATAAAGCCCATTAAGGGAATCCCATCTTCCGTCATGCTTTCTTTAATCATCTCCAGATGAGTATTTAAGTAGGCAATTCGGTAGTCATCATGCACCACATCTGTATCGGTTAAAGTATCTTTTGCCCCAAGTCCATTTTCGACAATCATCAACGGCTTCTGATACCTATCCCAGATAGAATTCATCACTATTCGAAGGCCTAAGGGGTCAATCATCCATCCCCATTCAGACCGTTTTAAATACGGATTCACGACACCGCCAGCTGCATTTCCCGTATTGGTATCCACATCAGAAGTATCTGCTTTAGAGGTTCTAGAGGAATAATAGCTAAAAGAAATAAAATCACAAGTGTTCTCTTTAAGAATCTGTAAATCATCCGCTGTGATGTCTAAGGATAAATTCTCTGCCTCAAATTGTTTCAGTGCCCACCTTGGATATTCTCCTCTTGACTGTACATCTAAAAAGAAGAAATTCTCTTGGTTGGCTTTTTGAGCTACAAATACGTCTTCTGGGTTAGCGCTATAGGGATAATAATCCCCTGCGGCTAACATTGCTCCTAACTGGGCATCCGGATCTATCTCCCGTAAGGCCTTTGTAGCTAAAGCACTAGCCACCATTTCATAATGTGCCGCTTGAAAAATCACTTGCTTACGATTCTCTTTTTGGTCATCAATGAATATGCCCGCTCCGGTGAAAGGTTTATGTAGTAACATATTGATTTCATTGAAACTAATCCAGTATTTCACCCTCCCTTTGTATCGATTAAAAAGCGTTCGCGCATATTTTTCAAATTGTGCAATCATTTCTCGGCTTTTCCAAGATTCAAATGCATCCATTAAACCTTTTGGTACATCAAAATGGCTGATTGTTACCACGGGTTCAATTTGGTATTTCAGTAATTCATCAATTAAATTATCATAGAATTTCAACCCTTCTTCATTAGGACTTGTTTCTAGACCAGTTGGAAAAATCCTAGACCAAGATATTGAAAATCTAAATGCATTTACATTTAAGTCTGCCATCAACTGAATATCTTCTTTATAATGGTGATAAAAGTCAACACCTGTATGTGAAGGATAATATGCATCTTCCTTTGCTTCACTATAATGCATTTTACCCTGGGCAATCGCTAACCTTTGGTCTCCATACGGTAGTAAATCAATATTTGATAGCCCACGACCATCTTCTTCAAAACCACCTTCAATTTGATTGGCAGCTGATGCACCGCCCCATAAGAATTTTTTATTCAACATATCATTACCTTTCTATTTATGACCCTTCAACAAGCGCTACATCAATGGTTTTATAGACATCTATCACTTCTTTAGCTAAATCTAAAAATGTTAATGCGGTCATCAAATGATCTTGGGCGTGTACCATCAATAAACTGAGTTCTGTATGATTACCATTGGCCTCTTCTGTTAATAAATCCGTTTGTGAATTGTGTGCTTTATTGATTTTGACGTTCGCTTCTTTTATTTTATTTTCTGCTAGTACAAAATCCTTTTTCTTAGCTGCATAAATAGCTTCCATTGCGCTACTTTTAGCATCTCCAGCATTAATAATCAGATTCATAATTTGTAAGTTCGTATCTTCCATTTTTCCACCTATTTCTCTAATAAATTCATTGCCAATTCCAACACCTTTTCACCGTTCATTGTCCCGTAATCACGAGGCGGAATAACAGTTACAGGTATCTTTTTTTGCGCCAGTTCTTCCTTATAGTTATCTTCAAAAAATCTTACATGTGGTCCTAGTAAAACGACATCTACTGGATATTCATCTAGGTACTCCATCGCATCCGTAGACGGCTTTGCAAATACATTTACCTTTAAATTGCGATCACTAATCACATTTTTCATTGCCCTAACAAGCATACTTGTACTCATCCCGGCTGAACATACAAGCATAATTTCAATTGAATTGTTCATCATATAACCTCATTTCACCCTAGTACATGCATAAATAAAGTTTTAAATTGTTCGAATGATGGCTGCAATATCAGCTGGTACATCAAGTCTTCTTGATGTATAAACGCTGCTAGTCCTTCATTTATCATCTCTAAACCAGGATTTTCAATACGTGAGTGTGACATTAAAAAGACAATCTTTATTTTTGGATGATCTGCATCCCAATAAAGGCCACTCGGTAGCAGACCGATCGCAATCTCACTTGATATACCAACGGGTTGTGCAGGATGCGGAAATGCTGCTAACTGCGAGAAAGCTAACGAACTAAATTGCTCACGAATCTGGATTTGTTTCTCTAATTCACCTACAAATACGCTAGTACTGCTATCACTTAAAGTAGCAATCAATTGTTGCATCATCTCATCCCTAGAAGTTCCCGGCTCAAATTGGATAAACCGATCGGTAGAGAAATACTGGTTGAAAATGTCCTGACTTTTACGCTGATTGATATGCAATTTATTTTTCTTTACTTGGCTTGAACGGTCTCGGCCAACATATTTATTAATTAAATCAATATCCTCTTTATTCAAAAACACACTGACATTCACAACTGGTACCGAATAAAATGTAGTAGAAATATCAATGGTGGAGATAATCAAGTCTATATCTTTTAACATCTCACCATTTAACTGATAGTACGAAATCACGCTTTCAATAGATAAACTATTAGAGAACTCATTTTCCAGTCGGTTTTTCAGCATTTGCGCACTACCTAAGCCGGTTGCACAAATGACGATTACCTTTAGTTTTGACGCTAATTTATAGCGTTCTACTGCAGCAAGAATATGTAACAGAATATAAGACCATTCATGGTCACTGACTTCATAATGCTTTAATATTGGCATAGTTGCTAAAACTTGCTTAGACTTAGCGAAGAGTTTCGGAAACTTCGTCACAACTTCTTCAGTTAAAGGGTTGGATAAGGCAATATGATTCTTCAGCCGTGTCATCAAAGGTTCAAAATGTATTTTAAGGCCCATCAATAACTGTTGATCAATTAAAAAGGGGGTATCTACTACCGTATTCAACTGTTCAAGCTTTTCCAATAACTGAATTTGTAATTCCTTATCTTCAAACTTAGTGTCCTCTCCCAGTTGATTCGACTTCGATTTTAAGTGGACCGCTATGTAAAAAGCTTCATTTTCTGGAAATTCAATACCAATCAATTCTTCTATACTCGCTACGATCTTTTCAGCAACAAATAATTCTTTCTCTATATCTGTTGAAGAGATTTCATCTTTAGGATTGATCACGAAGCCACTTTCAATTCTTTTGATAGCTAAGGAAATATGAATAACTAAATTTTGTAAAACAAAATCAGATACTTGAACCTGATATTCGCGACATTTTTCGAGGACAATAATAAAAATTGTTTCCATAGAAAAACCTTCAAATTGATAATCAAATAATGTCGTATTTAATGACTCAATCGACCGGTTAGAATAAAAATAACTTAAAATAAATCGTCTTTTCTCTAACTCTTCTCCTAATATCAATAGATTTCCTTGATAATCATAATTTAAGGTCAAATTGAACGCATTGATCTTATGCTTAATTTGTTGGATAACTGCAGAAACAGTTGATTTGCTGATAAACATTGTTTCTGCTAGTTCATGAATCGTCACTTGCTTATTTTCTAGTAATAGTAAATTTAAAATAAACCGTTCTCTTTCTATGTTATCTGATGGGCCACTTGAAATAGCTGTTGATAGCTGTGGTGAGTTTATTTCTTCTAGAAGTGAATAAAAAGTATGTTGATCTTCTATGTTGAGTAAATAACCACTCCCCTTTTTCATCTCTATCGTGGCGCCATATTGCTCTAGCGCCTCTTTTGCATGATTAATATATTTTCGGACTGTTTTATCCGATACACCAATTTCAGCAGCGAGTTCTTTACTTGAGATATAAGTAGCTTTCTTCTGAAATAGTTTTTTTATAATGTCAATTTCTGTTGTTACGAATTCTATATTTTCCATGATGGTGTCACACTCATTCTTTCTCAACTTATGGTGTCTAGATTGTCCTCCTTTTCTATATTGTTTATAGTTAAATTGTAAGGTGTCCTTATATTTATGTAAAGGCTTTCATTTATCTACATTTTCCGCTTCAAAGCGGAAAGCTATAAACTGACAAGTAAATAAAAGCCTCACCGAATACATTCAGTGAGGCTTGAAGTTAATTGGCTAGTTTTAATGCTTGCGATAATACCGCTTCACCATTCATAGTCCCGTAATCCATTGGGCTGATCATATCTACTTTGATATCTGTAAATCGATTCTTATAGTCTTTTTCTAGGAATCTTACTTGTGGTCCTAGTAATAATACATCTGCTGGTGTATCGGCTAATTGCTCTACAGCTACAGAAGAAGCAATAGCTTCAATGCTCACATCAACACCCGAGTCTTCTGCAGCTTTTTTCATTTTTGAAACTAACAAACTCGTGCTCATTCCGGCTGAACAAACTAATACAATATTCAATTTCCCCATACAATTACCTCTCCTTATAATAAAACTTGATAATAAAACTTGCTTATATATCTAATACACGGTCAGTGATTAAAGTTCGATACCAATCTGCTGACTTTTTCTTAACTCTTTTTCGATGATCGTCTAAGTCGATTTCAACTAAACCATAACGATTCTTAAAGGCATTCATCGGTGATACACAATCTGTAAAAGCCCATAACATATACCCTTCGCACCGAGCCCCATCATCTACTGCTCTTAGTAATTGTGATAAGTGCTGACTAATAAATTCTATGCGATAATCATCCTGAATAATGTTGTCTGCATTTTTGAACTGTTGTTCATTTTCTTGTCCCATCCCATTCTCTGCTACTAACCAAGTGAGGTCCGGATAGTTTTCAGTCAGATACATGGCCATATCGTACATAATTTGAGGATAGATTTCCCAGCCTCGCGATTTATTCATTTGTCGTCCAGGTAGGTCAAACTCCTCATAATACTTAGTAGGATGGAATGGCTGATCTTCTGCCCATGCAAATCGTTGTGCTTTTATACGTTTAGGATAGTACTGGTTTACACCTAAAAAGTCGACAGTATACTGTTTAATCAATGCCAGTTCTTCTTCTGTAGGGTCAAAATAGATATCATTTTCGATACATAGCTGCATGAATTCAGGCGAGTAAGTTCCTAATACCATAGGGTCAAAAAATACACGGTTATAAAACAAATCATAATAATGTGCAGCGGCTTGGTCTTCTTTAGAACTTGATCTAGGATAAACCATTTCCGGATTTAAAATACAGCCAACTCGTCCCTCATACCCTTTTTCGCGAAATAGTTTAATGACTTTAGCGGTTGCGAGGGTTTTATGAAAATTCCACAGCATCCATCTTTTTGAATTTTGCTCGTGTGGCCAGCGTAGGGCATCTAGATACACTCTGGTTTGCACGACAATCGGTTCATTAAAGGTAAACCAGTTTTTCACCCTATCACCATAGCGTTCAAATACAATAGCTGCATATTTCACATAGAGCTCGACAACCTTCTTAGAGGACCAGCCATCATACTTATCGGATAGAAATTTAGGCAACTCATAATGTTCTAAACAGATCATTGGTTCAACACCAGCTGCAACAAGGCCATCTATCACTTGGTCAATATGGTTGGCATAGTCCTCATCAACAGTGCAGGCTTCATAGTCTGTGAAAAAACGTGACCAATTAATAGAAGTTCTATAGTGGGTGAGTTGTATGTCTTGCATAATGTCGATATCTTCTTGATATTGCACCATAAAGTTCGTAGCAATATCTGGTCCCTCACCGTTATGCCAAACAAAATTTTCTTTTTTAAACCATTCATCTAGATAAGAATCTTGCCCATCTTTTTTCCCTGACCATCCCTCTGTTTGCCAAGCTGACGTTGCAGCCCCTAAAATAAAATCCTTTGGTATAGGTCTACTCACTATTAAGCCTCCTCAGTTTTAACCATTTTATCTGCTACTTTTACAAATGGTAAATAAATTAATACGGCTACGACAATACAAATTAATTGGGTAATGACTGCCCCAACGCTTCCGGCAGTTGCGATATAAGCATTAATAATTGGTGGTGTCGGCCACGGCACCATGACAACAGCTTTTCCAGCAAAACCAATCGCCGTAGCAAAGTAACCAATCGTACCTGTCACTAATGGTGTGATAATAAAAGGAATTGCTAAGATTGGATTTAACATAATTGGTAATCCAAAAATTAGGGGTTCATTAATGTTGAACAGTCCTGGTGCTGCAGACAGTTTCGCAATTTGTAGGTAATCTTTTCGTTTAGTTACGATGAAAATAGCGATTAATAGACTAATCGTTACACCAGATCCACCTATACTCATATACATATCCCAGAATGGCATCGTAATAATATTAGGTAATTCTTTCCCAGCGTTGAAAGCCTCCGTATTCACTGCAATCGCACCAAGTAATAAAGGTTCCCGAATTGGTTTAACCATTTGATTCCCATGAATACCAATTACCCAGAAAATTTGTGCAATTAACATTAAAACAAGTAAGCCCGGTAGCCCTTGAATAATCCCTTCTAATGGTTGCTGTACGATTGTATAGACGATGTCATATGCATACATACCCGTTAATGAGAGAATAGCAAAGCCTAATGCGGCAATAATAGATACGGTTAGTACCGTAGGAATTAAAGCTGAAAATGAGGCAGACACATTTGAAGGTACTGTTTCTGGCATTTTGATTGTGAGCTTTTCTTGACGGTCCAGCCAACTATAAAGCTCGATGGATAAAATAGCGATAAACATCCCAAGGAATAAGCCTTTAGTATCGGAATACTGTTTACCTAAAACATTTTCAATAATTAAAGCATTGTCACCATCCATAAACTCAATAAAGGTTGGGTTAACTGATAAGTATGACATGACGGCCACTATACCAGGGAAAACACCTTTAATATTATTGAGTTTGGCTAGTTCAATACCAATTAAAAATACTGCATAAATCGTTAAGAAACTAAGTGTTACATAAGAAATAGATGCGGAAATTGGTTTCAAATTCTCTAAGAAACGTAGAAAACTAATCTGAGCTAAGCCATTCTCTGAATCAAATACCATAGCCGAGAATAATGTCCCAAAAGCACCAGTAATAATAACTGGTAATAAAGCTGCAAAAGCATTTTTAATTACCTTGATGTAACGCAAGTTATTAATTGTATTTGCAAATCCTCCCAAAGTATTCGCAAACTTTTCTAAAAAACCGTTATTCATTTTAATCCTCCTATTGAATAATTAGAGCAGCAAAAATTAATGATGACCTCCTATTTTCTTTTGCACACCTTAGTATGAATAAAATCTAAATTGTGCATGCCTTTAACATACCCTTATGATAGAATGCGCCAAAGCTCATGTAAAGGCTTTCATAAATTGTCATTTTCCCCTTTGAAGTGGAACTTGCTAAAATCATATTCAAAATTTAACTGAATAAACTAGTAGTAGCGCATCAAAAAAAAGCCACTATTTATGGTCAATAGTGACTTGCTAATAGTTTTCTTCTAATTGATTATGACTGTATTTCAACTTGCTCACCTTCGCGTAATGATGTTTCATACGGTCTTAGGTGCGTATCATAATTGGCTAATTTGAATTCTAGACGGTCCTTTGCAGCTTGTAGGACGTCAATTCGTTCTGTTAAATCTTCAATTTGGTCACGTAAGATTTCTTTACGGGCTTCAATCGTATGGTCACCTTCTTGGAACATACTAACATAATTCGTTAAGGACTCAATTGATAGTCCTGCAGTTCTCATGGCACGTGCAAAGTGAATCCATCGTAAATCCTCTTCATCAAATACCCGCACACCGTTCTCATTGCGTTTAATAGGATGGATTAGACCGATTTTTTCATAATAACGAATAGTATCCGCTGAAACGCCAGTAATTTCGCTGACCTTTTTAATATTCATATGCGACTCCTTCTAATTGCTACCCTGTAGATCACTCCAAGCTTTTGTCTATCATATGTTAAAAATCAAGCAAACTCAAGAAAGAAGCCCAGATATGATATCCAAACTTCCTTGAAAATAGTTATAAACCAACGCGGGCTTGCATTTCTGGCGTATAGCGATTACCAACAATCTGCACCATATTGGCTGCCGTTGTTAAGCGACTCAACTCGTCTGCGGTGAATGCCACATCACTAGCTCCCATATTTTCCTTCGCACGATGGGCTTTTGTAGTTCCAGGAATTGGTACGATATAATCTCCTTGAGCTAACAACCATGCTAAAGCAATTTGCGCTGGCGTTGCATTTTTTTCTTTAGCCATATCTTCAATGATTTCAACCAACAATAAATTAGCTTCCAAAGCATCCTTTTGAAATCTTGGTAAGCCCGCTCGCCCATCCGCTTCATTTAAGTCATCCAGCGTTTTAATTTTACCCGTTAAGAAACCTTTACCTAATGGGGAAAATGGCACAAAACCAATTCCTAACTCTCTCAGTGTAGGCAGCAATTCTTCTTCAGGCTCACGTGTCCATAAAGAATATTCTGATTCAACTGCAGCTAATGGTTCAACTGCATGGGCTTTACGAATAGTATTAACACCTGCTTCTGAAAGTCCCCAGTGACGAATTTTACCAGCCTTTTTTAATTTACCCATCGTTTCGGCAATTTCTTCAATTGGAATATTTGGGTCTACCCGATGTAAGTAATATAAATCAAGCGTATCTATCTGTAATCTCTTTAAACTACCTTCGATAGATTTTTCAATACCTGCCGTATTACCGTCTACAACTTGCTTACCATCAACCATTTTAATCCCAACTTTACTGGCGATTGTTACATCCTTCTTAAAAGGTGCGAGTGCTTCACCAACTAACTCTTCATTATGATAAGGGCCATAAATTTCCGCCGTATCATAAAAGCGTTCACCCATCTCATAAACATCTCTAAGTACCTGAATCATGTCCTGTCTATCTGGTCTTACCCCATACCCCATGGACATGCCCATTGCACCAAAACCAATCTCTGAAACAACCAATCCACTATTACCTAAATTACGTGTTTTCATATTTCCACCTCCAGGTAAATCTAGTCTAACCCCTGGAGTGCACTCTAAGGCAAATCTTTTGGTTTATTAAAAAAAGCCCGAATAAAATATCCGGACTTAAATAATCTTAAAATGTCAGTTTTGGTTCCCAAAAAGGGTCTTCTTTTAGGTCTGAATCTGCGATAGCCATGTCTAAGACTTCCATAACAGTTAAACTTTGAGCTAAGTGTTCTTCTGCAAACATCGTATCACCATGATCAATCCAATTGGCAAAAATCTTAAATTCAGCGGCCATTTTATGGTGACAAGCATTTAATTCAAAATGTTCCTTATAGCCATCATTTGTGCAGATATCAAAAGAGGTAATACGATTGGTCGCACTATTCACTCTAATAGTTCCTTTCGTACCTTGAATGGTTGCGCCATTTTTCCCGGTAGAATTTTTAGAAGCCATACATACTGCTTTAGTATCCGTATAGTCCATAATTAACACACCCGATGTATCAATAGAGTTTTCAATATTTGGATAATAAGCGACCTTATCTGGTCTACCAATTAAGCCAACAACGAAATGTATATTGGATGAATTTAAATCCATCAAGGCACCACCGCCATTTTTAGCATCAAAGGCGGGTAAAACGTTACCTGCTGTGAAGGAGTCGTATTTACTAGAGTATTTTGAAAAATTACATTCAATTAACTTAATATCGCCAAGGAGTGGTAGCAATTCGCGAATTTTACCATAATTTTCGACAAACTGACCTGTTACAGCCTCAGCCAATACTAAATCATAATCAATGGATAGTCGTTCTAATTCAATTAATTCCCTTTGTGACATTGTGAATGGTTTTTCGCAAATCACATGCTTACCATGGAGCAAGGCTTCCTTAGCAAAAGGAAAATGTAAATTATTAATTACTGCAACATAAACTGTATCAATATCTGCTTCTGTTAGGAATTGACTGTAATCGCTAAAGACTTGATCAATTCCGTACTGTTCTTGAAAGGCGATTGCCTTATCAACACTTTTTGGTGTTGAATTAATTGCAGTCACTTGTATTTCTGGTAACTCGGCAATTACCGGCAAAAATTGCTCAACGACTTTCCCAGTCCCCGCTATCCCCAATTTCAAATTTACCCCTCCATTAACCTAAAAATAGCATAAAATTAGGTGTTAACATTGTTTTCTGATAGCTAATTATAAGCCTCTAAACCCACAATTTCTAGCCCTTTTTGACACAAATTTTATTTTTCATCTAAATTCATACAAAGTAATCGGTCTACCTTCTTTTTAAAATAAAAAGGCTCTTTCAGACTCCACGGTAACGATCAAGAACAAGGAGCGCCAATTCGTTTCACTAGCTAGCTATTCAAATGTCCTTTATCATATAAGATAGTTAGGCAAAAGATTTTAAGGAGGATTTCTCATGAAAAAGTATAACAATTTCATTAACGGTATGTGGACAACCCCTACCAATAATGAGTACAAAGAAGTAGAAAACCCGACAACTGAAGAAAAGTTTGCCCAAGTCGCATACTCTGCAAATGAAGATGTTGACCAAGCAGTTGAAGCAGCTAAGACAGCCTTTCCTGCTTGGAATAATCTATCTCTTGAAGAAAGAACCGGTTATGTAGAAAAATTATTAGCTGAAATCAAAGCCCATAAAGAAGAAATTCGTGACATTATTGTTGAAGAATTTGGTGCTGCCAAGACCTTCTCCGAGTCAGGACAAGTTGGTTTAGCGATTGATGAAATGTCTGCCACAGTAGATGCAATCAAAGACTACGACTTAACTGAACAAGTTGGGAACACCAAAGTAATTAAAGAAGGTTATGGTGTAGTTGCTGCAATCACCCCTTGGAACTATCCATTAAATCAAATTCAACGTAAAATCACACCTGCTTTATTAGCTGGGAATACCGTAGTTGTTAAACCAGCATCTGATACACCACTCACTGCAGTTAAACTATTTGAATTAGCTGAAAAAGTAGGCTTTCCAAAAGGTGTATTCAACCTAATCCTTGGAAGCGGTAGTGGGGCTGGTAACTATCTAGCTGAACATGAAGATGTTGCCGTTGTTTCCTTTACTGGCTCAACAGAAGTTGGTCAAGGACTGTATGAAAATGCTGCTAAAGGCATCAAGCATATCATTCTTGAACTAGGTGGTAAATCTGCGTTAGTTTATTTACCTGGTGGCGATTTATCCTTTGCAGTTAAAAAAGCAATGGGCACTATTTTAAACAACCAAGGGCAAACTTGTACTGCACTTACAAGACTGTTAGTACCTAAAGACGAATTAGCTGATGTAGAAGCTAAAGTAAAATCTTTCTATGAAGAGAACGTCGTTATCGGTGATCCTGCTGATCCAAATACGCTTGTTGGCCCAATGGTATCTGCTAATCAAAAGAAAACAGTACTCGAATATATTGAAAAAGGTAAAGCAGAAGGTGCTAAAGTTTTAGTCGGTGATAAAAAACCAGCCATTGAAACTGGTCATTTTGTAACACCTACTGTCTTCACAAACGTGACTAATGATATGACGATTGCCCAAGAAGAAATTTTTGGCCCTGTACTTGTCATCATCACGTACGATACTGAAGAAGAGGCCATTGAAATCGCAAATGACTCAATTTATGGCCTTTCAGGTGCAGTAGTTGGACCTACTGAAGATGCTTATAAAGTAGCTAAGCAATTACGAACTGGTAATATCTTTGTAAACAAATCAGAACGTAATCCGCTTGCGCCATTTGGTGGCTACAAACAATCCGGACTAGGTCGCGAAAACGGTCTATACGGTGTCGAAGACTACTTAGAAACAAAAGCGATTTTCTTAGAAGATTAAGTGATAGTATCTAAGAAAATAAATAAGCGAATTTTCGATACATAAAAAAACAGCTACTAGGTGATATCAACCACCTAGTAGCTGTTTTTGTATTTTTAATAATCTAACTTTGGTAAATATAAGGCCATCATTTCCATGTTCTGTGAATAAACCACTACACCACCAAAGAAGCTATTCTGAATCACTCACCATCAACCCTAATAAAGATTCGTATATAGGCTCAGATTGGCATATTTCTGCCACAAAATAAGCAATAAAAGTAACAATGGCAATTGGGAGTAAATACTGGATAGATCCCCCTGTCATCTCTAATATCAAGAAAATCCCTGTCAATGGTGCCCTTACAATCGCTGCAAAATGAGCTGCCATAGCAATCACCGTAAAGACCGTAATCGTGTATGCATCCACTAGACCAAAAGCATACAATCCACTCGCATAAATATTCCCTACTAAAGCCCCAAGAGATAATAATGGGAAAAAGATACCGCCTGGTATGCCTGACCCGAATGCCACACCGAGCAGAAATAGTTTTGCCAGGAATAGATAGAGCAAGGTCAACAGACCCGGATTATCTAAAAATGGTAGCAAAATGAGTTCTTCGCCTGACCCGATTAACCGCACATCCATCAAAAGTACAAGTGCCGTTAGCACAAAGGGAAAAACCATTTTCCAAAAAGTAGGTGCAGTCCATTTACTATATATAGCTTTAGACCATAAGATAACTTTATTAAAAAGTACACCTGATAAACCTAACAAGATCCCTAAAATAAGTAGATACGGGTAAGTAGTCATTTCTACATGTAAAGCTTGAGGAATAGTGATAGCAGCAGCATCTCCAATCAGTGCTATCGATACTAAAGATGCTGTAATTATCGTTAGAGTGGCAGACAAAAATCCACGACGAGTAACCTTCTTCAATAATTCCTCTAAGCAGAAAATAATACCTGAAACAGGGGCATTAAAAGCTGTCGCTAAACCGGCTCCTGCAGCCCCAACAATCAAGTATTTACCGGATTTAGCAGGCGTTTTGGTAACTTCTGCCACCCCTTGCCCGATTGAAGCACCGATTTGAACAGAAGGACCTTCACGACCAAGCGTCAAACCTGATCCGATAGCCAATAAACCACCTAATAATTTATAAAATAAGACCGATGCCCATGAAAAATTGAGCTTACCGCTTAATTTCCCAGCAATTTGTGGAATACCTGACCCACCAATCATAGGTTCCTGCTTAGCTGTCCAAGCCACAATGCAGCCGATAACCGCAAACATCAAAACAAAGCCGATGCTATGCCAAATCGAAGTCTGTCCCCAGACCAAAACACCCTCAACCACATGCATGATTGCTGGAATAGCCAGTCGAAATCCAGACAACACAATTCCCACGATAACCCCAGTTACAACCGACAATAAACCCAAACGATAATTCAATCGTCCTTCATGCATCAATATCATACCCCTCTTTGACAAGTTTGACTCTTTAAATATATCTAAATAAAAAAATCCCAACCAAGAAAAAGCTCGATTGGGATTCTCTGTATAGCTACTGTGGTAGCATTATTTTTGTTTACGGCGACGTTCTGGAATACGTGCAGCCTTACCATGTAAGTCACGTAAGTAGAACAATTTAGCACGACGAACTTTACCTTCACGTAATACTTCAATTTTAGCTACGCGTGGTGTGTGTACTGGGAAAGTACGTTCAACACCAACACCGTTTGAAATTTTACGAACTGTGTAAGTTTCGCTGATACCAGCACCACGACGTTGGATAACAACACCGTCAAATAACTGGATACGTTCACGTTCACCCTCAACAACTTTCGCGTGTACACGAACAGTGTCACCAGGACGGAAGTCAGGTACATCGTTACGTAGTTGTTCTGAAGTGATTTGATCAATTAAATTACTCATTTAGATTCTCTCCTTCCAACAACACTCATATGGCAGTTTTGCCACAGCGGAATATCATAAAGTATGTGTTGAAACAACACCTTTAATACTATATCAAATTTATCACTTATTGTAAATAGAAAGTTGAAAGTTTCTTGTTATAAATAGTGAATCTCTTATAAAAATTTTTGCTGTCAATTTGTACTTTATGCTAATTAATACCCTTAGACTAAGTAACCTTAATAACAATTTTTTCAATAAAACACCCCAATCTCAACAACTAAATATTTGTTAGTTACTCGGGTTCACGATACAATGATAGATAAATAGGAAACGGTTACAAATTAGTGATAAAGGAGACAAAATGATGACAAACGACAAACAACAAATAAACAATATCTATAAAGATTTATATTTAGAAGTATCTGACTTACGTAAAAATGTCTATAAGGATGGCCAACAAATTTATGCATCCTGGGATCCTTCTACCCTCCGTGAAGATTTTAAAGAAGCAGCCTTAAATTTTGCCTATTATGTTGCCCTTCGTCGCCGTGATATTCGCAACCTTCAATTAAAATTGGGAAATCTTGGTCTTTCTTCACTCGGTCGGCTCGAAGGACATGTATTATCTACCCTTGATCTAGTCGCTTATCATTTAGCAAAAAGTGCGGACATGCCTGCAGTTGACATTCCTGAACATATGACGAAAACCAGTCAAGGACACGGCTCTACCCTAGACAAACTCACCAAAGATTTCTTTGGCCAAGGAGCTAACAACCGTTATTCCCGCATTATGGTGACTATGCCCAATGAAGCCGCCACTGACCAAGACCTAGTTGATCGCATGGTAGAGGCAGGTTTAGACGTAGCCCGTATTAACTGTGCACATGATGATGTATCTACTTGGCGGAAAATGGTTGAAAATATTCATCAAGCTGGCAAGAAATACGAGCGTGACATTAAAATTTTTACCGACATTGCTGGTCCTAAAGTACGAATTCAAGCCATCTATACCACCCTGCAAAACCCCAAGCTCTATGAGGGAGATAGTTTTTTCCTCACAAGCGATACGACATTAAAAGACTTTTATGATTGTGAAATTGTCTTATCTTGTCCAATTCCAGAAATTATTCAAGATTTAAAGGTTGCTGAGGTGGTGTCACTTGATGATGGTAAAATTATAGGTAAAGTCCAAAAAACTTATCCTGAAGGGGTGAAAATTCGCATCACCCAAATGGCATCAAACGGTAAGAAAGTGAAAGCCACGAAAGGCATCAACTTCCCTGATCGTGAGTTAAATATCCCTGTATTAACCGATAAAGATATCGATGATTTGGCTTTTTCAAAAGAAGCTGCTGACGTTATCGGCTTCTCCTTCGTCCACGACTTGGACGACGTTCGTCATATCAATCAAGTAATGGCAGAAAAAGTAACCGAAGACCAAGATAAACTGGCGACGATCAAACTAGAAACCGTCTCTGGTTTTGAGAACCTCATCAATATTATTATCGAAGCAAACCGCTACCGACCAACAGGCATTATGATCGCTAGAGGAGACTTAGCTGTAGAAGTTGGCTATCTACGACTGTCTGTTGTCCAAGAAGAAATTCTTTGGTTCTGCGAGGCTGCACAAATCCCTGTAATTTGGGCCACCCAGGTCCTTGAATCCTTGGTAAAATCAGGTGTACCTTCACGTGCTGAAATTTCAGATGTGTCTATGGGGTCACGAGCTGAATGTGTCATGTTAAATAAAGGTGAACATATCCTCGAAGGGATCAACCTCTTACGGTCAATTTTAGAAGAAATCGATGAACACCAATTCAAAAAGACAGCCTTAATGAAACAATTAAACGTAGCCAATACCATTTTCGAATAAAAATAAACACCTACCTCTAATATCCTAAAGGTAGGTGTTTTATGATGTCTAACTATAACATTTTGACTGTTATTGCCGCTTACCATCTTTAGTATAGGTAATGACTTTTGTCCCCTTGTTATCAGCAATTTCCTTAGCCCGCTTCACGGCATCCTCTTTTAAGTCAAAAGTATCCGCAGCACGTTCCGCCTTCACGGTAATCACTTGCCATTGTTCATGCTCATGATCATACTTCACTTGAACGTCCTCATCCATCAAATTAGGATTGACCGATTGAGTATCATGCTTATCGCTCTTTTTGGGATTGGTTGCCTGTTTAACTTCCGCAATCTCTGTATCAGAAGCATTCTGATACCATTCTTTACCTTGTTGGATTGCAATTGGTATTAAATCTTCCTCTTTGTAACCCGAAGCTTCCATGGCATTCATGATATCAATGATCTTTTCCGTTCAACCTCATTAAAATTTTTTAAACTGTCAGGATAATCTTGCATATTCCATGGCATAACATCGCCCCCATTCTTAACTCATATTGTATCAGGAATAGAGAATAAATAAAAAGGATAGCCATATTAAAACTATCCTGAAACTGTGATCCACACAATAGACCGCTCTTATCCGTCCTATTCAGCTTCAGCTTTAATTTCTTCTAACCATTTGGCTTGTTGGCCCGTTAATGGATAATTTTCCAGCATATCTGGTCGACGTTCATAGGTCCGGCGTAAGGACTCTTTCCCCTTCCAATCAGCAATCTTAGCATGGTTACCAGACATTAATACATCCGGCACAGTCATTCCTTTGTATTCAGCTGGGCGAGTATATTGTGGATACTCTAACAAACCAGTCGAGAAGGAGTCACCAGTGATTGATTCCTCGTTCCCAACCGCATCTTCAAGCAAGCGGACAGTAGCGTCAATCACAATCATAGCCCCTAATTCGCCACCAGTAAGTACATAGTCTCCAACCGAAATTTCATCGGTCACATATGACCGAATCCGCTCGTCATAGCCTTCGTAGTGGCCACAAATAAAAATTAAATGGTCATCTTCAGCAAATGATTCCGCATGTTTCTGCGTAAAAGTTTCGCCAGCTGGATCCATCAAAATCACCCGTTTTTTAGTATCAGGATGTTTACCCTCAATTTCTTCTAAGGCATCATTAATCGGATCCACCCGTAGCAACATCCCAGCACCACCGCCATAAGGATAATCGTCCACATGCCCGTGTTTGTTTACTGCAAACTTACGAAAGTCCGTCACATCAATATTGGCCACCCCTTTTTCCTGGGCCTTCCCAATAATTGACGTGTTCATTGGACCTTCAAACATCTCTGGAAAAAGGCTTAATACATCAATCTGCATTAGACGTCACCTTTTTCTGCATCCACGTCTTCAATTAAGCCATCCATCGGTTCAATCACAACTCGGTTACCAGACAAATCAATCTCCAATACGATATCTTCAATATAAGGAATCAAAATATCTTTCCCTTTATTTGGACGCTGAATAGCCCACACATCATTAGACGGTAGTGACGTAATCTCACGCACCTTGCCTAGATAAATCTCATCAGTCGTATAGACTTCTAGACCAATAATGTCGTCATAATAAAACTCATTCTCATCCAATTCGTCCGCCTCGCGCTCAGTGCCCGCAACCTTCAAATCAAATCCTTTGAATTTTTCTACATCATTAATATTGTCCTTGCCCTTAAAATGCAACAAATTGAAATTCTTATGCAGGCGGTGACCATCCACTTCAACAGTCTCAACCAATTTATTGCCATTAAAAATCGCCAAAGTCGCGCCTATTTTAAAGCGTTCTTCCGGGAAATCAGTTGTCGCCATCACACGCACTTCACCGCGTAAAGCCTGTGTATTCACTATTTTCCCGACCAAATAATACTGTTCTTCAGCCATTCCCTCAATCTTCACCATATCTATTGCCTTCCCTTCTTACGTGTCAATCTTCCAATATTCAAACCGCTTATTAGAATAGGACACACCTCACATTTCTAGCAACCACTATAGCCATATAGACCATCATGGTCAAACGTCAGTCTTATTTTACATGAATACACCTTAAAAACCAAGACGGCGCAGTTAATGCCTACAATAAAAGCATACAAAAAAGACGCAGACATTTCTGTCCACGCCCTCAAAAAGCGAATTGCTTTGTTGCAAACTTTGTCTAAACCCAATTAAAAGGTGAGCTCCACTATCGCACCTTGTGAAGTTGAGCTCGCCTATCGCACCCTGTTTAGTCGGGTTCGAGTCTCCAGAAAGAACTGCGTTTCAGATTAGATTGTAACTGACTTCGTCAGCTACTGCTCTAATCTTCCAACGTTTTCTTTCTGAACGTCGACTCTTACACCCTGTTTAATCTTCTCTATCAATTACCAAGCGAATTCTCTTTGGTCCTTCTACTCGGACTGAATAGATAATGGTACGGATTGCATTTGCAACGCGGCCACCCTTGCCAATCACCCGGCCAACATCATCAGGATGTAGCAACAAATGGTATTCTAAAAATTCATCTCCATCAACAATGTGCAATTGGACTTCATCAGGATGATTCACCAATGGTTTCACAATTGTTAGCAATAAATCTTCAATATTTGGCATATCATTCATAATGTTTACGCTTATTTGTTAGCTGCTTTAGCTTCTAATTTGTTTTCGTGGTGTTTTTTCATAACGCCTTGACGAGATAAAATATCACGAACTGTATCAGTTGGTTGCGCACCATCTTTTAACCATTTTAAAGCTAACTCTTCATCTAACTCGATAGTTTCTGGTTGAGTTGTTGGGTTGTAAGTACCAATTTTTTCAATGATACGACCATCACGTGGTGCACGTGCGTCTGCTGCAACGATACGGTAGAATGGGTTACGTTTAGATCCCATACGTTTTAAACGAATTTTTACTGCCATGAGTAAGTTCCTCCTAAAAATTAAGTGTTTTATATATTTAAAGCCTTAAAAGCTCATCACAAGTAAACATGATAACAAGTTTTTGTCAGCTTGTAAAGTATTTTCTCTTTACAGGGTAAGATAATTTTTATAAATTAGCTTATTTCCCTTTTTTCTTGGCTTTTTTCAGTTTACGGGCCATTTGTTTGGCTTGTAATTCAGCGACACGGTTCTTGTTGCGGTTACCGCCACCACCAAATCCACCGAAGCCACCGCCTCCTAGGCCACCCATCATATTTTGAAGAGCGCCCATGTTGCCGTTAGACATAGCTGACATCAATTTACGTGACTCGTTAAATTGTTTAATCAACCGGTTCACTTCTTGTAATGTAGTAGCTGAACCTTTTGCAATCCGGCGACGACGAGATTGGCTAATTGAATCTGGATTTTCACGTTCAAATGGGGTCATCGATTGAATCATGGCTCTAGTTTGAGCCATTTGCTTTGGATCAACATTTAAGTCATCCAAATTCCCCATCTTATTCATACCTGGAATCATCTTCAAGATATCCTTCATTGAACCCATTTTATTCATTTGGTCCATATTTTTGATGAAGTCATTGAAGTCATAGGTATTTTCACGCATCTTAGCTGCCATCGCTTCTGCTTCATTTTCATCAAACTCAGCTTGGGCTTTCTCGATAAGGGTTAACATATCCCCCATACCCAAAATTCGGTTAGACATACGGTCTGGGTAGAAGCGCTCAATCTCGTTTAATTTCTCACCAGTACCCGTAAATTTAATCGGTTTACCAGTTACAGAAACGATAGATAAGGCCGCACCACCACGGGTGTCACCATCTAATTTTGTTAAGACAACCCCTGTGATATCCAACTCTTCGTCAAAGGCCTTAGCAACGTTGGCTGCCTCTTGACCAGTCATCGAGTCAACAGTTAATAAGATTTCATCCGGATTAACGGCTGCTTTAATATCTTTTAACTCAGTCATTAACCGTTCGTCAATTTGTAGACGACCGGCCGTATCGATGAAGACTAGGTCATGGCCATTCATTTTGGCATGTTCAATCGCTTGAGTCGCAATCTCAACCGGACTTACTTGGTCACCCAAAGTAAAGACTGGTAAGTCTAATTGTTGACCGATTGTTTGTAACTGGTTGATAGCAGCTGGACGGTAAATATCGCCGGCTACCAGCAAGGGTTTCTTGTGGTCATTTTTCTTCAAGAAAGCTGCTAACTTACCAACGGTAGTTGTTTTCCCGGCACCTTGAAGCCCCGCCATCATAATCACGGTTGGTGGTGTGGTTGCGAATTGAATATCTTCGTGTTCTCCACCCATTAAGTCAGTTAATTCGTCGTTTACAATTTTCACGACTTGTTGCGCTGGCGATAGTGATTGTAATACTTCACTGTTTAGCGCACGTTCATTGACACGTTTAACAAAGTTTTTAACTACTTTGAAGTTTACGTCAGCTTCTAATAAAGCCAAACGTACTTCACGCATCATTTCTTTTAAATCGCCCTCGGTAATTTTACCCTTCTTACCCATGTTTTGGACAGCGCCTTGTAGCCTATCCGATAAACTTTCGAAAGCCATTCTTGGTAACACTCCTTATTTATTCATTCATCTTAAGCATTCAATTCGGACCTGTATTTGTTAAAATTCTTCACTTGCTTCATCACGGTTGTCGATCGCAATTAATTGCTTCATATAGTCCGCTAGTTGCGTATCATCTGGGTATTTTTCTGCTACATAAGTAGCCATTTTTTCCCCTACCGCTTCACGGGCATAATAATCACGCGCTAAATGCAAATGGTTTTCATACTTCAACAAACTCTTTTCTGTCCGGCGAATGTTATCATAAACTGCTTGTCTTGACACATCAAAATGTTCTGCGATTTCCCCTAAAGAAAAATCCTCAGCATAGTACAGTTCAATATAAACACGTTGTTTTTCAGTTAATAAATCCCCATAGAAAATCAACAGGGTATTCATTTCATTTGTTTTTTGAATCTCCATCTAAGCCTCTTCTATCTGTCTAAAATTTGTCAAGCAGTTTTCCTTTACAAGTGTTTAGTATACACTATCAAACCCACTGAATCAACGAAATGCCCCAAGTCGATTTGAGTGTTTTGATTGATTAACTACGCCATTTATATGCGGAACACTCTGGGATTTAAAAAAATCGAGGACTAATTATAGCCCCCGACCTTTCGCATTTATTTGATGATTAAGCTTCTGGATCTTTCAGTCCAGCTAATTTTTTCACTAAATATACTAGTCCCGTAATCACTAGCACAATTGCAAGGATAATACCCCACGTCATCAGCGTCAATGGTTCTGTACCAAAGACATTGTTTAAGAACGGTACATAAACGACCATTAACTGTAACACTACAGAGAAAGCAATTGCCACAAGTAATAATTTGTTTTGGAAGAAGGTTTTATCTAACCCAAATCCATTTAAACGACGTACATTTAAGATATGGAATAGTTGTGCAACCGCCATGTAAGTAAATGTGGCTGTTTGAGCATATACTAAGCCCATTGCAAATATGTTATGGAATAAGTAGAATACCCCGAAGGCACCTAGACCAATAATCACACCTGAGATGATAATCCGACTTAAGAATGTCTTATTGACTAAACCAGATTCCGGATTTCTTGGTGGATGTTCCATAACATTTGCTTCTGCTTTTTCATAGGCTAAAGCAATCGCTGGACCAATATCTACTAGTAGGTTTAAGAATAAGATGTGTAGTGGTTGAATTGGCATTGGTAACATAAAGACAATCGTCGTTAGGATTGCCACAATCTCTACCATGTTACACGCGAATAAGAAGGAAATGTATTTTTTGATATTTTCAAAAATGATACGTCCTTCACGAACAGCATCTACAATCGTACCAAAAGCATCATCGGTTAAAATCATGTCAGAAGCTTCTTTAGCAACCTCAGTACCACGAATACCCATAGCGACACCGATATCCGCACCATTTAAGGCCGGTGCATCATTGACCCCATCACCAGTCATCGCAACAACGTCCCCTTCATCTTGGAAGGCACGAACGATTTGTAATTTATTTTCCGGTGATACCCGGGCAAATACAGCCACATCACGGATTTTATCAATAAAGTCTTTATCCTCATGAATAGCATCTAATTCTTTACCAGTCATGGTATTTTCATGGTTTTCAATCCCAATATCACGTGCAATCACTGAAGCAGTTCTTGGGTGGTCTCCCGTAATCATTTTCACCTGAATACCAGCCGCCTGTGTTTGGGCTATAGCATCTTTCACGTCTTGACGTGGTGGATCAATAATACCGAATAAACCATCAATCGTTAAACTATTGGTATGATTTTCTAACCAAGCTTCCATATCGTCAGCGACTTTATCCGCGTCCCCTTGGTCTTTAAGGGTATATGAAGCCAGCGCAATCACTCGGTTGCCATCTTCTGTTAAGACATTATTCTTCTCTTGCCAGAAATCGACTTCACCTTCTTCAGTTGCCACTAAATCTAGGACCACATCCATGGCACCTTTTACGATTAGGCGGTGGATGTTATTTGGAAATTGGTAAAGTGCTGCCATATATTTCTTCTCAGAATCAAATGGAATTTCTTGGACAAGTTTATAGTCATTGTCTTTTTCCCACTGCGGTGATAGACCGACTTTATGGCCTAATACCGTTAAGGCACCATCTGTTGGGTCACCTTTAATGGTATATGGGTCTTGATTATCTTCGTCTTCTAATTCAGCTGCTTCTTCATCATCTAGTTGATCACGTTCGATTAAACGGGCATCAGATGACAAGTAACCGTCCGTAATCAATTTCAATAAGACAGCCTTGTTGTCGCTTAAATCGTCAACATCTTCAATTGAATCAATATCGAAAGTTACTTTTTCCGCATCTTTTGTAATATCGCCTTCAGGTGTATAGCCTGAACCTGAAACTTCATATTGAACATCATTTTTAATAATTAAACTTTCAACCATCATCTGGTTTTCTGTTAAAGTACCTGTCTTGTCTGACGCAATAATTGATGTAGATCCTAAGGTTTCAACTGCAGAAAGCGTCTTAACTAACGCTTGGTGCTTTACCATCGTCTGCATACCATTTGATAAGGTAATCGTTTGAACAGCTGGCATAGCTTCAGGAATCGCTGCTACGGCAAGAATAACCGCAATATGCAAGATTTCACTTGCTGGATTACCATTAAATAAACCAATTGCTACAACTAAAGCTGCTGCTACAAAAGCCACTATAATAAGGGCTTTACCCAGTTGGTCAACTTCCTTATCTAAAGGCGTTTGTTGATCTTTGTCACCAGTCATCATTTCAGAAATACGGCCAACTTCAGTTTCCATTCCCGTACCAGTTACAACAACTTGCGCCTTACCACGCGTCACTGCAGTACCTGAAAAGACCATATTTAATCGGTCACCAATAGACTCTTCTTCATCATAAGTCGCTTCTGGATCCTTATCTACCGCTTCAGACTCACCAGTCAATGAAGCCTCCATCACAGCAAAGTTGTTGCTCGTTAATAAACGACCATCTGCAGCAATAGCGTCCCCTTCAGCAAGAACCATCACATCACCTGGGACTAATTGAGATGAATCAATTTCCACCTCTTCCCCGTTTCGGATCACATGTACACTAGTATTGACCATATCCTGCAAGGCTTCTACGGATTTTTGCGCTTTCGTTTCTACAAAATATCCAGTCAGCACCGAAATCAAAACGGCCAGCATCACGGCTATAGCTTCAATCCAATCACCCATTGCAATTGAAATTATGGCTGCGACGGCTAGTAAATAAACGATAATATTATTTAAATTATCTAATAGGATCTCCCACTTAGACTTACTATCCGATTCTTGTAACTTATTTTCCCCATAGGTTTCTAAACGTTCAGAAACTTCATGGTCACTCAATCCTTCAGTCTTCGATGTTTCTAAATCATCAATGACCTCTTGTAACTTTTTTTGATAAATGTTTTTGCTCATCGCCTCATCCTTTCTTTAATAGAACGTTCAGCTCTATTTATATATTATGTTAACATAATATTTTATCCATTAAAAATCATACAGACTGCCGTTAATATATTATTTAGGTGAAGCAAAATTTTACAAGCAGGTATTTTCCCGTCAGAAAAAGGTTGGAAGCATTACCTCCAACCTCAATATTTTTTATATTTTTTTCTATTACTTAAAAATCTGCCACCGTCACCGAATGTCCATTAGCTTCAATCAAATCTACTAAATCTTGTCCTTTTAGCCAAATCGTCGCCGTATTTTCATTAGGATGCACACCAATCAGATGATCATCCGCTACCAATTGTCGGTCCAAATAATAAGCAATCTTCAAATCATGGTCATTCAATAAACCTAAAGGCGACACCGCACCAGGCGTTAAGCCCATCAAAGCCAGCAAATCTTTATCCGACCCAAAAGATAATCGACGCGTATTAAACTGGTCCCGAAAAGCCTTTAAATCAACCCGCTTATCCCCTTGCACCGAAATTAAATAATACTGACGCTTCTTATCATCCCGAATAAATAAGTTTTTCGCATCCGCCTCAGGATAAGGTAAATCAATTTCCACCAGCTCAGCCATATCATAAACCGCCTTATGGTCAGTCACCTCGTACTCAATTTCCTGGTCATTCAAAAAATCATAAACTGCAGCTTTATCCATCAAAATGTAAAACTACCCTTTCTAAAATGGCGTAACTGGTCTAGTTATTATGTATTTATACGATAAATAACTTGTCTACTTAGCATCCGTTAAAGCTTGCTTAGCCAACAACAATGAGCCTGTAATCCCAGCATTATCACCTAGCTTAGGTAACTGGATATAATCTGTCATTGCTGGCAATTCAACATAATTAGCAAGCGCTTTTTCTACTTGTGTACGAATCTTATCCAATAATTGATCTTGATGCATCACGCCACCACCTAGTACGACGCGTTCCGGCGCTAAAGTTAAAGTATAGTTGGCAATGGCTTGACCTAAATAATTTGCCACATAGTCCCAGACTTCATGATCTGAAGGTAAGTCAGCACCTTTAATGCCTGTCCGTTTTTCGATGGCAGGTCCTGACACAAGTCCTTCAATACAATTGCCATGGAATGGACAAGCCCCTTCAAAGTGGTCATGAGGGTCTTGAGCAACTTTAATATGGCCCATTTCCGGATGACTGTGTGCATGGTAAATTTCCCCGTTCATAGAGAAACCACCACCAACACCAGTCCCAATGGTTAAATAAAGGCAAGATTTAGCACCTTTTGCAGCACCCATCGTGTTTTCAGCAAGTGACGCGCCATTTACATCCGTTGTCCAAGCAATCGGTTTATCACCAAACCACGCTTTCATTTGCCCAACAAAATCATAATTTTGCCAAGGCAATTTTGGCGTTGAGGTGATATAACCATAAGTTGGCGAGTCATGATTGATGTCGATCGGGCCAAAAGATGAAATACCAAAACTTTCCACTTCATATCGGTCAAAGAAAGTTTTTACTTCACCCATGGTTTCTTCTGGAACCGTCGTATCAATACGCACTTGGTCAATAATATTTAAGTCTTCGTCAGCTACCGCACAGATAAACTTCGTGCCTCCAGCCTCTATACCACCATATAATAAATCTCTTGTCATGATTAATTGCCTCCAATTATTGGTATCGTTTCCAACATTATACAATACTTTCTACAATTGTAAAAAAAGAGAGAGATGACACTTTGTCATAACCTCTCTCCAAATTTGTTTAAGCGTCATACGCTAGACACTACTATTTAAACTTCTTCAAAGAATTGACCTGGATGCTCAATTGCACGTACACGAACAATATCTGGAATCTCCTCTAATTTTGCGACTAAACGCTCAACTTTCTCATGATCTAATTCCTCTAAATCGACTAATGTATAAGCAAAGTCACCACGACCACGGTTCACCATATTCGCAATATTCATTCCTTGTTCCGCCACAAAGCTTGAAATCTTACCAATCATGTTTGGAATGTTACGATTAATAATGGTGATACGAACTGGTGAATTAAAGCTCATTTGTACAGATGGGAAGTTAACTGAATTTACAATATCCCCTGTCTGTAAAAAGCGTTTTAAGTTTCCAGCTGCCATACGGGCACAATTGATTTCTGCTTCCTCAGTAGAAGCACCTAAATGTGGTAACACACGGATTTTTTCATGGTGTAATAATTCTGCATCCGCAAAGTCCGTAGTATACCCACCAATACGGTTGTCATTAACAGCTTTTAAAACTGCTTCCTTATCTACAATCGGACCACGAGCAAAGTTATATAATTGTACATCTTCTTTCATCATAGCCAACTCACGTTCGCCAATCATACCACGGGTTGAATCCATTAAAGGTACGTGAACAGTAATAAAATCACAGATTTTTAATAAATCATCTAATTCCATCACACGGTTAACACGACGTGAAATACTCCAGGCAGTATCTACAGACACATATGGGTCATAACCATACACTTCAATCCCTAAACGGTAAGCATCGTTAGCGATCATAGCACCAATAGCACCTAAACCGATAATACCTAGTTTCTTACCTTCTAATTCATTTCCAGCAAATTGTTTCTTGTTCGCTTCAACAATCGCTTCAACATCATCATCTGGACCAAACTTGTAATTTTGTATCCATTCATGTCCTTGTAAAATAGGACGAACAGATAATAATAAATTAGCTAGTACTAACTCTTTAACCGCATTCGCATTCGCACCAGGGGTGTTGAATACAACAATTCCCGCCTCAGTAGCACGTTGAATTGGGATATTATTTGTACCCGCACCAGCTCGCGCAATCGCTTTTAATGAATCGTTAAATGTTATATCATGCAAATCTTTAGAACGTAAAATCAATGCATCTGGATCATCATTTTCATTAATGGCATATTTCGCTCGTTCAAAACGCTCCATACCTTCAGCAGCAATCGCATTATAAGTTGTTAATTGATAAACTTTATCTTTTAATTCCATTTGTTCAATAATTCCTCCATACTTTAAAACGGGCATAACATCCGGTTACATGTCGATTAATTACGATCATTATAATGTAAGCCGAATATTTAAGTCGTTGATAGGCTATTTATTTTCTTCTTCAAATGCCTTCATAAATGCTACTAGTGCTTTAACCCCTTCTAATGGGAAAGCATTATATAAACTAGCGCGCATACCACCCACTGAACGGTGACCTTTTAATTGTTTGAATCCAGCAGCATCCGCTTCAGCGATAAATTTCTTATCTAATTCAGGTTCATTCGTTAAGAAGGGAATATTGGTTAATGAACGGTTTTCTACTTTTACATGATTTACAAATAAATCAGATTGATCAATGTAGTCATACAATAAGTTCGCACGTTCTTTAGCATTCGCATACATTGCTTCTTGTCCGCCTTGTGCTGCTACCCATTCTAATACTAAACCAACCATATAAATCGCAAATGTTGGTGGTGTATTAATCATAGAACCTTTATCTGCTTGTGTTGCATAAGAGAAGAAGTCTGGTAGAGATTTATCTTCTTTCAGTAAATCTTCACGCACAATGACAATTGTCACCCCTGAAGGTCCCAAGTTCTTTTGTGCACCAGCATAAATTAAACCGAAATCTTCTACTTTATAGTCATTCGCTAAGATATTAGAAGACATATCCGCTACTAAAGTCACACCATCAAAAGCTGGGATATCATGGAAAGTTACCCCGCCGATTGTTTCGTTAGTTGTGATATGTAAGTAAGCAGCTTCTGAATCAACAGCTTCAGCAGCAAAATCTGGTACAGAAGTAAAACCGTCCGCTTTAGAAGAAGCAATCTCTTCAACCGTTACATCATCTAAAACTTGCGCAGCTTTAATAGCTTTTGTAGCCCATGAACCAGTATTCACATATTGAACCTTTTGTCCTTTCGCAAGGTTTGCTGGTACCATTGTGAATTGTTGTGTTGCCCCACCCTGTAAGAATAAAACTTTATAATTATCAGGAATGTGCATCAAATCGCGTAATTGTTGTTCAGCTCGTTCGATAATATCAACGAAGGAGGATGAGCGGTGACTCAATTCCATCACGGACATTTCTGTACCGTTGTAATTTAAAAGTTCCGCTTGTGCTTGTTCTAATACAGCCTTGGGCAATACTGCCGGACCAGCTGAGAAATTATAAACAGTTGTCATTTCTTTTCCTCCATCTATAGGTTTGCATATTTTGAACGACTTCACATCGTCATAACTATTATATGCTTTCATCTAATTTTAATCTACCCTTATTTCAACTTATTTTTCTCTCATTTTTAAACCGAATAATACTTTGTGCACGCTAAAACAGAATATAATCTTTAATTTTAAGAGTTTTGTACGTTAATAAACCTACATTTCACAAATCGGTTTGCTTAAAGTTCGTAAATAAAAAAATAGAAAACATACTTATTTCTAACCAATTAGTACATATATTGTCCTTTCTAAATTAAATAAGTTATAATTTTATAAAAGAGTTTGAGGGAGTGAGAATATGAAATTATATATGAAGCAAAAGTTATTTTCATTAAAGCAGGATTTTAATATTTACGACCACAATCAAACACCCCTGTTTCGTGTATCTAGCAAATTATTTTCAGTTGGTCGCCAATTACGGATTTACGATGCCCTAACAGATGAGGAACTAGCTTATGTAAAAGAATCGCCTTTTCGCTTTTTAACCCAGCTAAAGGTCTACAAAGGCAATGATTATATAGCTACTATCCAACAAAAAATGACTTTATTTAAAACCAAAATGGCCATTCAAGATATAGGATGGACAATTCAAGGAGACTTTTTAGGTTGGAATTATATCATCAAAGATGAAAAAAATCAGACAATTGCGGAGGTTAAAGCAAAAATGCTATCTTGGTCAGATACGTTTGAAATTACGATTGATGATACTGAAGTAGATCCTATTATTGTCCTCGCGATTATTCTTGCGATTGATACCATCCGCGACAAGCAACAATCTGGTTGAGAAACGTAAAAATGATGACCGATAACAAAGCTGAAATCGCTATAATAGAGGTGTACTGAAAATACACCCCAACAATTTTCAGTACATCAATTCACTTTAGCGCCACAGCTTAATTTTTTTCTTCAATACAAACAGGCCTGCTCTCATTCCAGGCCTGTTTTTTATGGATAAATTTCAGAAATTGCTTATGGTAGAATGTAGAAAAGACAGTCTAAAGTAGGTGAAATAATGAAGATAATGTTAGTAGAAGATGATTTAGTGATTGCCCAAAGTTTGGCCACCGCCTTAAATAAGTGGCAATATGAAACTATCATTACAGAAAATTTCGAAGATATCCTTGGTGAATTCAAACGCCATAACCCACAATTAATTTTAATGGATTTGAACTTGCCTAATTATAATGGCTATTTTTGGACCCAGGAAATTCGCAAGCTTTCCCAAGTACCCATTATTTTTATTTCCTCAGTTGGCGAACCGGTTGATATGGTGATGGCGATTCAAATGGGCGCTGATGATTATATTACAAAACCAATCGATATGCAGGTTACAGTAAGTAAGATTCAAGCTTTGCTTAGAAGAACCTATACCTTTTCTATGGAAGTAGATACCAATACTTATCAACTTGTGGGGGCAATACTTGATACCAATAAAGCTAAAGTTACTTTCAACCAGTCTGAAGTTAGCCTCACCTTTACCGAACTACAAATTCTTCTGGTCCTATTTCAAGCCAAGGGGGACTATGTAGCCCGTGAGAAGATTTTAGATTTCTGCTGGCAAAATGATCAATTTATTGACGACAATACTTTAGCTGTAAATATGACTCGGATTCGCAAAAAATTGCGGCAAATTGGCTTAGATAATTTTATTCAAACAAAGAAAAACTACGGTTACCGCATCAAAGTAGAACCATCTTAAAAGCCTAATATTTAATCAATAATAACAGATAAGAAAAGAGAGGTAACCTATAAATGAAACAATTGATTCAGCGGTTTATCCGCCAGGAAGGCATGACCCTACTCTTTTTGTCCATCATCTTCGCTACTATCATACTGATATTTTTTTTGTTTGACTTATCTAAGTCAGCATTAGAATTATTACTATGGTTACTCTTCATTATCAGTATCATTTATTTTACGGGTCGCATGATATATCAAAAGGAACAGAGAAATTTACTAGCTGAGAATGAAGCTTTAAAAACGCAAATAAATACGAATAAGAATAATGCACTCCAACAACAAGCTGATACGGAGGAATACTTTTTAATGTGGGTGCATCAAATGAAGACCCCTATTACCGCTAGCCAACTTGTCCTCGACCAATCAAGTGAGCAAAGCGCCAATTACTTAAAACAAAATATGGTAGAGATCGAAAACTATACCAATATGGCATTGCATTATTTACGACTAGTCAATCCCGACCGTGACCTGACATTTACAAAAGTCTCACTAGACGCAATCATCCGGCCTTTAATCAAGAAATACCGTGGACAATTTATTCACCAACAAGTGAAATTACATTATGAAACCATTAACGAATCGATTGTAACTGAAGCTAATTTGACTAGTTTAATGATCGAACAGATTTTAAATAATGCCTTAAAATATACGCATAATGGTGATATTTGGATTCAATTTGACGCCCAAAATATGCTGTTAACAATTAAAGATAATGGCAAAGGGATTCGGGAAAGTGACCTGCCAAAGATATTTGACAAGGGTTTTTCGGGCTTTAATGGTCAGTTGAATGAAAAATCATCCGGTATCGGTTTATATTTGGTTAAAACAATTGCCACACGGCTAAACCAGCGCGTCACTGTCACTTCCACTGTGAATGAAGGCACAACTTTTACCATCTATTTACACCAACGTACCCTCTCTATTTATTAAAAAATACCTTTATTGAATGAACCTTACAATTTTGTAAGGTTTCTTTCTTGCTTTGTAAGAATAGATAAATGTAGTCATGGCTTATCTTCGGCATAATATAACTATAAACAAGATCGTCACATGACAAGGAGGAAATCACATGTTACTAGATGTAGCAAACATTAAAAAAGTATATAAAACAAAGGGGAATGAAACAACTGCCCTACAAAACATCGACTTTGCCGTGAATGAAGGTGAATATGTCGCAATCATGGGGGAATCTGGTTCAGGTAAATCGACCCTATTAAACATCATTGCCACTTTTGATAAAGCCACTGAAGGTAAAGTAAACTTAGCTGGCCAAGACCTAGCAACCATTAAAAGTAAGGAAATTGCCCAGTTTCGTCGGGAAAAATTGGGTTTCGTTTTCCAAGATTTTAACGTATTAGATACTTTCTCAAATAAAGACAATATCTTACTACCATTGGTCTTATCCAATGTACCCGTAGGTGAAATGGAAAAACGCCTAGAAAAAATTGCTCAACCACTTGGTATCACTAATTTATTAGATAAATTCCCATACGAAATTTCTGGTGGACAACGGCAACGGGTGGCTATCGCCCGAGCAATCATCACCCAACCCAACTTATTATTAGCGGACGAACCAACGGGTGCTTTAGATTCTAAATCGTCAGAGCAAATTCTAAATATATTCAAACAAATCCATCAAAGTGGTAACACTATCCTAATGGTTACCCACTCAATCCCCGCTGCAGCAAGCGCCGGACGGGTACTTTTCATTAAAGATGGGGTTGTCTACCACGAATTATACCGCGGTGAAGCTACTGACCAAGAGATGCGCGAACGGATTGCAGAAAGTTTAACCATGTTAACGAATCGAGGTGTGTAACATGCGCCTAGGTATGCTAACAAAACTTGCAGTGACAAATATTAAAAAACGTGCCACTGTGTACTTTCCCTACTTTCTATCCTTTACCTTATTGATGGGTTTGGAATATATTATGGCATCCTTAATGACCAATGATTTTGTTCAAGAGCGCAATGCACAACTACCAACAATCATTGCCTTTGCCATTTTCCTATCTACGATTTTAATTACTATCTTTACCATTTATGCCAATAATTTCATTCAAAAACAAAGGCGACTGGAATACGGTTTATACACCGTCCTCGGTCTAGAGCGTAAGCATATTTCACTGATGATGTTGATTGAACAATTCATCTTATGGATCACTAGTACTGTCCTAGCCACAGGTATCGGTTTTATTTTTGGAAAAATGATCTTCATCATGATCAACAAACTGATGAAAGACACCGGTGCCACCCTAATGGATTATCCATTTTCACTGGGTGTTGCTGGTTATACAGTTGCTGTCGGTGGTTTAATTATGTTCTTCGTGTATCTGATCAATAATATTCGTCTAAGTCGGATGCAAGCAACAGAATTATTACAAGAGAAAAAAGCTGGGGAAAAAGAACCTAAAGCAAATATTCTTGTTCTACTTATTGGTTTAGTGGCAATGGGGGCTGGCTACTACTTTGCCCTAACAATCTCAAACGCTATGAGCCAATTGCCACTCCTATTTGGTACAATTCTACTGATTATCATCGGTACTTACTGCCTATTTATCAGTCTTTCAATTCTTGTTTTAAAAGCCTTACAGAAAAACAAGAAACACTACTATAAGCCAGAAAACTTTTTAATGATTTCTGGCATGTTATACCGGATGCGGGCAAATGCCGTTTCCCTAGCATCGATCGCCATCCTTTGTACCGGTATCATCGTTACTGTTGGAACAACCCTATCCTTATACATGGGAATGTCATCGATTATTGAAGGTGCAACCCCTCGTCAATTTGAGTTGACTTATATTGTGTCAGAAAATGGTGAACAGGAAAAACTTACTGAAGAAGATTTTCTGACGGATATGTCTAACTACTTAGGTGAAGACATCAACACAAGCTTCGCATCAGGATATGACCTAACCATGATTGGTGCCCGCTTTAATGACGGTGTTTTCCAACCAGAAAGTGGTGAACCAGAATGGCTCGCTTACTTATTACTCACAACAGTGGATGACTTTAACGAACTGTACGGAGAAGATTACCAACTTGAAGAAAACCAAGCGCTGTATGCTAGTCAAATCAAAAATGCAAAAGAGTTAGACCAGATCACCCTATTAGCTGATGATGACAACAAACAAGTATTAGACTTACAAGCTATCGATGAAACCTACATGCCAACCAATTATGTTGGCGACATTATGTACCTAGTTGTCCCTAATGAAGACGTCCTAAATGAAATCCGCGAAAACTTCTTAATCAGTGTCTATGGTAGTGACGAACCAGTTAAAGCTGAGCCTAGTCAAAGTCTCTATTTTGATGTAGATGATGAAGCACAAGCCAAAGAAATTGAACAAATGATTGCGGATAACCGTATTGCAGTAACAATCGGTAACCATACTTATCGTATCTCTTCAAAACAAAGTATGACTAAAGAACTATACAGCTTAAATGGTGGTTTCTTATTCCTGGGGATGATTGTGGGTATCGTACTCATTATCGGTACAATCTTAATGCTTTACTTTAAGCAAATTTCAGAAGGTTATGATGACAAAGAAAAATTCGATATCATGGGCCAAGTTGGACTACCAGATAGCTTAATCAAGCAAACTATTCAAAAACAAGTCTTTTGGATATTCGCCCTACCAAGTATCGTAGCAGTTTTAAACGCCGTCATGGCACATAAAATTGTCATGTCCCTATTACGAACACTAGGCTTAATCGCCCCTACAACCGTACTTACAGCGTATGGTATTGTGATTGTCGTATTCATCGCAATCTATGCCATCTGTTACCTCATTACCTCTAAAATGTACTACGCGATTATTAAGAAAGAAATGTAAATAACCAGGTCTTAAAAAAAAGGTGTTGGCGCCAAAAAGCGCCAGCATCTTTTTTGATTGGATGATGTATATTTAAAATTTAAAAATGTTACTATATTTCTATGGAATATATTTACCATATATGGAGGTAGCTCATGGCTAAAAAGAAATTTATAGATTATGATATGCGTGACTCGTTTGAATTTCCACTATTTTTATCTGACAAATTATCCTTTGATGAAAATACACAAATAAAGTATATAGACCGAAATGATATCTATCCAGCAATGATTAAAAAAACAAATAATGATGTAACACTTTCAATATCCACTGTATTAGAAAAGAAAAGTGGTATACCTGGATATTCTACAAGCGATGATATTGTTATTGATCAATCCGATATTGGTCCACTTTATGCCACTACTTGGGATGGTGGTATACAATTTGTATTTCTACAATTTTCATTAGATAACCTCACGCATTCAAATTATTATAATACTGCTTCCTATAACGGAGTATCGAATTTTCGAGTAACCGAATACTCGCTATCCTCACAATTTCTTTTATCAGAACTAGTCTACTTTGCAGAAATATATTTAGATTATATTCAAGATTGGTTCTCAGTATTTAGCATACTACCTAAAGGTAAACCAGAAGAATCTATAGTAACAATTAATCGTTTAACCTATAAAGATGTAAATTTTGATTTATAATTATAAGCCGCTCAATAAAAAATGCAAAAAGAAATACTATAGTCACTCAGTTCAAAACTTCTATTGATCTTTATTTTGAAAAACCTCAGACTAAGGATTTCACCTATGAATTAATATTTCAGCTTAGAAACTTTTTCCATATTATTCTAAATAAAGATATAGGTATTCAAAAAGTTATATTGAACAAAGATAAATCACATACTTCTGAAGTATTACTTCCTTTAGATGAACGAGAAAACTGGTATTTCAAGCAATCATATTTACCAAAATTTCCTAGTAAATCAATGCCACGTTTCGATACTGAATATATTAATATTCAAGAAGATTTTGAAAATATCTTAGAAAGATTTCTAAATGCTGAAAAACTTCAGGAACTAACTACTAGATACTTAACCACTCAGAAACTCAATATGCCAATCATTTCTGGATTTCTCACACTAACTTCTGGAGTTGAAAAGTATTTCAATGGAGAAAAGTATTCAAATGGAAAATTTGTCGAAGCTTTTGAAAAGAAACTCAATATGTTATTCAATTCCTCTTGGAAGTCCTATCCTAAAACTAAACCTATTATTAAAATAATCAAAGATAATAGGGACTATTATATTCATGGAAATAAAGAAGATAAAAAATTAACTGAAACTGAATTAGTTCCCTATTATTGGGAATTAGTAGAAGCTACAAAACAATATATTGAAAACCAAATTTTAAAAGCTGAAGAATAAAGAATTAAATCTTCATTCATTTGATTCTACATATGATAAAAACAGCAAAGGAAGATTTTTGTTACAACTATCTTCCCTTGCTGTTTTATTATTTATAGCATACTGTTGAATATGATCTTAAACTTCTACAACATCTTTAATCAATTGATAAATAAATTTCTCTGCATCAAATACTTGCAGGTCATCTACTTTTTCACCAAGACCGATAAATTTAACTGGAATATCCATCTCATAGCGAATCGCAAAGATCACACCACCCTTGGCAGTTCCGTCAAGTTTGGTTAAGACAATACCGTCAATGTCTACAGTCTTATCAAACTCTTTAGCTTGGACTAAGGCATTTTGTCCTGTTGTTGCGTCGAGTACCAATAATATTTCATGAGGCGAACCAGGTAATTCCCGTGTTAAGATACGCTTCATTTTATCTAATTCATTCATTAGATTAATTTTAGTTTGTAAACGTCCAGCTGTATCTACTAATAAGTAGTCGTAGCCACCTTCACGCGCAGTTTTAGCAGCGTCAAAAGCCACAGAAGCTGGGTCCCCTTGCGCTTTACCAGTCACAATTGGTACATCAATACGACGTGCCCATTCTTCTAATTGCTCAATCGCACCCGCACGGAAAGTATCTCCCGCAGCAAGCAAGACTTTTTTACCATCTTGTTTTAATTGGTAAGCCATTTTACCAATGGTAGTCGTTTTGCCGACACCATTCACTCCAACAAATAAAACAACTGTTGGACCGTCTGGATTTTCATTGATTTCAACATTCGGCTCGCCACCTTTGTCGTAAATCTCCACCATTTTTTCAATGATGACATCTTTTACTTGCTCCCCTGAACTAGCACCGCGACGTTGTATTTCCTCACGCACTGCATCAGATAAGGCAAGTGTCATGTCAAAACCAACATCAGAAGAAATGAAAGTTTCTTCTAAATCATCAAAAAACTCATCATCAACTTGGCGGAAACCAGCAAACAATTCATTCATACGGTCAGAGAAAGAACGACGTGTCTTCTCAACACCCTTATCGTACTTTTCAAAGACAATCTGGTCTTGACTAGGCGATTCAGATTGACGCTGTTGCTCAACAATCTCATCCTCACCCGTAAACGCGCGTTTAATACGGTCAAATAATCCCATCGTATCACTCCTTTACTAAAATAAAAATCTCATATGTCATCGTAAAATTATAAGTTAAGGTGTATATTAACTAACTTACTTATATCGTATCGTAAAAGTAACAATCCTGACTAAAATCAATTTTAAAAACTGGCCCCTGAAAAACTATTAAAATAGATTTCCGAATGTAAGCTGAAGCCTTATAACAACTGCTCTTAATGTCAGAACTGCCTATAGTTTATCGTAGCTTTAGTCATCTGTTTCAAAGAAAACGAAATGGTCAATTGCTTTAGCAACACCGTCATTTTCATTCGAGTCTGTGATGTAGTCAGCGAACTCTTTTACATCTGGTCGACCATTTTCCATCACCACAGATGTACCGGCCCACTTAAGCATAGCTAAGTCATTTTCCTCGTCACCAATTACCATCACTTGGTCTTTAGTTAATTCTAAAATATCAGCTAAATGACTCACACCAGCACCTTTATCAATCCCTTTAGGCATGATTTCTAATTGGAAAGGATGACTACGCATCACTTCAAAATCTTCAAACACCCAGTTCGGAATTTGATCAATCACACTTATTAAATGATCAGTTTCTGTATTCACAACTACTTTAAAAATAGCCGTTTCTGGATCTAAATTGTCCATATCAAATTGTTTAAACGGTAAGAAGTTCATCGTTTCTTGGTAGAGACCCGGATGATTTTCAGGGAATGGGAATTGGTAAACTGCATCAATTAATACCGCTTCAAGTGGCAATTCTAAAGATGCCATCACGTCATATAACCGTTTAGCATCCGCCATAGACATGGTCACTTGGCTAGCCACCTTACCAGTCTTATTTTGAACAACTAATCCACCGTTATAAGTAATTGAATAGTGGTCAGCAGTATTGGTACCCAAAGTATCCAAGAATTTTTGGATCGCTTCAAGTGGGCGCCCAGTACAAATTGCGACATCCACACCGTTATCAATCGCCTTGCGGACCATTGCGCGGTTACCCTCACTAATCGTCTTATCATTCCGTAACAAAGTGCCATCTAAATCAATTGCAATTAATTCAATCATAATATCCTCATATTTCTATTTAATATTTTTTTACTAAATTACTTACATTTTGCCACATTTCCCCATGAAAAACGACTAAATCCTCTTTAATTTGATTATTCTAGTAATTTCTCATCAAAATCTTCTAAACGAACTGCCGCTAATTTAGATACCCCAGAATCCTGCATAGTCACCCCGTACAAGATATTGGCTGATTCCATTGTCCCCTTACGGTGGGTAATCACAATAAATTGTGTCTTATCCGCAAACTCACGTAAGAACCGACCATAACGAGCGACATTGGCTTCATCAAGTGCCGCTTCCACCTCATCTAAGATAGAGAATGGCACAGTTTTCACATCTAAAATCGCAAACAATAAGGCAATTGCAGTTAAAGCTTTCTCCCCACCTGATAATAATGACAAGTGTTGAAGTCGTTTGCCAGGTGGTTGCGCTTCAATGTCAATTCCTGATTCTAACAGATTATCTGGCTTGGTCAATTTCAGACTCGCCCGGCCACCACCAAATAATTTAGGAAAAATGCCTTCAAAAGCATCCCGTATAGCGATAAAGGCTTGCTCAAATCGTTCAGCCACCTCTTCATCCATCTCAGAAATTGTTTGATAAAGTTTTTCTTTAGCAGCCAATACGTCATCTCTTTGTTTTTGCATAAAGATAAACCGTTCATTTACTTCTTCAAACTCATCAATGGCTGCTAAATTAACCGGTCCAATTTGTTCAATTTCTTTTTTCAACTGACGAACTTTTAAGGATGCTGATTCCATGGACATGGTTAATTCTGACGTCGCTCTTGCCCGTTCAAAAGTCAAGCCGTACTCTTCACGAAGATGTGTCAAGTGGTTATCAATTGACACTTCATAACGAGAAGCAGTTGCTTCCACCTTAGCTTGTTTTTCAAGCAAATCTTGAAGATGTGTATTCATCTCTTGGACTTCTTGGTCTAGGGCATCGGCCTTATTCTGCGCCTCATTGCGGACCTTTCGCATTGCTTTAAGTTCAGCTTCACAGTCTTTTTGTGCTTTCACAGCTGCTTGATAATCAGCTTCCAAGGTGCCAGAAGTTTCAGAATTGGATAAAATAGCTTCCCGCATCAATTTAAGTTCCGCTTCCACTTGGCTTACCTGATTTTCTTTTGCTGCTAATTCAGCTTCTTGACCTGCTAATTGACTTTCAACTTGAGTGTATTGCGATTTAAAGACCGCTAAATCAGTTTCAGCAGCCTGCAATTGCCCTTGTAATTGCGTCCGTTTTTCAGCCTTATCAGTAGCTGACAAGTTCATATCCTCAATCAGATTTTTCAATTGATCTACTTGATCGTCAACAACTTTTAAATCCGCTTCTAACTTCGCTTTGGCTTTTTCTTGTTTAGCCTTCGTTTTTGAAGCAGAAGCTTGCAGGCTTTCACCGTTTTTTAAAGCTTCCGTTAAATCAGCAATTTGCCCGGTTAACAGATCAATTTGATTCGTTAAAGTCCGTTCACTAAAGCGCGCTTCATCACCTTGTGCTTTGATTGTTTCAAGGTCTTTCACCATCTCTTCAGATACTTGCGACGCTTGGTGCATTGCTTCTTGCAAGTTGGTTACGGTTGCGGTCAAAGTCTTGATTTCCTGACTTAAATGATCGATATCTGTTTTCCGAGATAATAAACCAGCATTGTTATTTCGTTTCGTCGCCCCACCAGTCATTGACCCACCAGCGTTAATCACATCTGATTCTAGGGTCACAATCCGGTAGCGAGAATACAATGTTTTCGCAATTGCACGCGCATTATCAAGATTATCAGCGACAATGACATTCCCCATTAAATTGGCCATAATTTGTTGGTATTGGCTATCAAAGTCGACTAAATCAACCATCACGCCGATAAAGCCAGGCATTGACTGAATTTTATTCAAGTCATTAGGATTCACTGACCGGCCTTTAATCACATCAAGGGGTAGGAAAGTTGCCCGCCCTGCACGTTGCCGTTTCAATTCACCAATTAATTGACTGGCTACCTGGCCATCTTCTGTAACAATATTTTGCATAGCGCCAGCAAGTGCCGTTTCAACGGCTCCAGTATAAGTATCTGGCACGCGGAGCAATTGGGCAACTGCCCCGTGGACACCCTGAATTTTATCTGATAGGTCTAAAGCTGCCTTAACCCCCTGGTAGAAACCAGCATGGTCGCGGTCCAAATCTTCCAGCGACTCTTTACGGGCAGTAGCCTGCATTAGCCTTTGATTTGCTTGGTTCATTTCTTGATTAGCTCGGTAAGCTTCATCTTGCTTGGCTTTTACCTCTTGGTCTTTAGCTTGATATTGGCTAAGTAAGGCTTCAATCTCTTGACCTAGACTTGCCTTATCCGCTTCAGCCTTAGCTAGTTGCTCTTTCAAGTCAGCTAAAGTCGCCTCTTTTTCTGACCGGTCTGACTGGTCTTTTTCCACTGAAGCCGCTTCATTAGCCATATCTTTTTCCAGCTGACTCAAGTCATTTTGTAAGCTAGATTGCTTTTGTAAGGCTGTTATATATTCGGTCCGTTTAGCTTGAACTGCTGCTTCAGAATCATCCGACAGGTCTTCAAGCGCAGACAGTAAACTATCGCGGTTAGTCGTTTTTTCTGCGATATCTTTTTCCATATCCCCTAATTGGGCTTTTAATTGAATAATAGAAGCTTTAAAGTCTTTCACCGCTGCCTTCAAACTATCAAGATTTTCAGCTTGGTTGGCTTGGTTATTTTCCTTGAAAAGTACTTTTTGGTGGTGGACTTGAATTTTAGCTTGTAATTGCTCCGCATTTTTTACCAAATCAACATACTGCTCTTGCAATTGGTTAACAGACTCATCTGCTTCATTCGCTTTACCTTTATATTCAGCAAGGAAAGCTTGCGTTTCGGTTAAAGCAGCCCGGCGTTTATTGATATCCTCACCGTAAGCCAAGATATCATTTTTCGCGACTTGCCATTGTTCGTTTAAGGTTTCAATCTGAACTGCCGTTAAAGCAATCTCAATTTCAGATAATTCAGCCTTTGATTCCTTATAATGTAAAGCCGCATTTTTTTGTGCTTCTAGGGGCTCAATTCGGTCAGAAATTTCCGATAAAATATCATAAATCCGGTGCAAGTTCTCTTCAGTATGTTTCAACTTCCGTTCAGCTTCATGCTTACGCGACTTATACTTCATGACCCCAGCAGCTTCTTCAAAAATCCCCCGTCTATCCTCAGGCTTCTGGGTGAAAATCTGCTCCACTTTACCCTGAGAAATAATTGAAAATGAATCCCGGCCAATCCCAGTATCCATCATCAATTCTGTGATATCACGCAAGCGACAAGGACGGCGGTTAATCATGTATTCTGAATCTCCGGAAGCTGTATAACGCCGGCTAACCGCTACTTCATCCGTATCGAAATCTAAAGAACGGTCACTGTTGTCAAAAGTTAGGGTTACTTGGGCGTACTGCCCCTTACGGCGGTCTTCAGCTCCAGCAAAAATGACGTCAGACATCTTTGACCCACGCAATGACTTGGCAGATTGCTCCCCCAAAACCCACTTAATGGCTTCTGTAATGTTCGACTTCCCTGAGCCGTTTGGTCCTACAATAGCTGTAAACCCATTATCAAATTCGATTGTCGTCTTATCCGCAAAACTCTTAAAGCCGACCATTTCAACTGTTTTTAGGTACACAGGCTAATTCCTTTCTCCTACTATTTTTTCAACAATTCTAAAGCATTGGCTGCAGCAGCTTGCTCCGCCGCTTTCTTAGAATGGCCCACACCTCGTCCAATGATTTCATCATATAAACGAACGGCTACATGAAACTCTTTACTATGGGCTGGACCAGATTCACTTTCAAGTTCATAAGCCAATTGGATCGCACCTTCTTTTTGTAACTCTTCCTGTAAGGCCGTTTTCGCATCAGATAAACGTGTAAAATCACCATTCTTGATCTTAGGATAAATGGTTAGGGACATCAAATGCTCTATCGCATCTAACCCAAGATCAAGATAAATCGCACCTAGAACCGACTCAAATAAATCACATAATAAAGATGGGCGCTTGCGTCCGTTACTTGCTTCCTCACCATTACCCAAACGTACAAACTGGTCAAACCCACACTCAACACAACGTTTAGCCAATGACTCCTCGCGAACAATTAAAGCACGTAAAGACGACATCCGTCCCTCATCCATCTCGGGATAATTTCGGTATAAATAATTAGAAACCACTAACTCTAAAACCGCATCCCCTAAAAATTCAATCCGCTCATTATCCTCTAAAGATAGCTTTTGGTTTTCATTCACATACGAAGAATGGGTAAATGCCTCAATATAATGCGTTTCATCTTGTAATTCCAAATCAAACTGATCAGCCAATAAAGCCTTCACACCTGACAAATCCATGAAAATTCCTCCTTCTTTATTTTCAATAAAATAAGGCTGGACAACCAACTGCCAGCCTCCTCAAACATCGAATCATAAGCCTACTTATGGCTATCGATATACTTCACAATATCCGCAACAGTTTTAATTTCTTCAACATCATCATCATCAGAAATCTGGATGCCGAAATTATCTTCCAATTCCATCACCAATTCCACAACATCCAACGAGTCTGCACCTAGATCATCCGTAAACGACATCTCAGGCGTCACACTAGAAGCCTCCACACCGAAACGTTCCACAATTAAAGCCGCTACTTGTTCAAAAGTTGTACTCTCTGCCATGAAAATCCTCCTAAATAAAATCCTATATTACACATCAACTAAAACCTTTTATATTTTGAAAAGGGGGGAAACTAGGTCAAGCTAGCCCCACTTTCAGCAAATTTATTCTGCCTTCTTAGCAGCCATTTCTTTTTCAAATGTTGTGGCCAATTCCTCAATAATACCTGCATCTACAATTGTCGCTGCTTGTAAAATCGTATGGAAGACACTCGTCGCATTTGAAGAACCATGTGCTTTTAATACTGGTGCTTTAACACCAAATAAAATACCGCCGCCTGCTTGGTCTAAATCAATTTTAGTCATCATATCTTTTAATGACCCTTTGATTAGTAAACCACCAAGTTTAGAGCCAATTCCACCATCCATAATCGCATTTTTAACCAATTTCATTACAGCAGCTGCTGTTCCTTCCACTGATTTTAATGCGGCATTTCCAGTAAATCCATCGGCTACGACAATATCTGCTACCCCGTTTAAAATTTCACGAGATTCGATATTACCAGTGAAGTGAATCTGATCATTAGCTTTTAATAAACCAAAAGCTTCTTTCGTCAAATCATTCCCTTTATTGTCTTCAGTACCATTATTTAATAAACCAACTGAAGGTGCAGTTTTTTTCAAGACTGCACGGGCATAGGCTGTTGCCATGACTGCATATTGATTTAAATATGACGCTTTTGATTCCGCATTGGCACCACAGTCTATTAATAATACTGAGTCCCCAATATTGGCTAAGTTTGGTAGAGCTGCCATTAAGGCTGGACGCTCAACACCTTTCATCCGGCCGACCACTAGTAAGCCTGCTGTTAATAAGGCGCCTGTGTTACCAGCTGAAATCAAGGCATCTGCTTCACCGTTTCGTACTGCACGCGCTGCCATCACCATAGATGATTCACGTTTTGTACGTACAGCTCTTACTGGGTCATCTTCAGATAATATCTTATCTGCTGCGTGAACAATCTCCACGTTTTCAGGTGTAGACCCTTCAATTTCTGCTTTGATCGCATCTTCATCTCCATAAAATATGATGGTGACGTCTTTACGTTCAGCTGCAGCTTTTAAGCCACCCAAGACGATTTCTTTAGGCGCGTTATCGCCACCCATTGCATCTACTGCAATTCTCATTTCTATGCCTACTTTCTACATTCAATAAATTCAAAAAGCTGCTCTTATTATATCATACCCCAAAGCCACTTGTAGCCTACAAGAGAAAAAGGATTTCAGCTTGAAAACTTACAGCACCTTGGCCCTGATTGTCTTTATTTTGCCTAAATTTTTATTGCACCAATAATCCTAAGCGTTGATTGTTGTCACTTGCTGGTCAAGCCATTCGGCTAAATCAGTGAATTCATTTAAATGGCCTTCAAAGTAAGGAATAAATTGAATGGCGTCTTCACGAGCCACTTCTAAAATCACACCATCTTCAATTGGATCAGCCACCTTAAATTCTGGTAGACCAGACTGACGGGTGCCAAAGTAATCACCGGCACCACGTAATTCTAAATCTTGTTGACTAAGGTAAAAACCATCCGTCGATTCAACCATGATATTCATCCGCTGTTTCCCGTTATCTGTTCTTGGATCAGCCACTAAAACACAATATGATGCATGCTCACCACGTCCTACCCGTCCTCTTAACTGATGGAGCTGTGCTAAGCCAAACCGGTCAGCATCTAGAATCACCATATAAGTCGCATTTGGTACGTTAACGCCTACTTCGATCACCGTTGTTGATACCAGTATTTGAATATCATTATTCTTAAAGGCTTCCATGACTTGGTCTTTTTCATCCGCACTCATTTGTCCGTGCAATAAACCTACTGAGAATTGCCCACCAAATTGTGCCACATAAGTTTCATAAATATGCTCAGCATTTTGTGCTTCTAGGGCTTCTGATTCACCGATTAAAGGGCAAATAATATAAACTTGTCGTCCTTTTCTCACTTCTCGCCAGATTTGTTCATCAACTTGGGCTTGTCGGTTATGACGGACCCATGATGTTTCAATCGGAATTCGTCCTGAAGGCATTTCTTTTAATTTAGAAACGTCCATATCCCCCATCATCGTAATCTCCAATGTACGAGGGATTGGCGTTGCGGTCATATACAGGACGTTAGGTGCTTTAAATTCCCCTTTTGCCACTAATTTAGACCGTTGGTTAACCCCAAACCGGTGCTGCTCATCAATCACAACCATTCCTAAGTCAGCGAATTTCACATCATCTTGAATCAAGGCATGTGTCCCAAGTAAAAGGTCAATGTCCCCGTTTACCAAATCGGCTAAAATTTCCCGCCGTGCTTTAGTTTTCGTCGACCCCGTCAGTAAAGCCACTTTGTAATCCGTTTTTTCAAAGAATCCTGATATGGAGGCATAGTGTTGGTCAGCTAAAATTTCAGTTGGTACCATCATAGCTCCTTGAAAACCTGCATCAATCGTTGCCACTAAGCAAATCATAGCTACTACCGTTTTCCCGGATCCAACATCTCCTTGAAGAAGACGGTTCATCTGGAAGGGTTGCCGTAAATCTGCACAAATTTCATTGACTACAGCCTTTTGGCCAGCTGTCAGTTCAAAGGGAATAGTCTGGATAAAGTCACGAAGATGGTCGTTATCATAAAGTATTTGAGCACCATTGGCAATGCGGCGCTGCTGTAGCTTTCGCCATTGTAATTTCAAGGCGTACAAGAAGAGTTCTTGATATTTCAATTGCCTACGTGCTTGTCGGTTGTTTTCTTGACTATCTGGAAAATGAATTTGCTGGATGGCTAACTTATGCGGCATGAGTTGGTATTTTTCCCGCAAAGCTTCGGGCAATAATTCCACAACTAGGTCCCCGTATAAATCGATGGCTTGTTTGATTAAATCGGTCAGCGATTTAGTTGATAGACCCTGAGTTAGATGATAAATTGCTTCAAAATCATTATCACCACTCTCCTCATCTTGGTGGTTGGAGAATAGTTTGATGCCTACAATTTGTTGTTTAGCCGCTTCAAATTTCCCATAAACAACAATTTCTTGGTTGACCTGAATATTCTTTTTTAAGTAAGGCTGGTTAAAGAAGATAACCTGCAACACCTCATGGTCCATAGCTAAGCGAAAGGTCAAACGGTTACGATTGCGCCCAAAATATTGGACAACGGGGTCCGTCACTACCACACCTTTTACCGAAGCTTTGGTATTATCCACTAATTCACCGGCCGATTTTACAGACACATCTTCGTAACGGAAAGGAAAATGGTAAAGTAAATCTTCAACCGTTGAAATCCCAACCTTTTCTAATAATGCCGCTTTTTTTGCGCCAACACCTTTCAAAACTGTCACTGAATCGGATAAAGCTCGTGCCATCACAATCCCCCCTTTCCTTAAAAGTAGCTAGTTATAAGGAAAGAAACCCGGTTAAACCAGGCTTCTTCACTCAATTCATCTGATCCCTAAGGTCATTGGCGTTTGGATCATTAAATATTAACTTGGCTCAAGATTTCAATCAAAGCACGTCGATTCGCAAATCCGGATAAATGGTTGGCAATTAAGAAACCATCTGCATTGGTTTCTTCTTTCAAACGGCGCAACTGCATTTCCACTTGTTTAGGTGTACCATACACTTTTCTTGAAGCGTGTCTATCTTCTGCATCTGGGTCACTTGTTGATACAAAATCTCTTGCTTCAGAAACTTCCATCAATTCTAAATAAGCACGTTTATCATCTTCTAGTGCATCTATCCAATCATTTAATGCGTAGTTTAATACTTCCTTCATATTACGCTTTGTAGAAGTCACTGCATAAAGGGCGATTAATACTGAAGGTTTTGGCATCCCTTTAGAAGGTTTGAAGTGTTTTCTATAAATCTTGATTGTTTCAATACATTCAGCCAAATCTCCTGAGAAGAATAAACCGAATACCATTCCTAAACCTTTCTCCGCAATAAACTTCGCATTACGGCGTGAACCTAGCATAGTATAAAGCGGCGTCACGCCATCAAAATAAGCAGGCATTACACGTAGCCCATGCATTTCATCTTCGGTTGCTAGGTCATCATAAAGTAAACCTGCAATTTGTGAAATCGTCTTTTCATAATCTAGTCCGCGGTTGATCTGCATCCCTAATGTTTCTTGGCGGGTAACCTCTTTTGGCATAGAATGGCCAACACCTGCTTCAACACGCCCAGGATACATGGCTTCAAGCACCATATAATTCTCAGCAATCTGATAAGGAGTGGAATTATTAATAATTACCGCACCTGTACCCAACTTAATTTGCTTTGTTTCTGCACCATAACGCGATAATAATAACTGCGGAGTTGAAGATAAGACAGCTGGCGTTGAATGATGTTCCGTTAACCAATACCGGTCCAAGCCCTTTTCATCCGCCAATTTAGCCAATTCTATTGACTGCTCAAAGGATTCCAATACCGTTGTATTTTTATCCCGAGGTATAAAATCTAAAATGCCGATCCCTAAAGTCATTTTGTCACTCCTCTTACTGATTTCAATAACCTTATTTTACCATATGTGAAAAAAGAATAAACTGTCCATTTGCATGTGTTGAAAATGAAACGTAAACCAATCACTCTCAACAATGATCGGATTCCAGTAACCCCACACAAGCATATTGTATCTCAATTCATGACAATCTATGATAAGTTTAAGTGGATGAATAAAACACCTTTGGGAGGTAGAAAAATGAAACGATTCTTACAATATATTGGTTTAGCACTGGTTGCCTTGGTCCTTGCTGCTTGCGGAAAGCAGACGGAAGATACACAAACCATCAAAGTGGCCACATCACCTGGCCCCTATTCTATTTTATTTATGGAAGAAGTGGCGCCACGATTAGAACAACAAGGTTACACCGTTGAAGAAGTTCAGTTTTCTGAATATCGCCAAGCAATGATTGCCGTTGATGAGGGTGAAGCGGATATCAATGTAGACGGTAACCGTTTGAGCACTGAAAGTTACAATGATACTTTGGGTGCTAGCTTTCAACAAATTGTCCGTGTCCCAACTGTACCTGCTGCCATTTATCCAGGACAAAAAGACAGTCTTGATGCTGTTGAAGCAGGTGATACCATCGCTATCGGTACTGGGACGGTTTCCATGATGCGTGGTTTATTACTCATGGAAGACCTTGGGTGGATCACTTTAAACCCGGATGTTGAAGCCGCCAAAGTGACTGCTGACGATATCGAAGAAAATCATGTAGGCATTGAAATTGTCGAAATGCAAAGTGCTGCTGTCCCACCTGCAATCCAAGATGTCTCTTATGCCTTAGTTGCTGGATCAATCGCTTATGACGCGGGTATGGACTTAGACTCCCGTTTGGTCACAGAACAACCGATTGAAAGCCTACTACTTGAAGCCATTACGACTGCGGATAAAATGGACCAGCCTTGGGTTGAAGATATTAAAGCTATCTATCAATCAGAAGACTTCAACCAAGCAGTACTTGACCGTAACGAAGAAATTGGAACAGAGTTTTGGATTATCCCTGAGGAAAATCAATAGATTATAGACTTATACAAAAGACAAAAAAGCCATCGCGGTAAGGGTTCATCCCCAACCACGATGGCTTTTCTTATATATACATTGAAGTGATTTTAGGTCTTTAACATATCGCTATGATACATTCACCTAGCTAGCGCGTACACTGGCAAACTTTATCATCCGCAACCTGAACGCCGACAACAGCTTCTACTATATTTTTGGCCACTAAATCTAAATTCGCCAAATAATAATTACGATCAGTAGCATCCGCCAGGAAAAATAACTCTAATAACCGGTAGTTAATCCCCCAACGGCGGGCATTATTGCAGTTGAGCAAGTCTCCTCTTTTTGATAAGCCTAAACCGTTTCTAGTGACTAAGCCGAAATGCTTTTGAATCATCGCAATCAAGTTATCATCTATGGCATCTGTCACATAGTCCGAATGAATGATTATGTGCCCGCCTTTTTGTGGTTTAGCCGCTGCATCCATATGTACTTCAACCACCACCCAATCCGCATAGGTCTTCATATCTGTTGCATGTTGGTAAAGATTGTCCATATAGAAAGCCACTTTGATGCCAGCTGCTTTAGCCCATTTTTCAATATAGGGTTTTAACTTCCGTACCATTTCTGCCTCAGTAAATTGCCCAGATACGGCGCCTGGGTCCCCATTTCCATGTCCAAATGCAATTAAAAGGCCTTTATATTCTTTAAATGTTGTTGATTTCATCTTGTCTCCTAACCCACCAATAAATGGCGAATAGATTGTAGTTTGTCCATCAAATGACGTTTCTTATTGTAAATCGCTTGGCGGGAAATTGGATAAATTTCAAGTAATAACTTGGTCTTCCCCTGACAAGCAATCACTTGGTATAGAAAGTCTAAATCACGATGCTTTAATATTTTCGCCGCCTCAGCTAAGAAATGCTCAATATCAGCTGTTAGCTCAATTCTTGGCCCCTCACCTAAACCATCCTCAAACACCCAGTCATCCGCTGTCGAAAATTCCTGACCACCCTGACGTGTATGCTTACGCAATTCATCCAACACCCGCCAAGCTATCACCCGCTTCACATAAGCCACAAACCGGTAACGGTCAGCCTCACTTAGCGGATCCCCATCAAAATCCTCCGCTGCTTGATATAAAGCAATCTGCGCCAACTGGTAAATATCATCGTAATAAGACTTATACACATCCACATGATACCGATTTAAGACATGCACAATCACACCATGATACTGGTCCAACAACTCCGGATACCGATACTGATCAAACATAAAAGCAATTTCCTCCCCTAAACGAGCTTAAAGTATCTTTTCATCACCTGCAGGTAACTTAAAATACGTTTATAACTGAGGAAAAGGCAAGTCCGCGCCACGCTTATTGCCTGGTATTTTTGATTGCAATTATCACCTAAAAGATAAAAACATTGAATCAAAACCGCTAATTTCTGTCAAATTATCATTTATTTAATATAAAACAATCTATTTTCAAGTCCTAGCAATTATTTGGTTTCATAAAAATAAATACAATGTTATAAATAAGATAACAAAAAGTATAAAGGTGGTAGAAAATGACAGCATATAATAACAAACTTGAAACAGTCCCAGCGAAATGCAATTGGCCAGACTATCTCAACACGTTAATTGAAAAAGCAACCTTTGGTGAGCCCCGTCAATTTAATCAATTACTCCAAAATATGTCGCTATTATACAATGTATCTGAATTTAAACTCCCCTTTAAGACGATTATTCTCTTTACAGATCAAAGCTTTGGTATCAGTCAGTTGGATACCATGAGTCTTTTAAAAGATTGGCATGACCAATACGGTTTTCTCGCAACTTATCTCAACCAATCCCATGGCCACATTCTGGATTCTAACAAGCGGTTACCTATTACCTTGGGAAAATTTGCCTTCCAACGGTTTGATGACGAACAAGACGTCAACCACATCCTAGCCTTACATAATATCCAAATCTACTATGCGGATGCCCAGTGTAAGAAAGATACCTGGATTGAAGTAGACAACCACTTCAAATACAAAATCAAACTAAAAAACAAATATTTAAGAGAAAAAATGGGTATTTATGCCACCTTCCGCCAACAACACCTACGTTTCTTTAATCAAGTGGCCTTTTATAGCCAATTCAGTTTCTTTGGTCAAGGCCAACAATTTAACCCAGATACTGAAGAAAATCAAAAATATTTGGTGAGTGAGTCTGATTACCAGCCCATTAAAGCCTATGAAAACTTTGGCCAGCTAGATACCATGTACCAACTTTTCGCCAATATCTTACACTATGTCTTTGGTCCTGATAAGTTAAAGAAAATCGCAGGTAAAAACGCCCAGAATAAGATACGTAAAATTCAAAAAGGCATTAAGCAAGTTAATTAAGCTAGCATTTTATTAAAAATGTGTATAGAAAAAGGCTGAGGTATCACTACCCCAGCCTAATGGTTAATTATACAAATAAATTAGATATCGATTTCTAACAAAATCGGTGTATGGTCTTGGCGGGTACCAGAATCTAATACCTCAGATTTTTGGACCTTGTCTGCAATCCGGTCACTCACCAACCAATAATCAATTCTCCATCCAGAGTTATTGATTTTGCTTGTTTTCACTCGTTGTGCCCACCAAGTATAAACACCTTCAACGTCGCCATGAATATGACGGAAGGTATCTGTGAAACCGCGGTTTAACAGGTTAGTAAAGCCAGCACGTTCTTCATCAGTGAAACCAGCTGAAAAATGATTATTTTTGGGGTGTGCCAAGTCAATTTCCGTATGTGCGACATTAAAATCACCACAAGCAATCACTGGTTTCTTTGCATCCAAGTCCGCTAAATAGTTTGCATAGTGCACATCCCAAGCTTGGCGGTCTTCTAAACGCGCTAAAGCAGATCCCGCATTTGGTGTATAAACATTGGTCACATAAAAATCAGGGAATTCTAGTGTAATCATACGACCTTCGTGATCCATCGTCGTTGGTGCCCCAATTTGCGGGAAAGTCACTTCTGGCGTGTAATCTTTCTTATATAAGAACATGGTACCAGCATATCCTTTACGGGCAGGCTCAACACTAGACACCCACTGAATCTCATAATCTGGCACATTCGCTTCTAATATCTCAAGGTGCTTTTTCGTAGGACCCTTTGCCGATAGTTTCGTTTCTTGAATCGCAATCACATCTGGTTGATGTTCACGAATCATCTTTAGAACCTCACGTGATAATTCTGCACGCGGAGACGCACCAGTTAAGGCCACATTTAAAGAATCAATATTCCATGAAATTAACTTCATTATTAAACCCCTTTATTCATTTTATGTCTATATTTTAGCATAATCACAAACATAACCGAAATGAGATAAATGATTGCATATTAATTCAATTCATTTAAATACTGCGCAAATAAAACTTCTAATAACTTTGTAGCTTCCACATTGGGCTGTACCACTGCATATTTTCCTTTAGATAACACATTATGCACTAAATGTATTGTCCCCATAGTTTCAGCATTTTCAATTTGTGGAATATATAACTCCTTATTCAAAACATCGGCAATTAACTGTGTTAAACCAGTCATTTGTGTAACACCACCAACTAAACCAAGTTTATCAAAGGATACTAAGTCTCCTAAATTAGTTATATTCACTTTTATATTGAATAACATTCCTAATATAATGGCATATAAAATGGATTCTCGGCTAGCATTTCTAGTCAAATTCAACAAGCTACCCCTAGCTGAATCTTGCCAAATAGGCGCTCGTTCCCCGTTAATATAGGGGACAAACACTGCTTGGTCAACAGATCTATCGATACAGATCTGATTTAATTCATCAAAATTCGTCTTGAATACATCACATGCCCAAGCTAAAATATCCGCCCCATTATTACTCGCTAAACCAATAAGATAGTGATTAGCATCTATGGCATATGAAAAATTATTTAAGGTAACATTGATAGATGGTGAATCATCCACTATACGGACCGCATGGCTAGTACCTATGGAAAGTACAGCATGATGGTCTAAATCATTAAAAATATAGTTAGACGAAACACCATCAGATGTTCCAATAATGACTTTTATAGGAATTTGTAATGATTTATGAAAAGTTGTCACTACATAATTGACTGGTCGAATCTTTGGTAAATCTTCTACACTTAAGCCTAACTGTGTTAATAATTCCTGATCCCAAACTAATGTAGCCAAATTCAGTAAGCCTGAACTTGAAGCGTTACTTAAATCAATAGACCATTCGCCGGTTAAACGGTAGAATAATAAATCTTTTATGGAAGCTATTTTCATATCTGGTTTATAGATAGATAATAGCTTGATATAAGGATTCATCGAATGTATCGGTGTCCCTGTTCGTTGATAGACCTCTTCCTTTTCTGATTTGGATAATTGCGGTAACAACTCACACCCTCTTCTATCCGCCCAGGTAATTGTTTGTCCAAATAAATTAAAGTCTTGATCCAACAATTGCACGCTATGCATAGCTGTTGTTAGGATGATTTCCAACTCTTCTATTTCATATTGGTTGATTAAAAGTCTTAATCCATCTTTTACAATTTGCCAAATTTCTTCAAAATCCATTTCATGTAAATCGTTTTGATTATTTATTCTCTGATAACCAGCTTTAATAGTATCGATTAATTGGTAATTATGGGTAAATAGATTGATTTTAGTATTCGTTGTGCCAACATCAATACTCGCGATATAGGTAATCAATATTCTTTATGCCCCCCAAATCGATAACGCATAGCTGAAATGACCTGATTCGAGAAAGAAACTTCATGTAGACTCGCATTTCGATTCATCAATGATAAAGCAATTACAGGTGTAGGGACTTCTTCAGCTAGGGCTTCATTGACCATCCATTTCGCTTCACCTGAAGCAGCAACTTTATGTTGAAAATCTCCTAATAAGGCATCTTGATTCAATTCATCATAAATGTTGTCTAATAAGGCTGATTCAATAATAGATCCCCTAGACCAATTACCAACTACATCATCCAATTTAAAGGCAAAATGACTTTGCGCATTTAGTAAATGAAGACCTTCAGCAATTGCCTGCATCATCCCATATTCAATCCCATTATGAACCATTTTTAAATAGTGGCCACTACCGGGTTCAGGGTAAAAACGGTAACCACCTGGCACACAAAGGGATGCCAACATATCATTTACTTGCTTATCCAACGGTCCAAGTCCACCTACCATCATGCAAGCCCCAGATAATGCGCCTTCTACGCCCCCTGAAATTCCGCAATCATAATATAGAATACCCTGCTCTTTAAATAAAGCATAGTTATCCAAAGAATCCTTATAAAAAGAATTTGAAAAATCAATAACAATATCATTCGGGTGTAGGATATCTTTTAAATTTTGCATAGTAGATTTGGTTGGTTCACCAGAAGGCAGCAAAGAAAACACTACATTCTTATCTGCATTATCCGCTAAGACAGCTACATCAGGTAATAGCTGACATTTATCGGTATCTAATTGGTCAACAATTAACGGATTCAAGTCGAATCCGTTAATATGCTGTCCTTGTTTCATTAGTTGCTTAGCTAAAGCTAAACCCATTTTGCCTAATCCAATTACAGTTATCTTCATAAATGACTCCTATTTTAATTCTGGCCAAAATTCGCCATTTGCTTCAATTAAGTCATCTAACACTTCTCGCGCTTTAGTAGCTGTCGGAATGGTTCTAGATAATGTATAAGCTTGCCATACTTTTTGGTAGCTGCCTTCAATAAAGCCTTCCACTAACAACTTCTCAGATGTTAATTGTTGGAACATTAAGGCTTGTTCAAATTGTGGAATCTTTCCTTGGGTAATTGGTTCTGGCCCCTTACTACCAATAATACATGGTACTTCAACCATTGCATCGTCAGGGAAGTTGGCAATTGCCCCATTATTTTCAACGATCATAATCATTCTTTCGTGTGTATTAAAAGCAATTGCACGCGCTAAATCCACAATAAACGACGCATGACTATCAATATGGAAACCATTTTCTTTAGCGGTACCATTTTTAATAATATTTCTTGCAGTGTCAAAGACTTCTTTTTCACGGCCATCCATTACTTCATTAGCGCGGGTATAGTCTTTATTAGAGTGCGCTACCATATCTTCTGGGAATAAGTAGTACTGTAAGTAAGTATTTGGTAAAAAGCGTGGTTCTACCGCAAATAGGTCTTTAGCTTTTTTATGGGTTTCTTGCCAAGAAGGATCCGTATGTTGCGTATCAATCTCTACTTGATTAAGATAACCATTTTCCTTCACATAAGCTTTCACTTCTTCGGTGTAGTCAGTACCATCTTTACCGCGAATAGAAGTCCACCAACCAAAGTGGTTTAAACCAAAGTAATCGACTTCAAGGTCATCTGGTGTCATACCTAAAATTTGCGACATCCGGCGTAAAGTACCCACAGGCATATCACAAATATTCAAGACTTTAGACGTTGGACGTAATACTCTGCAAGCTTCAGCCACGATTGATGCAGGGTTTGAATAGTTCAACATCCAGCAATCTGGTGCGTATTCTTCCATCAAATCAATCAAGTCCATCATGCCACCAATCGAACGCATACCGTACGCCATACCACCTGGTCCACAAGTTTCTTGACCCACTAAATCGTGTTTTAACGGTATTTTCTCATCTAATTCACGCATAGCATATTTCCCAACCCGAATATGGGCCATACAGAAATCCATACCAGTAAAGGCAAGCTTTGGTTCGTCTGTGTAAGCAAATTCAATTTCTGGCGCTTCTTCTTTTAGCATGATATCAATCGCTTCACCGAGAATAGCTTGACGCGCTTGATCATTGTCATATAAATAAAGTCTTTCTAATGGAAATCGGTCAAGATTATCCACCAACATTCTCACGATACCTGGAGTAAATGTGCTTCCGCCACCTGCAATAACAACTGAAAATTTTTTCATTTTTATTCGCTCCTCATTTATGCCTATAATCATTCTATTTAATCTTCTGATTCGAATCCTAGTACTTGGTCGACTGCTTTTCTGACAGAACCAACTTGAACCCCGTACACAACTTGTACATTGTTCCCCTTCTTAACCACACCACTGGCTTGGGTTTCATTTTTCAAACCAGCTTCGTCAACTAAATCTGGATCTTTTAAAACGGTTCTTAATCTTGAATAACAGTTTGTCACAGATTCGATATTGTCTTTAC